>JAJZAL010000081.1 GCA_021799405.1 Acidobacteriota bacterium
CACTTCCATGTCCGCGTGATTGCACCCCCTAAAGAGTTAGAGCGTTACGAGTATTGGATGGCATGGCACCCAAGACTCAATTCAGATTCTGCACATCAATGGTTACGGCGTGAAGTCCGACTGGCGACACGGTCTCTTTGGATGCCGTTCACATAGCGGCTTTGGCGCTTATTTGGAACCAGGAAGCACCGGCGTTGCGTGACTGAACAGGAAATGAGTCGAGCAACGTGATTTGCGTGGATCTTAAATATCGCAGCCGGGTCACCGAGCACAATAATGGCGGATTGATTGCCCGCATTACTGGCAAACGGGATGATCTGGAAGAAGTCGCCCCCTACCTCCTGCGCAGCAAGGTAAGCGCTGGTGAGTGAATAGCCAGCGATGACGAGCAGGGTCTCAGGAATGAGAACCCGCTGAATCTCCTGAGCGCTGTGGAACTCCTGTTCCAGAGCGTTCTGCCGCTGGCTCCGCTCCACCGCCGGCCCGTCAACGATCATCTTCGTCCAATGTCAGTCATGGACCGTCGGTTGACGAAAACGGGGCAAATCACATATCCAGAATGGCTTTTGCGACGAACAAGAGATAGATCCTGAAAAACGGGCCGGTGTTCGGGATTCTAAGCGGACTGGGTTCTCAGCCAGAATTTGGCCACCTGCCGAAGAGTCGCCATGTCGGATACTTGTCAGCACAGACGGCAGATCGAATAACTTATTCATCCTGAATGGCTTCGATGCAATTTTCAGGATAGATCCTCAAAAACGTTAGCTTCCAATCGGAACTGGCCGAGGAGCGAAAAGAGTGTTCTTCGATCGAGCTATTGCTGGCCAGTTTCGATAGGAGCGTTTGAAGTGAGCCGCTGCGCTTGCGGCGGGCGCGGTGATCTACCGTCTATGGGATTTCAATAGTAGCGCTGCCCTTGGAGTGCAGGTACAGCGTCCGCAGTGGCAGCCGACGATCGGGTCGTGATCAGTTGAAGCGCATCGCCGCGGCGGTCTGGTTGGGGGCTGGACACGTGGGGAAGCGATGCATGAGCACACGTATGCGATTCCGCGCGGAGTCGGCTGTGTGGTGTAGGAGAGAGCGGAATCATGGCAGGGATCTCAGGAGGTATCTGCATAAGCCCTCCGCAGTGGGGTTGGCTGCTCTGGGATCCGGAAGTAGAGCTGGGCAGAGGAGAGCCGCTCGACGATGCGCATGGCCCCGGAGCAGGAGGGGCAACGTTGCTGTGGCAGTGCCGGAGACTCGGTCGGGGTAGTTGCGCCGAGCAAGGACCGGCAGCGAGCGAGCATGGCGCTGCGGTTGCGGTTGGCGAAGAGGCCGAAATGGCGGATGCGAACCAGTCCGCGGGGCAGCACATGAAGCAGGAAGCGGCGCAGGAACTCATGGGCTGA
Organism: Acidobacteriota bacterium; assembly: GCA_021799405.1. Next base: position 1,392 of record JAJZAL010000081.1, read on the forward strand.
AAGAGTCATGACCTTCTGCTTGCCGCCGTGGGCGTAATCTCGCCAGAGAAAAGAGACCCGGCCATCACGAAATCCGATCAGGCGATGGTTGGAAATGGCAACGCGATGGGTGTATCGAGCCAGATAGTTCAGCACGAGATCGGGTCCGCCGAAGGGCGGCTTGGCGTAGACCACCCAGTCCTTTTTGAGTTGCTGAAGGAACCTGCCGAATGCCGAGGGGCTGGCGATCTGGGCGAGGGCTCCGTGGAACTGGAGCTTGCCCTCCTTGTATAGATCCTGCAGGTCCTCGCAGAACTTCTCGCGAAACGCGGAACTGAGCGCCTTCACCGGCAGGAAGAAGCGCTGGGAAGATGGAACCCATCGGGAACCATCGGCAGCCAGGCCGCCGGCGGGAACGATGTAGTGAACATGGGGATGATGCTGCAGGTTCTGCCCCCAGGTGTGGAGCACACCGAGGAAGCCGATATCGGCTCCGAGGCGCTTCGGATCGCGAGCCATCTCGAGCATGGCTTCGGCACTGGCATGGTAAAGCAGGTCGTAAATGATCCGCTTGTTGCCCAGTGCCAGTGCGGAGAGCTCGTGGGGAAGCGTGAAGACGACGTGGAAGTAAGGGACGGGCAGCAGTTCCGCCGCGCGCTCCCGAAGCCACCTCGCGCGAGCGTTCCCCTGGCACCGGGGGCAGTGCCGATTGCGGCATGAGTTATAAGAGATGGCCTGATATCCGCAGTCCGCGCAGCGATCGCGATGCCCGCCCAGAGTGGCAGTGCGGCATCGCACGATGGCATCGAGCACCTTGCGGTGCGGCCAGGCAAGGTGCGCTCCATGCTGGTTCCAGAAACTGTCGCCAGTTGCGCGGATGATGTCGGCCACCTCCAGGGTGGCGCGGCTCATCGTCTGATCTTCTTCCTCGAACGCTTCACGGTGTCGGGACTGCAAACGGCAATCGCCTCGATAGGACTGGCGATGGCTTGCAAGTGCCGACGGGACAGATGAAGATAGACAGCAGTGTCCGCCAGTTCTGCGTGCCCCAGCAGAACCTGGATGGTGCGCAGGTCGGCGCCGGCCTCCAGCATGTGCGTGGCAAAGCTGTGGCGCAACGTGTGAGGCGAAACCCGCTTGGAAATACCGGCCCGGATCTTCGCTTCGTTGACTGCGTTCCAGACCACCTTGGGAGTGATGGGCTTGTCAGCGCGCCAGCCGTTCACCGTTCCAGGGAACAGATATGTCTTCGGCTTCATCCACTTCCAGTACTCCCGTAGCGTATCCAGCAGCGTGGCACTGAGGAGTACATCGCGGTCCCGTCCGCCCTTGCCATGACGGACACGAATGACCATGCGCTTGCTGTCGACATCGTCTACCCTGAGTTGGCACAGTTCGGTGCGGCGTACGCCCGTTCCATAGAGGGTCATGAGCATGGCGCGATGCATCAGGTTCCGGGCCGAAGCGATCAGCCGCTCGACTTCCTCCGGGCTGAGCACCGTGGGCAGGGGTCGCTGTCGTTTGGGAAACGGAATCTGATCGTGCAGATATGGTCTCTTCAGCGTCTTCACGTAAAGAAAACGCAGAGCGGCTGTCCTGCCCTCAATCGTTCCGGCCGACAGCTTCCTGTCCCGGAACAGATGAACCTGATACTTCCGGATATGTTCCGGTCCCAGAACGTACGGGGACCGACCGAAGTAACTGGCGAAATCCTCAATCGCGTGAATGTAGCTGCGAGTCGTGTTCGGCGAATAGTTGCGGCGCTGGAGTTCTTCCAGCATCCGCTGACGTAGTCGGGTCACAAGCACCTCCTTGTGAGCCACACGCTATCCCAGCCAACAAACTACTCGACAGTACATGCCGCAGCGTCCGCCGCGCAGCGGCTTAGTTCAAACGGGCATCGCACCATGTTTTCGCAGCCGGCTGACGCAACCGGAAAGCTGAGACCTCGCCGACATTTGGGGGGGATAATCGCCAAATGTTCTCATTGAAGCCGTTTCTCTGCGAAGCGTGGCGCTCAGTCCGCACACCATCGCTGGCTCAGCGAAGGCATGGCACACCATGCAATAGTGGGGTTCGCTGATCGCGAGTCAGTCTACGGGCATGGCGCTTCACCGGAGTTTAAAACGACGGTGCAAACTGGATATTGCTGGCAGCTTACGTTTGCGGGTATGTTCCTGTGTACATTGGCGAGATCAATCCCACTCCCGTGGGCAGCTCATGCACATAACAATTCCCGTTCGCCTCGATTAGACCGTAGCCTAATCTTTGGTGGCGCCAGCTGGACTATATGTTTGCGCACAATATTTCCAATAAATGTTAAATATATGCTATTAATTATAGTATGGAGCGCGCGAAAAACATGCTGCCAGCCTCCCGCGCGCGGCTTGCCTCTGTACTCCGCGCCAGCAAGGACGTGGTATCCGTGGGCATTGTCTCGCAGACTCTCGACGTTGATCGCACCCGGGCGGCACAGTTGCTGTCACGCTGGCGAAAGCAGGGGTGGCTTCGGCGGGTTGGCCCTGGCCTCTACGTTCCCATCCCACTGGACCTTCCAGACAGTGAACAGGTCATTCCCGATCCTTGGGTCTTGGTGCCTACGCTGTTTGCTCGGTGCTATATCGGTGGCTGGACTGCCGCTCACCACTGGGAACTGACGGAGCAGCTCTTCAACGAGACACTTGTCTTCACGACCCGTCGAGTCGTCAAAAAACGCGTAACGGCGCAAGGTGCAGTTTTTGTGTTGCATGCCACTTCTGCCAAGCGTCTGTTCGGACTGAAGACCTTGTGGCGCGGGACTACTAAAGTGTCCGTCTCCGACGCCGCTCGCACGCTGGTCGATATGATTGCTGTCCCTGAAACTGGCGGTGGCATCGATCATGTGGCAGATTGTCTTCAAACCTATCTCGGCAACAAGTCGGCTGACCGCGACCTGCTGATCCGGTATGCCGAGGCATATGGCAACGGCGCGATTTTCAAACGCCTCGGATTTCTGGCGGAAACATTGCTACATGACGAGAAACTCACAGCGGCCTGCCGCGACCGTCTGACACAGGGAAATACACGGCTCGACCCCGCGCTGGACTCGCCAAGACTTCTTACCGCTTGGCGCCTCTGGGTTCCCGAGCGCTGGAAAGATCGTGCCGCATGATAGATCTCCGCGACATCCTCGAAACCGCTTCGTCCTTCTCGCTGTTGCCCAACGTTGTCGAGAAGGACTACGTGCTCGGTTGGATTCTTGCTGGGATCAACGCGCATGAGGAGCTCGCCGAAAACTGGGTATTTAAAGGTGGCACTTGCCTCAAGAAGTGCTATTTCGAGACCTACCGCTTCTCGGAGGATCTCGATTTCACACTGCTCGATGGAAGTCATCTTCACGAGGACTTCCTGATACCTGTGTTTGAGGAGGTTGTATCGTGGGTGGCGGAACAATCCGGCCTGACCCTCCCCGCCGAGCAGGTTGAATTCGACATTTACGAAAACCCGCGCGGGCACATAAGTTGTCAGGGAAAGATACCCTATCGCGGTCCCGTCTCACCGACGTCTGGCGGCTGGCCAAAGATTAAGCTCGATCTAACTGCGGATGAGAGACTGGTCCTTCCTGCGATGCGCCGCGAGGTATTTCATCCATACACAGACCGCCCGGAAGAGGGCATCTGGAGTAATTGTTATGCGTACGAGGAAGCCTTCGCCGAGAAGTTGCGCGCGCTCGGCGAAAGAACACGGCCGCGCGACCTTTACGACGTGGTGAACCTCTACCGTCACACGGACAGCCGTCCTGCGGCTTCAGTGCTACTTGATGTACTGCAGCAAAAGTGTGACTTCAAGTCCATCCCGGTTCCGACGCTAGAATCGCTGTTGCCGCACCGGATGGATCTTGAAGCAATGTGGTCGGACATGCTGGCGCACCAGCTCCCAGTGCTTCCGCCCCTTAGCGATTTTTGGGGTGCCCTCCCCGAAATATTCGCTTGGATCACAAGCGGCACGAAAATCCCGACGCGCCCCTTTATTCAGTACGGCGCGGGTGAAAGTCCGGTTCGTACTCGCGTCCTGCCAATGGGCATTCCCATCCGTTCTCGTTCGACGCTGGAGATTATCCGTTTCGCTGCAGCAAACCAACTGTGCGTGGACCTCACCTATGACGGTCGAGTCCGCCGCATCGAGCCTTATTCGTTACGTCAGACGACGGAGGGCAATTACGTCTTGCATGCTATTCGGAGCGATTCTGGCGAGCACCGCTTATATCGTGTCGACAAGATGCAGGGTGCAACCGTTACCTCGCAGGTCTTCACGCCCCGTTATGCTGTCGAGATCACCTCGACAGGGCCACTCGCCGTTGCTCCATCTACGCCGGCGCCTCGTGTTCCACGTGTGAGGACCGCATCGCGCTCCCACCGGTCAGGACCTACCTACGTCTACCGATGCTCGGTCTGCCGCAAATTGTTTTACAAAAAAAGGATGGAAAGCCGCTTGAACCGTCACAAGAACCCTGGGGGGTATCAGTGCCCTGGCCGCACTGGCGTGTACGTACGGACGAATTATTAGCATCTGGATCCACGGATGAAAGCGCGCCAAAGAAAGTCTGACCGCAAAACTCTGTCCTTGAGGTGTGTGGACTCCAAAATCCGTTTATGTATAAACTGCGCCCAAAGTTCAATCCGACACAAACGCTGAAGAGTGCGTTAATGTACCGTGCGCCCCCAATATTTGCGTTGGTGATTGCGGAACCGGGTTCGTTCTCAGGTATGCTGCGGATGTAAGGCTGATCACGCACACTCCAAGGCTCGCCCGGAATGAATGGGGTGCTCGCCCGATTCCCTCCAAAGAATCTTTCCACGCTCGGAACTCCAGTCAGCCGCGATAAGATGCCAGCGTTTGCCTGCAACTCAACGCTTAGCGGGCGATGCGTTGCACCGATAAATTCGGTCCTGTCGTCCGGACCGTGTCTGTCGCTGAGATAGCGAGGGAGAGGTGCGATGTAGCGGATAGTGCGCGCGGAGAGTCCTCGGTCGAGCAATTCGCTATAGAGCGTCTGGATTTCTGCTGCCGAAAGCTCTCCCAGCGGGCGCGCACCGAGCCGTGGGCAAATGTACCGTGTGAGCAGTGAAGAGTAGTCGCGATAGCTCTTCGGCCGCAGTCGCGGCCGGGCTGAGATGTCGAGCCAGTGCTCCAGGTACTGGCCGAGGGTTTGCCGGGACGAGCGGATGTTTCGTCCCAGGTCGCGCTCCGCGAGCATGCGGTTGAGGTGGGCCTGCGCGTCCCGCAGACCGCCGTGTATGCTTTTGGCGATGTACACCCGTTTCCGGGTATCCGGATCACGGCCGATGTAGATACGAACCAGCCAGATGCTGGATCCACGGCGGATGATCTGCCCGGTTTTTCGAGCCATGCTGCCTCCTGAAAATAGAAAAAGCGGCACACGTGTCGCACACGTGGCCGCTCTCGAGGGGTTGGTTTTATGGATGGTTTAGGGGAGGGAAGACTGACCGGGGCTCAGTACTTACTGCGTTGCGCGTCGCTTTCGTCTGCCAGGCTAGGTTTCGGGCAGGGATTGATGCGCGTTCCTGGCTTTAATAGAAATAGAGCAAGAATCCCGATCCAGAACTCGGGTCTAAATCAGGAAGTCACAGTTGGTGTCGCGCCGTCGACAGACCAATCAGCATTCTCGTGCACGCGGGAAAGCAGATCGGTAACACGCTTCTGGCGACCCCGAGACCACTTGGCATAGTGTTTCTTGACGACTTCGACTGAATCGCCCAGGACGTCAGCCACTTCTTCGAAGCTAGCCCCTTTCTCCAGCAATTCCGTAGCCAGGGTATGACGGAACCTGTGTGCATGCGCGTCTTTCACGCCGGATTTTTTGAATACCGCACCGACGCATTCCCCAATCACGCCGACGTTCGATCTCTTCGTGGACTTCCCCGACCAAAAGTAGTAGGGCCCGTCTGGGGCCGCCCCACGAGGAGTTGGCACGTTGTCAAGGGCTTCCTTCATTTCGCGCGGGATCGGTAAATAGATTTGCTCATTGTTTTTGGTAGCCCGAATAAAGATGACCCAGCGCCCATCCTCTTTCGTGATGCGGTCGCGGCGCAAAGCCGCAACGTCGCTGATCCGGAGCGCAGTAAAGCGCAGGACCAGGATGATGGCTTTCGCTCGTCTCCGTTCGTACTGGTTGCGGCCAAATTCCTGGGTTGCTGCGATGATTCTGTCAACTTCTTCAGGGGTGTAAGGTACCACATCGTTTGGAGAGCTGATCCTCGGCCCCCTGACTTTTGACGCAATGTTGTCTTTGCAGAGGTCTCGGCCCACACAGTATGTGAAGAATGCTCGCGTAGTCTCCAGTTCCTTCAAGCTTGTGATAGGTGCCAATGTTCGCGAAGCCCTGAAGCTATCAAGCATCATTACCGTCACGTCGCGAACATAGCGGACCCCGTTGCTTTCCATAAACGCCACGAGACGGTTCAGAGAATTTCGGTACTTACGAATGGTAGGAGCTTTCACGCCGTTTGTTTTGCAGTTTTCGAGATAAGCTCCGACGGCGTTCACCATGGTGGGAGTGTCATTGCTATCTGATGTAGTCTCCTCCTGGGCAGTCCTTGGTGAAGACACCGGCTCTGGTGCAGGTGAAGCGGCATTATCGGTCGGGAAGACCGCACTATCGTCGGATCGTTGATTCAGTGCCTCGGAACAAACCTGGACCAAGCGTGCCATTCGCATATTCGCTTTGGCCGCATCCCTCGTCTGCAGAGACTTGCGAAGAATTCGCTTTCCGTCCATGTAGCCATCGCCATAGATTGGGCAGTGGCAGCCGAACGCGATACGACCTTTCCGGCGTCCTCTACACTTCTTCGAGTGCCGCCGATAAATTGTGAATGAAATGATTGGGGCTTCCTGTTGATTCATGAGGGTTACCTTTTTCAGCTAAAGAGGGATCCGAGTTGGTTCACGGGGTTGCGTGGGACCGGGATCCGGTCGTGGAATTCACTTCGGAGAAGTCAAAGGCAATCCGATCTGGTTGCAGAGCGGGGTGGTCAGCGGCGAGAAGTGTTCGAACGTTTCCAGAATTCAAGGGGAATGGGGTTCGGAAGAACTAGCTGTACCTCAGCGTCACCGGTGCCCAACGCTGGTCCCGCCCTCGTTCTTTGGGTTCGATCTGTGGACTCCGAGTTTTGCTAGGAATGGACGCCCGGGTGGGCGAGGAACGGGCAAATTCCTCGCGAATCTAGGATTGGGAGGATTGCGACGAAGGTTTATGAGATTAAGTAGGTGAGCGAAGGACCGAATTCATTCGGGATCAGGACTCCACGGTGAACCGTGTCTAGTCCTGCTTTCTACGCCCGGGCGTTTTCAACATGCTTGCGGTGCGCTGCACCCGGCGCTCCCATTGCTCGTCGGCATCGTGTGCGCTGCCGGAGGCTGTGCTCGATTGGGGGGCAACCCCCTGGGCAAGCTGTCTTGTGCGAATCCGTGGTGTACTTTTCGTCGTCTCCTGAACTTCCAAGCGCTGATGGACACGCGCCACGACGGATTCGGGAATACTCAAGCTGACGTAGCGCCGCGTGCGCTTCCTGCGGTTCATGGATTCCAGGCACAGCACACCGGGCTCGTTACGGAAAATGCGACGAATAGTGTCCTCGTCTTTGTTCCACAGCTTTGCAATCTCCTTTGGGGTGAAATGATGTTCGAACGCCCTCCCGGACACACCGCGACTGGCATCGGATGGATGCTGATCCTCGCGCGTGTCTGGGGGGAATTCGGTCATGGGATGGTTGCGAAATGGGGTTTCAGGGTGAACGTTGCGCAGCGCTTTGTAAGCCCAAAGACACTGCACGGACGTGCATGGATGGAGTATTTATGGCGTTGGTTAACGCCTGATTTGGGGGAACAAGACTTAGCAGCTGGATTGCAGTAGTTGCAATGCACCGCCATACTTTGGCAGGAAAGAGTGGTGGACTCTGGTAGCGGGGGATGTAATCCGGCTGAGGTGTCCATCTCCGCCGGTCACAATGCCAGGATCATTGCAATCCGGTGTACGTCCTTAAGAGTAACGACCCTTGCAACGCTGAACCCTCGCTGCCCGCTGTTTGCGATACTCCTCGTCATACCGCATCTTGATTGTCGGGTAGTCGATCCACTGGATCTTTGCGAGTACGGCATCCTTATTGGGGTATTTGTCGCGCCAATAGTAAGCAAAGCTGCTGCGGATCGACGTGGGTGAGGCGCGCTTTTTGATGTAGCGCCAAACCACGCCGCTGACGCGATTCCCGAGGTTGCTGGGGCTCAGAGGCAGTCCGGACTTGTTCCAGAAGAGGAGCTTCGGATGGTCCGGATCCGCAAGCAGCGGCCGGTATTCCTTCAGATACAGTTCAAGCAGGGGAACAATCTGGCGGAGAACCAGTCCGCGATGCAGTTCTCCCTGCAAGTCCTCAAAGTGAAACTGCCAGAACTCAGTTCCCGGGTCCTGGCTCAATTGCTCTTTCGCCCAGGCAGGGATGGCAAGCGGTGGTCCATCCTTGGGAATCGCTCCCTTGAAGATATGCCGGCCTACTTCCGCCAGCCTGAGGAAGCGAGACGGCCACTGCGCCAGAATCAAGCAAGAAAGAAGCAATTCGTCGGTGATGCTCCACGCGAGAGTCCACGGGGAGGGGTCGACAAGCGCCAGGCGATCACGACGCATCTTGTCGGGGACTAACGCGAGATCCTGGAATGGCACATAGCGCTTTCTCCTTCTTGCCTTGAGAGCGCTTTCGGGTTCTCTCCGCAGTTTGCGATAGACAGAGTCGATCCAGCTAAGATCGCAGTCCCTGAATGCGGACGCACGGCTAAGCGCTGAGAAGATTGTGCTGAAGTATGCGACCACCGTCGTCCGTTTGCAGCCTCTCACGGTCCGAAGGAAGAGGGCGTATTCGAAAATGAAGGCTTCGTTCAATAATGGGCGAATACTGGTCAGGTCTACGATCCCACGCAGAGTTACGGCGTACCCCACCAGCGCCTCGAAGTACATGATGATCCACTGATCAGCTGTTGATGTGAGAGACGGCCTTCTGATACCCGTCGTTGTGCGCCGCGTACTTACAATTCCGAGGATTTCTTCACGGAGCGATTGCGGCATGAGGTTAATGCGCAGCTTATAGCTTGGACATCTTGGCGCAGTATTAAGGAGAGGAAACATATGCTGGAGCTCAGCCCTCTGAATTCGGGTCAGAAGCAATCTTTGTGCGTCCCTGGTATAGCTGTAGGTCCGTCCTTCGGATAGTCTGGCATCTGCCCATACGGTAAGATCATCCTGCGAAAAGTCGATCGGTCGGCGCCCACGGCGAATAGCGTCCTGCACGATGGTCAACAATCCATGGTTGAGATCGACACCTCGAGTGGAGGCTTCCCATTCATTAATCAGTGCGAAGCTTTCCCGGGAGAAGCCAAATTTTCGCGCGTAACGTAACAGCGCTTTGCGCCTGTCCAGTAATTTCGCTTTGGATTTGGGCGAGAGGTGGCACTTGGCCACGTAATCGAAAAAAGTCTCCTCGTTTTCGATTACCTGCACCACCGTCAATTGATCCCGGGGCGTCATCAGAGACCTTGAGATATGGTTGGCGACAGTTACGAAATCACCCATTTGCTTGCAGATTTGCTTCTTTGTTTTGGTAGGGTCATGTGACAGTTCGAGCCGGATTGCAGTCAGCACTTCGTGGATGGTCTCGTTGTGAGCGACAGCCGCGGCCGATGCATGTGAGGTTTTGGGGTGTGAAACAGATCTAGCCATAGTTCTCCATTCCCTAATTTGGGGGGCAGTCCCGGATCTGGAAGTATCCAGATCCGGTATTGCGCGCTTGTTGTTTTAGAAATTACTGCGTTAGGATAGCGATCTCATCTTCGAGGGCGACGGCGCCATGCGAAGCATTGAAGCCCGCTGTGTAATAACGAACGGTCGTGCTGCAGGCAAAGGGATCAATGTGCCACAGGGAAGTGGCGATCTCTTCGACCGTTGCTCCAGCGGAAAGCATGTGCGCAGCATAAAGATCGCGGAAGTCCTTGACCTTCATCCGCTTCTCCGTGAACCGCACGCTAAGCCGAGCCACCAGGCTCAGCAGGCTCTTCTGGTTGAGTGGATTTCCGTTCCGTGCGAAAAATACGAGCGTAGAATCCGCTCTATCGGGATTGAGCTGCCGGAGAAGAAGCGGACGATAGCGCTCCATGTACTCGCGGAACAAATCGCGCACCTCGTGAGGTAAAACCTCCCATACCTCATGCCCCGCCTTCGTCGCGCTCTCCGTCCAATGTCCAACTAGGAACTTGGTTCGTGGATTGTTGCTTCGGAGCTTTTTTGCCCAGTCGGGGAGTTTAAATTGGGAGGCCAGCTCGGCGGAGATGTCGGTGATGAAGAGGTTCAGCTGCTGGTGCTCATGGCTGCGCGCTTCGCAGGTGTTCCTGGACCGATGGGGCGTGTGGACGTTGATCATAAAGGTCAGAGCATCGTGGATCACCCACCCTGTCTCAATCTCCGTCAGCTTTTGCGGTCCTGTCCTCAGGGAGAGAATTCGCGAAGCAATCTCTGCAACTGATGGATAATCGGGAAGGCCATCGAGCTTGCGCCTCTGGACTTTGCCGGGTGCTTCTTTGCGCAGTTCACGAAGTTTAGCGCGAAACCAGCTGTAATCAACTCCCTTCAGCTTCGGGTAGGTGGAGCTGAGAGAGCATATACTGCTCATCTTCGAGATCACGCTCTGCGGTTTGCAGCGCTTGTTTGCGAGGAGCCAGTCCACGAAGCCGCAAACGATCTCCTTCGTGATCAGCTGAGAAAGATGGGTGATTCCGCCGATTCCGCGGATCACTCGCGCGTAGCTGTAGAGCTCGAGGAAGGAGCGCCGCAGGTTCATTCCGGTGACTGGCCGGATCATCAGCCTGGCATCGCGATCGGCCAGATCCTCGTCGGCCGCTTTCCATCTGATTGCCCCGAAAATTTCCCGTTGGAGCGATCGCGGCAGATCTTCGAGCTTAAGGCGGTATCGCGGCAGATTCTTGCTGGCCAGGCTGAACTTCGGAAGCAGGTCCTGGAGTCCTGCCCGGCGCAACATCGTGCGGAAGTGGGATTCCATCTGAACAATAGATCCCAGCGAGCGGCCCTTCCCGAGCATTCGCTGCTTCCATGCGGCGATCACTTCTTCGGTGAAATCTTGCGGCAAACAGTTCTGGCGAATCGCTAATCGCACAATGCTCCCAGATCCCCGTGCGTCTCCCTTCAGTGCGGTGCGTATCGGTTGCCAGGCCTTGCGTAGCTCGAAGGCCGGTGACGTCCAGCCCGCCATGTGGGCCAGTTCGAGCAGCTTATGCAGCTCGCAGGTGTACTGGACTGCTGACTGATGGCCCACTCCCAGCGCTTCAATGTAAGCAATCAGACGCGCGTCGATCTCTACGAGTTCGTCCAGCGGTATTGCAGTGGGCGGGAGATCGAGCATCCTTGAAATCCGTCTGCAGGTCGTGCGCAGCAGGCTCATGAGTTGCTTCTGCGCGCGTGAGGGGGCGGAGATTGCAGCATAGCTGCGTTCGATGTTCGACATTGCGTCGGCAAGTGTCCGAGGTGCCTTTGTCTTTTTCGTGAGCGGATAGAGGCCGGAATCAGTGAGCAGAGTCACGGCATTGCCTCCTATGAAAGGGATTTTTGGTTTTGGTGGAGAGGGCAGTACTTCTCAGCATGTATGGACTGTGGTGCAGCCCATACGGCCGCTACGAGGGGGAACCCGTCGGTGCGTCGCCGCAGGCGCACAGGCATGAGAATCTGCCCGAGTGGGAAGGGGGTGGGCGCGAGCCTCCACCCGGGAACGATCAGAGGTCTGGTCGGAAGTGGGGGGCGAGTACAGGGGGTGGTTGGGGGAAAGTCCGGCGGCGCTGGCGCGCTGGCCGTTTGCTACAGGGGTTGGTCGTGCATTTCTGGTTGAGGGTCAGCTGGATGGAGGATCAACTCTTGTCATCCTTTGTTACCACGTGGTGAGCGTGTCACGTTGCCGGCCAGCGGTGGAAGGCGCTTTCGCAGCGGCGTTTGGACTGGCGCCCTTTTGTTGTTGCGGACCTCGAGGGAGATTTGTGGGATAGGGCGTGGATGGTCACCTCACTTCGAATCGAGATTTGATTACATGACTGAACCCTCTTTCCGGGTGAGCGAGTGTGGATGTCGGTGCCGGGAACTCAGGTGCGTGTCGAACAGCCGAGCCGGCGGCATCGCGGTCGGGCGCAAGAAGCTCGGAGACTTCGACGAGCAGATCACCGCAGTGTCACTGTCGAGTCTCCGCCGGAAGGACCGTCGCCCGGATTGGAACCGGGGAGTTCGATCGTGATGTGGATACAACTGGGAAGGGCGTGGCCACCAGTTGGTACAGGACTCGGAGCGGCTGCTTCGCAGTGCGTTGAGACATTCCATCCGCGAGGCAGAGCCGAGACAACGTCCTCCGCTGTCACCGACGTTTCATCCAGCAACCTGCGCGCGTGCTCGACGAGCAGGGTCACACTGTGCGCGATTCCCGCTTTCCCTTCACGGTCCAGATCCGTCGCGATCCGGTCGGCGACGGTATCGCCGTCCAGGGCCGCTAGGTCGAATAGAGAGGGACGGCGCCCCTGGTAATCGTAATACTCGCGCATGTAGCCGGCGGCGACCCCCATGTGCTCGAGGTGGCGCGCGGCGCTAAACGGATCCCAGACCATACCGGTGGAGACGACCTGCTCGATGTAGGCGATGAGGTCGGCGATGCCGATCTGCTCAGGGTTGCGGTGGATGTTTGGGATGGTGCTCATATTGAGTGCTCCTCGTTATTGGTGGGTATAAATCGTCGGCGTAGCCGGAGCTCAAAGTCCCCGTCAGGGCGGCTGGTCGGCAAGGGGACTCGTGGTGATAAAGCGGTCAGGCGTCAGCGGTCAGCAGTCAGGGACTTTTGGAGCCCCGCAAGCATGCGCTTCACTTCAACGGTGTGCTCGTGCAGCTTCTGGTAGTTTGTGACGTCAATGAACTGAAGGTCCCGAGCGAGAAGCAGATGGTACTCCAACTCGCTCGCCGACCCCATAGCAATTGAAGCGAATCGTGCGAGCTCGGCATTGCCATTCCTCCCGCATCCCTCCGCGAGGTTTGCTGGTATCGAGGCCGCAGAGCGTCGAATCTGGCTTGTGAGCCCGAACCGCTCGTGCACAGGAAATGCGACTGATGCTCGATAGATCTCCAGGACTAAGGTGTGGGCCTTTTCCCAAACCTGCAAGCAACGAAAATCTCTCATGCAAATTGCTCCTCATCAACCCTCTCCTAATCCAGCGAGGTTGGAGCTTTTTCGGATGGCTATTGTGACTATGACGCAGGATTCGCTTTTCGACAATATGTACTTATTGGTAATATCTTTGTACTTCCGTTTTACTTGACGTCTATAGCAGAATTGAAGGAAATGTCATGCACGCAAAACTATCTGTATGGCACAGTATGGCTCGGTATGGCACAATATGGCCCGGTACAGTAATGTCTTAAGGTAACTCTATGACGCGTAATTTTGACAGGTATGGTCCGGTAAGGCAGATTTTTTCAGGTTATTATTTAAATAACTTTCCTGAGATATTATGCTAGGTGTAAAATCAGTAAAATCGCGGCTTTTATGTTGATTACAGTAACAATATTGTTAGCGCAATCGAACTGAATTTGTCGTCGGAGTAGATCTTCGTGCCGCCGTGCCACCGGCTGGTTGATCGAGTTGCCGCCCGAGCGATTTGCTGGCAGAGAAAACGCGCAACCCTCTCCCGCAGGGGCCGCATCACGCTGAAACATCCCAGCTTTCGGCCAAAGGCATTGTAGAGTCCTGTCAGCGTGGGGTTTGTCTTTTGCTTGGAGCTTCTTCGGAACCAACTTCTCAACGGGGGAAAGAAGTGCTTCCCCCAGCCGAGATTTGGATTTGCATGCCACCCCTTCCCTGCGATCTTGGGATCGTCAGCCACAAGCAGTCGTTGAAGAGCAGGTGAGATCAAGTCTCAGCGCGACGATCCGAAAAGATCACCTCCCGGCATCTATGAATCGCGTCGCCACCTCCTGCCACGACTCCACATCCTCGACATCCGGTCCGAACAGAGCGTCATACATCAGCTCGACACTCTACTGATGGAGGATTCGTTCTCCCTCGGAGATCGTCAGCATTGCCTGATACGACTTCGTTCGTACGATATTGGTGGTGCATTTTTCATCGGCGTGCCGATCCATACTGTGTTTTCATCCATTTTGTTTCTCCGGAAAATGAGCAATGTGTGACGCTGCACATGTTGCGGTGGAAGATCGCCGGAGAAGGATCACTCCGATGATTCCGTACTTCGCTGAGTGGCAGGAGTTTGATGGTGAGGGATGGTCGACACGCCCTCGGGAATCGCCAACCTATCCTTAGCCCAGCTGCTGAGTTGTGTGGATGGATTGGTCGTGGGCAGGCGGGAAGTACTCCCGATGTCGCCGTCGATCCCTTGGTACTTGTGATCAGGCGGCGTCGCTGATAGACGCTTCGGTTCTCCGCGAATATTGATGGCAATCCAGATTGGCTGGATCTTTTTGCCAACTCCGGCCTTGATGCAGGCACTCTGAAATGCTTTTGCTTTTGCCCGCTCGGGAGCTGCCCTGGCGTCTACGGGCATCTTTCCCCGACCGCGAAAACGACCCACTCCAGGAAGGGAGAGAATACACTCGGCGGTCATTCGCCGATCCCTGCTGGTGTCTGAAAGAATCCGCAAGCTGTAGGTCCACCGACCAAGCACATTGGTCAGGCGCCGGTGGTAGGCCGAGAGCCGCACTATGGGGGAGAACTCACACGCAGAGTTGTCGGGGCTGATTGAGGTTACACGCCAGACAATTTCGTTGGCGGTGAAGGCTCGGGCGAGAGCGCCGCGTACCTGCGTAGCGCCTGGATTCATAATTATCCTTTCTGTTTTGGGTAGACCGAGGGACGTTCGGAGATGAAGTGAGTGTGATAACGGAATGCATTAGTGCTTCGGACGGTGACCGAGGTGCCAGAAGCCGGGTTGCGCCGGGCATGGATAGACATGAAGATCCGGATCGTTTTGTCGAGAACGGACCTCATCGGCCATCTCGCGTGTCGGCCATGAGCGTTTTGGCATGCCTCTGGCGATACGGCATTTCGTACAGGGAGGGGTCTCTGGCGGCCAGTGACGGACCTTCTCCTGATACCTCGCGCGCTTTTCCGGATGGATTGCTGGCCCTCTGTAGGCCGGCGGCGGTACCGGGATCAGTTGGATCGCTGCCGACTGCACTCCCACCTCCCGAATCCGTCGTCGACCATCCACCCGCGCGCGGCGGCGAACCTCGGGTTCGAGACTCGTGTACTGTTCCAGAAGAAACTTGAAGTACTCGCTGTAGGTTGAGCCTCGAACGATCGGGATCAGGCCCGCGCACTCGATGAAGATGGCCACACGCGCGGCACGCATTCTTGCACTGTTCACCTTCGCACCTCCCTTCGTGTGAACTCTGAGCGCAATCGTCGTGCGGACTTCAGGAAGGACGACTCCGCTTCCGGCTCGCGTCGACTTTCCGCAGGTAGTTGCTCAGTATCCCTGGCTCAGAGCCTCCAGGAGCCTGAGCACATTCTTCAGGCTAACGATGCCGTTCTCCAGACAATAGGCCAGCGGTGTCGTTCCAGCGAACATCTCGTTGGTATTCGGGCGGGTCATCCAGACATCCGCGAGGCTGTTCCCAAACACAGTGTGCAATGCCTTGAAGATTCCGATCAGGTAGGAAATCCGCATCAGAGCTTCCTCAGGCAATTCTTCATGGGGCGTGGCATCTTTCATTGCGGCGTAGAGATCGGAAGAGATTCCGCCCAATAGGTTCCGAGCATCTTCGTCGCTGATATTCCAGACCTTTATGATGGCCGCGAAGCCATCCTCAGCACACGGCGTGAGCCGGGCCTTCGATTGACGGACAGAGAGGGCTACGATCGATTCCATAGTGTGGTCAAGAATGTTTGAGGTCTTTGAAATTTTCTTCATGAGTAAGCCATTTGATTTTCCGGATAGAAACTGCGTTGCGGCTATTACCGACCGGTCTAGTAATGGCCGCCGCAGGGTTACATAACGTATACGTTTTCGAAGATGATATCCATTTCCGGCAATGAATCTGACATGGTGATGAAATCACCCTCGTCGAAGAGCTCGGAACCCTCATTCTGATCGCACGTGTCCATTTCCTGTGAGCGATCCTGAGCCATCAGCGCGGTGTCTGCCACGGAATGCTCTTTGACCGCAATTGTCATTTTGGCCGAAGCCTCTGGTGCCCCCTCCGTTTCCTGGGGCTGTTGTTTTTCATCAATCGATTGCATCTAATTTAACCTCGTCAGCCGCGTTCACCGCGACAGCAATGAAGAGATCATGACACGAAGAAGCACCGGGAAGGCCTGCTTCTTCTGTTTGTGCGTGCGTGATAACGCACATCAAGGTGACAAACGATTTCCGCGTCCAGGCGGGATGTTGTTTGAGGTGGATGGGCACTCTGTGGGCCGATAACAAATGCGAAGGATAATCATATCGGTACCGAGGGCTGCAATGCAGCGAAGCAGGAAATCGCTGCGCGGCAGCAGGCGCTCTCGCTCGATGCGCGATAGATGGGTGCGGTGAGTCGCGAGCCGGTTAGCCAGTGCAACTTGTGTCAAGCCCTGCTTCTGGCGCAATTCGCGAATTATGGAACCGACCGTTTGCCGGCTTAGGTACACCACAGACGATTCAGATTCGAGTTCTGGGTCGAAGAGGGAAAAGTCATAGTAGGTGATGCCCAGTGGTTGTCGGCAGCGGCGGCATTTTGTATCGCCACGGATGAACTGTCTCAGATGACAGTGAGGACAGGCGGCAATGTCCCGGAAGGGAAGTGTTCTGTTGTTCAAATAGGGGCTCCATGGACAAGCACCATCAACGAATGTCCGAAATAATCGACTAATCGTCGAATGGCTTGTCTGTTTATCTGAGCGAGTCAGGCTTGGAAATGAGGGAGTGAGGATAACGGCAGGATGAGTGTGACGTGAGCGCTATGTAGACCCCATCTTGTGCAGTGCGTCGTCGAGGCGCAGTGTAGAGGGATGAATCGTGCGCGAACGGAGCAATAGTCGAAGTGACGAGGGTTGGTTTCGGAGCAGGTTGCGAGCGGGTAGAGTGTAGCGGTGTTCTGCCGTGAGCGGGGTATTCTCGAGTGGCAGTTGTACGAGTGGAAGAAGCGCTTGCGCCAGGAAGAAGAGGCACAGTTCCTGGCCGTAGAGTTAAAGCGCAGTGAAGCGGCGGTCGAGGCGGTGCCACTGGTGGCCGGCAAGGCGATTGAAATCCGGCTGCCGAAAAGGTACAGCCTGATGGTGGAGCCGGGCTTCGACGCGACGCATTTGCGCGCCTTGCTTTCCATATTGGAAGGGGAAGCATGATCGGCCTGCCCAGTTTACGTGCGCTCGACCGCACGCAGGGGCCGCGCATCTGGCTGGCGGTTGAGTCAACCGACATGCGCTGTGGGTTCGATCGTTTGGCCGAACGGGTGCGTGCGGTGATCGGCCAGGATCCCATGAGCGATAGCCTTTTCATTTTTCGCTCGCGCCGAGGCGACAGATTGAAGATCCTGCTATGGGACCGCGACGGGTTCGTACTTTGGTATAAGCGGCTTGAGACTGGAGTTTTCAAACTTCCGCGGGTTAAGGATGGAGCACGCTCAGTTGAGTTAAGGGCCAGCGAACTGGCGATGATCCTGGACGGGATCGACATGACGAAGCTGAAGCGGGTGCCGCGCTACGAGCGAGCAGCGAGAACCAGAGAAGCCAACGAAGAAAAGATCGCAGTATAAATAACTCTGTCTCCACTTATGCGTCTACTTATATGTGGATCAGGCCTACAAGTTAGTCGAGTTGCCCGATGACA
>JAJZAL010000364.1 GCA_021799405.1 Acidobacteriota bacterium
TCCAGGCAAAGCGCACGTCTATGTTGCAGCCGATTTTGGCGTCCGGGGCAAGGAAGATCCTACGGTGATTGATAAGGCAATCCAGCGCGGATGCCTCATCATTACGGTGAACAAAGATTTTGTGGATTACTACCGGACCCATGTCCGGCGCAAAGGCAAAAATGGAATGTATTTCTATGGGCTGATTTTCTTAAAGCCCAGCAAAACTAGGACAAGGCGTGAACAGTTGCAGGCGGCCCTGAAGGAAATTGCCTGGGGGGACACAAGAGATCATGACGATCTGATTTATGTTTCGGCGGAAGGTAAAACCAGGCATGAACGTCTTTGCCACCCGGAGTGCGCTGCTGAATTCCCCGCAGATCAAACAGAATGGTCGTAGCGAGTCCACGCCGGAGAACAACAAAACCGCACATTGTGAGGTGACATCAACATGGACTACAGCCGATTTTCATCCCTGAGCGAAATATCGGAAGTCGAAAAAACCGTGGTAGTGGTTCACGCCGAAACTAGCAAAGAATACCGTCTGGAAGCCCTACGCTGTGTGGTTGGGCTCGCACAGGTGCTCTACGATGTTGCCTACTATCGGCGCAACGAAGTAGGAGCCTGGATCCGATACCTGAATTTTCCATCTATCAGGGAGAACAGCGCAGACAATGCGCTCCATGCTGCTCTTACCTATGTGAATGACCGTCCACAGTGTGGCGATGAATAGAGCACCGGCTTAGCCTTGATTATGCATGAAGAGTAAGGGCGAGAACCTGATCTGTGCTATAATGTGGTTACGAATCAACAACATAGCAGCAGGAAAGGGGCCCTCGCTTGTGTAATTCTACACCCACAGAGTGTTTGTTGTTTGGCGATCTTGCCAAGCGTCCCGTGACGGCAGTCTTTGACCAGACGCAAGGCCCAAGCGATGGTGGCGCGATCTTGTTGGAAGCGAGCAACCGTCGCTACGGCGATGGCTTAATTGAAGGATTGACAGGGTGCTGTCAAGACCGTCGCCAAGCGGGCAAGGTGGAGCACACCATGGACGAAATTCTCAAGCAGCGCATTTATGGCTTGGCCTGCGGATACGAGGACGCCAACGATGCGGCGCGGCTGAGCAAGGACCCCATCCATAAAATGCTTCTGGATCGTGATCCAGTTACAGGCCTTGATCTGGCTTCGCAATCGACACTGAGCCGGTTTGAAAACGCCGTAGGTCCGCGCACGCTGTATCGCATGGGCATGGGCCTGGCTGAGGCCGTGATGGAGCGGCATAAAAAGCGTCTGGGCGGCCATGCCCGTCTGGTCACCATCGATCTGGACCCCACCGATACGGACACCTTCGGCGCTCAGCAGTTGTCGTTCTTCAACACGCACTACGACAATTGGTGCTACCTGCCCATGCTGGGCTTCGTCAGCTTTGACGATGAGCCGGACCAGTATCTGTGCGCGGCCTTGTTGCGGCCGGGCAACGTCGGCGCCGCAGTGGGCGCACTGGGCGTGCTGCGCCGGCTGATCAACAGAACCAGGTCGGCCTTTCCGAAGGCACGTATCCGGGTAAGGCTGGATGGCGGATTTGCATCGCCGGCGATCTTCGACTTCCTGGATGCTGGGCCCCGGGTGGAATATGTGGTGGCGATGGGCTCCAACGCCGTGCTGGACCGCCATGCCGAAGAAGCGATGGAGGTGGCCCGGATGTGCGCCGGACTTACGGATCAGACCGAGCATGTTTACGCCGAGACGCGCTATGCCGCCAAGTCCTGGAAGCAGGAACGGCGCGTGATCATCAAGGCCGAGGTCGTGCAGCATGACGGCAAGGATCCTAAAGACAACGCCCGCTTCGTGGTCACCAATATGATGCAAGGCCCACAGTGGCCCTACGAAAAGGTCTACTGCCATCGCGGCGACGTTGAGATCGCATCAAAGAACTGAAGGCGCTGGCGATCGAGCGGGTAAGCTGCACGGGCTTCTGGGCCAACCAACTGCGCGTGCTGATGACGGCCGCCGCCTTTGTGCTGATACAGGAGATCCGCCTGTCGGCTGCTCTGACTTCACTGGCCAGAGCGCAGGCTTGGACCATCCGCGAACGGTTGCTGAAACTCGGTGCGCGGGTGGTCTGCTCGGTGCGCCGCCTGGTCGTCCACTTGCCCAAGGCGTTTCCTTGGAAGGCAGAGTTCCAGAAGGTGGCCCTCGCACTGGGCGCTACGGCTGGATAAGCAAGAACACCGCAAGCTTACAACCCAGTCCGCATCCCTCTCGGAAACCGTCGGGCATTACCATGCCCCAAAATCGATCTCTGAGCCGTCTGAATCGATCATGGATGGCTATCTTGCCTCAAAGCCCGGCCTGCGGCAGACTTACTCCCGCCAAAATCACTTACGAACCTGGCAATGGGCCGATGGGCCTCGACAATAGCCTGTCGGATAATCGTTCATGAATAATGCAGGTTAGAAGGCCGGTGCTCTATCGCTTTGCTCTTGGCGAGCAGGCTTCCCTACTTGCCGCTGGCGGAGGATGCGACCTTCCGATGATCTCCCCGCCTGCCTTTTATACGCGATTATGCGAGCCCCATATAATTATGCGCGCCTCATATAATTGTCGGCAGATAAAAAAGATTCATCTCCGATAATGAAGTCTCATCGTGGATAAAAGAGTTTCATCCTCAGTTCTCAAGCAATGTGTCTTCGGGTCTAGGTGGAACAAGACGGTCTGGCCCGTCCATTTAAGCGACCGCTGACCGCAGGTAGACGATAGGTATGACAACTATCGCATCGTACTTTTACGCCGCGAAGCGAATGACCGACGACACTTCGTCGAGACCAGTGGAGACGGCCCCAGTCTCCGGATTGCGATCGACGAGCCCAAGCTCTTGGAGGGCGGCTACATCCTGGTGAACGCGTTTCACATCCCGGCCGAGGCTACGGGCCAAGGCTCGGATGCCAGGTTCCGGTTGTCGCCGCAAATGCCGAATCAATTCATACCGCTTAGGCGTTAGGACAGCGCATAACGCCGCCCAATCGACAAAGCACAGACGACTCGACGGTTCGGCCGGATGGTCGGCTTCCGCCGCTTTCCAGGCCATTCCCACCTCAGCCAGCACACTGCGTAGGCTCTTCCCGACTTCGATTTCAGTCTTTGCCATGTTCTGCCCTCCATTGTTCGACCGCCGCAGCGAAATCCTCCATCAGACGATCAATTCCCTGAAATTGATATTCGGAGATACGCTCGCCATCATGGCGATGATCACCGCGCCCGCGTTCATTATCAAACCCAATCACCCGCAGGCCACCGACGATGTAGACCAACCGGTACTTGAAGCCATGTGTGGTCGGTGGTACCGGCTCGGGCACTTTCCAGATTACCGCTTCCGCGAAGTCGCGGTCTCCAAAAACGATGCGGCGCTCGATGACCAGAGTCGCTTTCATGTTGGGATATTATGCCAACAGCGCTGTTGGCGTCAAGAGCCAACAAAATCGCGATCAAGAAAACCTTATATCGTAAGGTTTTGCATTTCCGCGGTCGCGTGGCTTGCCAGGAAGATTTCATTTTCCGTGCTTTGCGCCGTCGAGCAAATTTCAAAGGCTTTAACCGCGGCGAAGGATGAATCTTTATTATTCGTGAACAATAATCGCCATCCCAACGGATAGAGAGCCTGCTCAGCGGACTCATTGTTTCCCTTCGATCGTGATTTGTGCAGGCCCTGAGAATTTGATCCTGACCCGGGCCACGAACCAGATCGCGTACAGGCCCACGCAGCGCCAGTAAATCAAGTGGCTTTCGCCGAAGATGGCGTGCAGGGCGACGCCTCCGCCGAAGGTTTTGCTCGCCAACCACGATAGCGGGAAAGCCGCCAAAAGAGCGGTTGATGTCTGCGTGATTGCGATTGTTGCCAGAGCGCCTACGGCGGACCAGCCGGTTAGGGTGGAGTGGTCTTTCTTTCGAAGTGTCATCATTAAACTTTCCTTTCTCAAAAACTGCGGCCCGACAAACGTGCCGCATCCTCTTAGTTTTTCCTGGGTCCTCTCTGGCCCAAAGGTGCGGGCCGTCCCTGGGTGATGGGCGCGGGCGAAGGGCCAGAATTCGGCGATGTACGCCTGTACCCGGCGGGCCGGATGGCCGCCAGATGGATTTACCTGGGGTTTGTCTGGCCGCTGGCCAGGAAGGGGGCGCCACCGTTGGCCATCCCGGGACCGCGTCGTCAATCCTCTCCGCCAACGGGCCTTATTGGGGCCCTTGGCAGTTTGGCCGTCCCGATTTACCGTACTGCAATGGCAACGGGGCCGTTCTCCTCTGGACAGGAGACAGCAGTCC
>JAJZAL010000365.1 GCA_021799405.1 Acidobacteriota bacterium
CTTACACCACTCCTTTGAGGCCCATTTACGAGGCACCGGAAGGGTACCACTTCACCGCGCAAGGGGACAACACTGACGCCGCAGTTCTACAGCAAGACCGGACATACTGGATCGCCAAGGTGCCACATGCAATCTGGTCACGCGAACCCAGGTTTTGCCGTAAGTGAGCTACCGGCAGCTACTTGTCTGCAGGCGCAGGAATCCGACCGGCCCGCGCGCTGATGAAGCAGCCTGCACTGAAATTGAAAAGGGCGTCAAGCAGCGCACAAACAATCAGATCCTATTTCACGTCGACCGTACGTTGCCCCTCGTAATGCTGGATGTGGTAGTAAGCCTCCCAGTTACCCAACTCCACGGGCGGCGGAACCGGTGCATCAGGATTCTTCAGGAAATTGGCAAATGTCATGAGGAGTTGGCGGGTACGATCCACACCGGTCAGCCAGTCGCCCCGGTACCAGTTCTTCCATCTGCCGTATTCGGCTTTCGACTCGGACTCCTTGATGGCGTCAACGGCCGCGAGTGCGGCATTCACCTGGGAGATGGCGGTGGCATGGTCGCCCTTGTGCAGTGCAGCGATCGCCCGCGAAAGCGACAGGAGCATTTGGTTGCTGTCCCGGTTGATGGCAATCATAGTGAGTACGCTGGCCTGGTAAAAGAGCCTTCGGTCCACGGACACATTCGGTTCCGCAGCCTCGGCCTCCTTCCAGACCGCGTCCCAGCGCGGCACAGCACTGCCGCAGGCCGCGATTTCGCGTTCGGCTTGTGTTTCCGCCCAATTTGGATCATAGGGTACCCTCCAGGGTCTGGCCTGCGTCCATTGAGGCGCCTGGCCCGGAAGAAAGTAAGTAGGCCACTGCACCATGACGTTGCGCATAAGTTCACGAGCTATCGTGTGGTAGTAATTGTCGCCATAAGGACGGGAAACAGGACCTGTGCGTTGGGCCGGCGCATTGAAATACGCCTTATATACATCCGCGATCTGCGTGGCAGCCTTGGGCCCATACTCCTCGGTGGCCCAGTGCCGATAGAACTCATCACTCGATCCAATGGCTGATCCCTTCCAGCCAAAATCAAGAACAGCGCTGGCGCCCATGGTCACCGGACGAATATCGCTTGTATTGACGAGCAGAAACGAGGTAGCCTCCGCCTTTTGAAACCGGCCGAGAGAAGAGAAGATGCGGTCGACCGGTGTGAGCTCGGAAAGCTGATTGGCCACTCCGTTATACATGGCCACGTGAATGTATGCGCCTTGGCCCGCGTGCACTTCCCCACCGTCCTGCATATCGCCATAGCCGGTGTCGGCCCACACGGTGATGACATCATGAGGAATCACCAGATCACCCTGCTGCATCAGCCTGGCGCCTTCCATCCAAAGGTCTGTGATGAACACTGCATTTGGGTATTTGGCGCGTACGATTCGAATCTGGTCTGCGATGGCTTTGCTGATGAGTTTTCCCTGGGCCTTTTCGTTACCGCGAACCGCAGGATCAAGAGCCGAGTACGGCTGGTCTGACAGCCCGCGCAGACCGATCTCCCATAAAATCTGCTGGCTCTGCGGATATGCGGCAACGGCATTCTTCCACGCGTTCTCAATGTATTGCGGATTGGTGGTGAAGTTGTAGGGAACGCCTTGCGGCCAGCGCGAGAAGTTGACGCCCAATGGCTCAGCGTGATGCTGATTCAGGAGCAGGCCGCGCTCGGCAACGACGTGGTCCTGCGGTTCACTCGGAAATGGCCAGGTTCCCGCGACGATCATGTTGCCTTTTAGCCGCAGAATTGTCTCGCAGATTTTATTCCAAACCGCCAGGGAGATCCCGGTATGATCCTTGGCTTCACCCGGGGCCCAGCCGGTCAGCAGGTCTTCGTCGTTAATGAAGAATCCGCGGTACCGGAAGACCGGAGGTCCGTATACCTCATGCAGCGAAGCAGGCAGGTGAATCACCGTACGGTGAACCGGCTGGTGGTCCGTCCAGTAATACATTGGGTCGATGCCCAGATACTGCTGAGAAAACTGATAGATGGCATAGATGGTGCCGCGCATGTCGGAACCGTCCAATCGAATTACCTTGACGGAACGGCCGCTGGGCAACGTAGCAACGCCTGTGGTAATCGAAAACGCCTCAGGCGCGGAAGCGTGATCGGGTGCGGCCCCGGATAACGCATCGCCGACGGCAATGGTAACTGGTGCGGCCTCCGTCGCGGTGCGGACGATCTTCGGCTCGACGCCGAATACGCTGTGCATGTCCCGCGCCAGATCCGATGCTGCGAGCTGGACTGGCCCCGGCTGATCCGTGCCGACGAGGATGGTTGTATTGCCGTTCACAGTGATGCCCACGCTGGAGTTCATCGTTCGTGCCTGCCCGCGTGCCACCGCGCAACTGAAAATGAGAACAATCAGCGTGCCAACCCGGGAGATTTCTCTGCACGCGAACTTTTCTGAAAGTTCCGTGATACGCCGCATCATGATTTCCTCCGAAAGCAGGTTGAACGCATAGGCCGGTCCCCGCAACCTTGGTTGAAGCGGTTTGCACAACGATGCAAGCGTCGTGCAAGCGCAGTAATCGATCGTTGCGTCAGGGAATGTTCTGCCGAACTCATCGCATCAGGGAGAAGCGCAGGTGTCTCCCCCGCCGGTCCCAGGCGCAACAATGCCCGACCGCGAATCAGTTGGTTCGCGGGGACTTCTTGCACACGAGCATATACGGATCAGCAGGATTCTGTCGCTCGTGATGCCTGGACCTGCACCGGAGTCCATCTGCCTTGGCCGGCGCGATCCCGCTTAGGTGCTGCTGGAGCGGCGCTGCCTGAAATATTTCCGCTGGCTGTCCGGCAAAGCAAAGGGATGAATTGCGCTCCTGTCAGAAGCGATACTCGCCCGCACTACCAGACCGCGCTTGCGAGCAGAACCGGCGGGCCATCCTTATTGTCGATGACATTGGATTTGATGACGAGTTCAATGTTCCTGCCTTCCCAGCCGGCTGGCAAGGTCTTCAGTACCCTGTCCAGGTATTGCGGCGATTCAACAAGCTCGCTGGCGGCCTCGGTCCCATAGAATCCGAGGCCGGCGACCACCATGACAGGCCCCTCGGTGGTGGAATCGTAGAACCGCGCCACAATCGCATAATCGGTTGCGATGGAAGCAAACGGTACCGAGTAATCGATCCTCCATCGGGTATCGGCCGGGTTTTGCCTGTCTTCAATACGCGCGACTTCGTCATTAAAGACAAAGCGGTACCGCAGGGAACTCACCAGATGCATCGTCCAGGCATTATTGGTGGCTCCAATCAGGATCAAAGGCCGCCCACGAATATCGATCAAACTGCTCTCGCGGGCCTCTTTCACCTCATAGGTCTTATTTCTCTTCGTCAAAACCCCCGCCACATGAGCAAGGGCAACAGCGCTTAAGAGCGAAACATGATGATACGGCTCCTCTCCGTAGTCCAGGAAGCTCAAGTTCGGCGACTCCGGCGCCAGGTGCCGAGGATGGCTCGTTCCAATGGCGATGAGTACCGGCCGGGAATCTCGATAGAAGGGTTCCCAGAACTTCTGGGACATCGAGACGGTTGGAGTGGAGATGCGATGTGCCTGAACATGCGCAAAGATTCGCCACCCAATGATCCCCAGGGCCAGAGCAAGAAGAGGCACCCAGAAGAGCCGCAATCCTTTCTCGGCCTTGAGATCCCGCTCCGGCTGCTGTTCGGTGGCTCGCGGCCGAGCACCCGCTTCATGGGGAACCAGAATAAACTCCGGCACATAGGAGCCGAGCGGTAGTTCTATACGAATCCTGGAGCTATTGCCGTTCTCGTGATAATACTGCGCGATGCGCTTGCGCACTTCTCCGGCGGTGAAGCGTACTACCGGATCCGCATTCGTGTCGTAGTTGGGGTCCCTACCGAAGACCTCAACCCCCAGCGTACGCTCCTTGAGTTGACTGGCGCGGCCATCCAACGCCGCATTCACAACAAACTTGAGGAAGGCCGGGTAACGCTTGCTGCCCTTGAAGTGGTAGCTGGCGAGAATTCCCTCCAGCTCCTTCAGAACCAGATCGCGCTCCTCGGGAGTTGTCGGGATCCAATGCACCGTAGAGTTCAAGGTCTCCGGCATTGCTTTCGCCTTCGCGATTCAACTGACCGTAGCATACGCTACCGCTCAAAAATTGTCATCCAGTGATTGGCAACAAATTGCCGATGGGAGGGTGGGATTTACCATCCCATTACCTAAGTCATAAAGTCTTTATTTTAAATAATATACAGAAAGTATAACAGCCTTAACCGTTTGTAACATACCGTATCACT
>JAJZAL010000366.1 GCA_021799405.1 Acidobacteriota bacterium
AAGAGATAGTAAGATAAGGCAGCCGTCTTCTTTGCCCGGATGGCGGAATCGGCAGACGCAGCGGACTTAAAATCCGCAGGCCGCAAGGCCGTGGGGGTTCGAGTCCCCCTCCGGGTACCAACAATTCCTTGTGAAGTTCTGATTACGGACAGTGTTCCTACTCAATCTCTCGTCGGTTGCGAATAGATTCCGCAGCGACCAACCGTATGGCAAAAGCTTGAGGAGATTCCCTAAATCGTCTGAATTGAACGCTCTTGGAGAGCGTATTATGGTCGCGTGAACGGTGTTCTCCAGCAAACTGAAATCAAAGCTCATCTCGCGCGGCTCTGCGAAAGCTCCGCGCTTGCCAATTCAGTGCGGTTGCGAGACCTGCTGCGGCATACCGTCGCCGAATCCCTCGCGGGGCGCACCGATTCACTGAAAGAGTCTGTGCTTGGGGTAACGGTCTTCGGCCGTAAGCCGGGATATGACTCGGACGCAAGTTCGATCGTGCGTGTCGAATTCGCCCGTCTCCGCAAGAAACTCGAACAGTACTACGAATCGGAAGGCGCGAACGAAACACTGAGGCTGGTCTTCCCAAGGGGAACCTACGCTCCAGAATTCGTGCGCACGGATCGGCCCGCTGAGCCGGCCTTCGCCGGCAGTGTGGTGGTGCTGCCGTTCACATGCCTCGGCACGGACCCGGATGACGACTGCTTCGCTGACGGCCTGACGGATGAGCTCATCACCGCACTCACCCGAGTCCCAGGGCTCAAAGTCGTGGCCCGCACCAGTTCGTTCAAGTTCAAAGGCTGTGCCGACGATATCCGGGGCATCGGCTCGATGTTGCAGGTTGACACCGTACTCGAAGGCAGCGTGCGACGTAACAACGAGCAACTCCGAATTCACGCGCAACTCGTCAACGTCCATGACGGCTGCCATATCTGGGCCGGCAAATTTGAGCGCAGACTGACAGCTGTATTTCAGCTTCAGGATGAGATTGCTACAGCGATCGTTGCGGCATTGAAGATTGAACTGCCGCGACACCTCACCCCTTCTGTGAAAGTTGTTGATGCCGAAGCTCACGCGCTCTACCTTAAGGGGCGCTATTGGTGGCATCGCTGGAACCCCGAGGCCCTGCGCAAAGCAGCGAGTTTCTTCCAGCAGGCCATTGAACGTGATCCCGCCTGCGCGGGCGCATATTCAGGATTGGCCGATTGCCTTTTCCTGCAGGGCTTCTATGGCTATGGAAGACCGAAAGAGGTGATGCCACGAGCGCAGGCTTACGCGCGAAAGGCGATCGAGATCGACCCCCAACTTGGAGAACCGTATTGTTCACTCGGAATGCTGGAAAACGCCTGGGGGTGGAACTCAGAGCAGTGCGGCATCGAGATTTGTCGTTGCCTTGAACGCAATCCAAACTATGCAATGGCCGTGGCCAAGTACGCCACTTCCTATCTGCAGCCTACAGGAAGGTTTGAAGAAGGCGCGACCTGGCTGAAGCGCGCGCTCGTCCTCGATCCGCTTTCTCCGCATGTCAATGCCGACTTCGCGTGCAATCTGGTCTACAGGGGCCTCTTTGATCAATTCGAAAGGGAAGCGACCCGTGTGCTCGCAGATGATCCTGCATTCTTACGGCTCTATTGGTTTCTGGGCAAGAGCAGGGCTTTCCGCGGCAACAAGGAAGGCGCGGCGGAGGCGGCCGAACGTTCTTTAGGCTTTGCTCCCGAAGACCCTGCGACACTCAGCTTTGCAGCTGCAACCCACGCGACCTGTGGCAATGAGAGCCGGGCGGCGGAACTTCGAGGGAAACTCGGGTTTTTGGCGCAAATCCGTTATATGCCCTCAGCGTTCCGTGCCTTCTCGTACGACTCGCCAGGTTTTGAAGACGAATACTTTCGTTGGCTCGCCCTGGGAATCGAAGAACGGGATCCGGTCCTGCGCGCTCTGGGCATGGTCCGCTGTTTCTCCTCCCATCAATCAGACCCGCGATACGATCTCGCTGTCGAGAAGCTCGGCATTGGCAAGCAGCATGTCGCGCAATCGGCGCCGGTCGACCTTGCCGGTTAGACCTTTCGGCAACGCATCCATAAAGTACACTTTCGCCGGAACCTTGTACTCCGAAAGCATGGTGCGTGCATGGGAGAGCAGATCGTCCTGCGAGGAGTGATGACCTTCACGAAGAGAAACAAAGGCCACAGGTAGCTCGCCGAATTTTGGATCGGGCAGGCCTACAACTCCTGCTTCGAAAACGGCTGGATGCTGATACAGCGCCTCTTCGACTTCCTGCGGCGAGATGTTGGAACCACCGCGGATGATGATCTGCTTCAGTCGGCCTTTGAACCAGTAATATCCATCCTCATCGCACATGACCAAATCGCCGGTGTGGAGCCATCCATGTCGGAGGAGTTTCGTTGTCGCGTCGGGATCATTCCAGTAGCCGATGCAGTTCGCGGGACTGCGAAGAATGAGCTCGCCGGTTTCGCCCGGTTCCACGTCGTTGCCTCGCTCATCAACAACGCGGAGAGAAAAGCCCTCCGGCGCCGTGCCCATGGATCCAGCGCGCACAGCGCCGGGAGGATTGTAGGCGGTGGGTATCACTTCCGTCATTCCGCAGCCTTCCCTGACCTCAATGCGAAACAGGTCGAGTACGCGCCTGTGAAGCGCAACCGGCACCGAGTCACCACCTGCACTGATCGATCGCATGCTCGAAATGTTGCGAGGTGTTGAGACCTGTTCCTCCACAATCTGCTGAAGCCCGGCTGGGAGATCGAACATATAGCTGCACGCATGACGCTCGATAAGGTCAAGCACTGCAGCCGGGTTGAAACTCCTCAGCAGGACCACCGTCGCGCCCTGAATCAGGCCGGGAAGGTACACGCACATCAAAGCGCTCGCGTGAGAGAGTTGAGTTGTCGCGAGACAGATATCCGCAGGTGTAATGGCTCCCGGCATCATCGTCTTTGCACCCTCGAAGAGTGTTCTCTGCGTGTGGATCGCGCCCTTCGGCCGAGCCGTTGTGCCCGAGGTATAGAGCAGAATGGCGGGGTCATCGGGGCTGACGAGCGGCAACGGCGTACTGGTCTCCTTCGCGTCAGGCAGTGCGCCAATCACTTCGGCACCGTTCACCAGCGGCGCGAGTGCCGGTTCGCTGAAGCAGACCCGCGCACCTGAGTGCTCCAGGACGTAAGCGATCTCCGGTGCCTTCATCCGGGGATTCATGGGAACTGCGATCAGACCAGCCCGGAAAGCACCCATCATCAGCACGACCATCTCAATCGAGCTATAGGCATGGATTGCAACACGGTCCCCATGCTGCAGCCCGCGGTCGAGCAAATCGTGCGCCATGCAGTCGACCGCATGGTCCAGTTGGGCGAACGTCATCTGGTGTTCACCCGCGATCACGGCTACCTTCGCCGGATGCCTCTGTGCGTTTTGGGTCAAAAGCTCGTTGAGCAACATGGGGCGATTCTAAGGGGAGGATGGGGAAATGTGACCGAGTAACGGGTTAGCAGTACGTTACTTCGTCCTTAGTGGATATGCAATCCCGCTTGGCAGGAGGATACTGCAACAGCGGAAGCCAAAGTCTTTCCTTCAGTATTCGGACGCGATAGAGGAGGGACTAGAAAACCCGAAGACCTACACACTGACTTTCACACTTTCAGGTCTGCGATTTGTATCTATCATAAGAGTCAAGCAGATAGATACATACTGAAGGGGCTTATCCGCAGGCTGCAAGGCCGTGGGGGTTCAAGTCCCGCTCCGGGCACCACAACAAAAGAAGCGACTTAAGAGAAGGTGGCCTCTCAAAAACGAGAGGCCAAAAACTATCTGGTGGTTGTTTGGGCGACTGTCGGTGAACTGCCCTATCCGTTTAATCCAGCCCAATGATGGTGCTCACAGCCCAGTGGACTACGGCCCAAGGTCTCCAAGGGGTGCCGAGGTTACCGAAGCGGCCAGCCGGGCGATCGGCCGACCCGACCACGAGATGTGATTGCAGTCACAGACCCGATGATGCCTTCGGCCAAAAACCTGTACTCATGGAGGATGAATTCCTCTCGTCATGGATTCTCGCTGCCCGAGAGGACCGGAGACCCGTACGATTCTGGGCTCGGTGACTCGTTCACACATTGCATATACCCACGGCGCGTGCAGGTAGTGAGGCAGGCTTCCCGTGCTGTCCTGGACCAATCGGTGTATCTCCCATTTCACGAGTTGACCTGTGATGTGGAGGGAGAGCCCTATGCAGGTTTCCCGTCCCGTCTATCAATACGCTTCCGGCCCGGCACAAGGCGAT
>JAJZAL010000082.1 GCA_021799405.1 Acidobacteriota bacterium
CAAGGACACTCAGGGCATGTTGCGGCACGCGAGCATCAAGACCACGGGTGACGTTTACGTTCAGACGATCGAGCAGAGCGTTCTCGCCGCGGTCAACTCGCGCACGTCAGCAGTGCTCGGCGACTGTAAGATGCCGGAGAAGAATTTGGGCCTGAAAGGGAGAAACCTGAAAGGTCTGAATGAAATTCGGCGAAGTTCGGCGAAGTCGATCGGAGGGGTTGCTGCAAGTGCTTGAAGAATTGGCTCCTCAGGTAGGACTCGAACCTACAACCCTTCGGTTAACAGCCGAATGCTCTGCCATTGAGCTACTGAGGAGTATCTAGGCGGGAGCAGGCGCCATCGAGCGCCTTGCCTGAAGTAGTTGTATCAAATACCTGGGGCACCGTCAAAACTCAAATTGTGAATCGTCGGAGCCCTGTCAGACGCCGCCTTTGCACGCTTGGGTTCCATCTCCGGAACAGGTACGCTCAATACTATGACCGACGGTTCCTCGCTGCCTTCTCCGCAAAAGTTCGTGGATCAGACGCTGTTGATCGACGCCGACGATACGCTCTGGCAAAACAATGTCTACTTCGAACGGGCGATCGCCGCCTTCATTTCCTACCTCAATCACGAGACGATGACGCCGGAACAAGTGCGCCTCGCACTGAACGAGGTGGAGCGTGAAAATACTCGCCGGCACGGCTACGGAGTCGCGAGCTTTCAGCGCGCTCTCGTGACCTGTTTCGAGCGTCTGTCCCCCCGGTCCGCCACTCCCGAGCATCACGCCCAGATCGAGAGTTTCGCCGACTCCATCATTGCCCGCGAAATCGAATTGCTCGAGGGCGTCGCCCAAGCCCTGCCCCAGCTCGCCACCCGCCACCGCCTCATTCTCATGACCAAAGGCAATCATGACGAACAGTCAGATAAGGTAGCTCGCTCCGGTCTCCTGCCGTATTTTTCAGCCGTTGAAATTCCAGCCGAAAAGCACCCCGATGCCTATCGCGACGTGTGCGCCCGGCACAGCCTCGATCATGAGCGTACTTGGATGATTGGCAACAGTCCCAGGTCCGATATCAATCCCGCTCTCGCCGCAGGCTTGCATGCGGTTTATATTCACCATCCCGATACCTGGATCCTGGAACACGAGTCGCTCACGGCCGCGCCAGAAGGGCAGCAGCTGCTTGAAATCCGTTCCTTTAACGAACTGCTCCGCTGGTTCTAGGGCCTGCCCTGAGAAGGCCCTCGTCGCTATCAGCCGGACCCCGCGTCATGCATGGCTCCGTTGCCTGTCGCTGCCACTCTGCTTCGGTACAGCTCTCGGAGTTTTATCGAGAACTCGTGGCGCCTCAGTAAAATTTACAACTTTAGTTACCTGAAAACGCATTGTAATGGTTACCTTAATAATGAGGAAAATGCCCGGTGCAATCAGCAGGGAAATCCTATCTTGCTGATTTGACTGCGCTCTCTTTTTGGAGAGCCAGATGCAAGAGGAATGTGTGTAAGACAAATTCCATTGATGAGGTAAAAGCCATGCGTATCAACTATCGGAATCTTTTTCTCGCTCTCGCCCTGGGCGCATTCACCTTCGCGGCGACGCCTGGCTGGGCAGGCATGACCCCTGCATTCCAGGCGCAGACAACCCCCGGTGCGCAGTCCTACCAGTCGCAAATGGGAAATAAGGCCCAAAGCAGAGTTCAGTCCGTCACTGGAACCATCGTCAAGAGCGGCGGACAGTTTGTGCTGGAGGCTTCCAATGGGCAGGAGTACCAACTCTCCAACGCCAGCCGTGCGAAGTCTTATGTAGGCAAAACCGTCACGGTCACCGGGAAAGTGAACGCCTCGTCGCACACCATCAGCGTTCAGAGCATCCAGCCCCAGTAGACCCCTTTGAGGTCCTGCTGGCCCCGAGGATTTGCGGCCGTTCAACGCTCACCGCAGATCCTCAATGAGAGCAGGGTGAGGCTGCGGTATTTCCCCCTTCTGCATCCTCACCCTCTCTTCATGATTCAAGGGATTTGCGGCGGTTGTACGCTCCTTGATCCCTGAGACAGCCTTTTCTTCCACGCGCGGAGTGCCGAACCACCCGCCTTTCACCGCCTCTCTTACCCGCGGATAAATCCCACGTTTTCCTGCCGGTTGCGGTTTGTTATACTCCTCAAAGAACAGAGTTCACCCAAGTGCGGAAGTGGTGAAATTGGCAGACACACCATCTTGAGGGGGTGGCGCCGAGAGGCATGGGGGTTCAAGTCCCCCCTTCCGCACCAAATGATTTTCTCTCTGAATCCCCAAAGCTGCGCTGCGGCTGTATGCCCGGAGTCGCCGCCGAAAGCCATCTCATGATTTATTTTGTCGTTGCCGTTCACGTCATTGTCTCCCTCTTCCTGATCGTCGTGATCCTGCTCCAGCAGGGCAGCAGCGCAGATCTGGCAGGCGCCTTTGGCGGCCAGGGTTCTCAAACTGCATTCGGCCCGCGGTCGGCTTCCAACGTACTCACCAAGACAACAGTCTGGGCTGCTGTTATCTTTATGATTACCTCCATCACGCTTACCGTCATGATGGAGCGCGGAGCAGCGCGACAGCATTCGGTCCTGCAGGGAACCACCGCTTCTGCTCCTGCTTCTACTCCGGCCAAAAAATAGCCGCGACTTTTTTTTCTACAAAAGGCGAGCTTTGGGCTCGCCTTTTTTGCTTTTTCAGCTGAAAGTATTTACAAGGGTTGCACGCCTTCAATCGAAGATATTAGAGCATAAGCGGTTCGCAGTAATTTACGTAGCGTGATTTTGATTTCGTCTGCCTCCAATGAGCATGAGATCCAAGCCTTGGTTATGGTTCGGAATTCCTGCATTGCTGCTTGCACTGCATGCCGGAATCATTGCCGTTCCCTCCTGGCATCTTGCCGGGTCTGATCTCTTTCTGCTCCTCTGTGCGATTCTCGCCTGCATCGCTTGCTTCTGGCGTGCCTGGAGGCTCAGTAGCTTCAGCGTAGGGCTTCAATGGTACCTGGCCGGTGCGGGCATGGCCTTGTGGGCGGCGGGCCAGGCCACTTACACCTACATTGATGTACATCACATCCCCCAGACAGTAGCGCTCAACTCTGACCTTTGCTTTTTCCTTTACGGCGTTCCATTCCTCCTGGCCATCTGCTCCGTCGCCGACCAGCCCCGCCTCCGCTCGCTCTTATTCACTGACTTCATTCAGGCTTTAGTAGTAGCATGGTTGGTGCAGTCTGAGTTGTTTCCTGCCAGCCACGGCGTCACAGCCATCTCAACTCAGCACGTTTACAGTGCCTACAACGTTGAGAACCTCCTCCTGGTTGGCGCAGTAGGTTTGCGCCTGTTCACAGGAGCGCGGGGTGCCAGAAGGCAGTTTTACCGCGTGACCTTTTCTTTCATGGCGGTGTATGCGGCCATTGCGATGCCGATGAATTATTTGAACGAGTTTCATAATCTGCCGACTGGAACCCTGCTTGATCTCTTCTGGGATCTGCCATTCCTGTTGCTCGCCGCACTGGCGGCCTGGCTCCCCGTCGTCGAGGAGCAGCCATCTCTCCCCGCGACACGCCGCTCTCAGCGCGTCATCCTTCACTCCATGCCCGTCCTCATCACCGCCGTCGTGCTGGTCATGGGCACCATCCTCGTCCGTTACGACTTCGTGGCCGGGTTGCTGGCCGTACTCATCGGCCTCGGCAGTTACAGCCTCCGCAACTCGCTGCTGGAAATGCGTTACCTCGAAACCCAGCGCAAACTCACTGAAAGTGAAGCGGCCCTCCAGATCGCCATGGAGCGCTTCCAGGAGCTTTCCTATATCGATCCCCTGACCAAGGTCGCCAACCGGCGCCAGTTTGAGGAAACACTCGAGATCGAGTGGAATCGCACCATGCGCCGTGGCGCGCCCCTCTCGCTGCTCATGATGGATCTCGATCACTTCAAGCTCCTCAATGACACCTATGGTCATCTGCGCGGAGACGACTGCCTCATGATCGCCGCCCAGACCCTCAGTAGCCGCCTCAAGCGCGCCGGCGAAATGCTCGCCCGTTACGGCGGCGAGGAGTTTGCCGCCATCCTGCCCGATCTTCCGGCCGACATGGCCCTCCAGGTCGCCGAATCGCTGCGCGCCGCAATCGCCAACCTCGGCATCGAAAACTCCGAGTCGCCTAACGGCGGATGCCTCACCATCAGCGTCGGCGTCGCAACCTGCTACCCCGGCCCTGGCAGCGGTGTGGAAAGCCTGCTGAGTGCTGCGGACCAGTCCCTCTATGCCGCCAAGCAGGCTGGCCGCAATCGAGTCGTCAATGTGCATGACTCCGGTACCCTCAAGGCCGTTCATTCGCATTCACATTCCGTCCATCTCGGCCCCGAGCCGGTCCCCATCCTGCGCAGACCCCGCGCCTGATCGCTCCCGATCGTCCCTCCATCGAAGTTCGGCGCCCCCATCTCATCTGCCGTCGCATTTCCCCAACACCCCACCTCGCCCTTGACCGGAATTCCTTCATCGCTTTTGATCATGAGAGGCGGCTTGCCGGTGTCGGTATGCTGCATGGTCCCTGCGTAAAGGAGTGAATCACCGGATGGCAGTCCGCAAAATGAGTCCCGGCAAAGTGATCATTCTGCTGTTGGGCGTGGTATTTCTGCTCGGCATCGGTACCATCACTGTGGTGAGCAATCGCCTCACACCTTCACCCTACGCATGCCAAACCCAGACCTTGCAGACCATCCCCAGCCTCGCTGGAGCCCGCTTCACCATCACTCACACCAAATGCCGCGATTACACCCACAAGGAGTTTGTCAGCGTCTACGTGCAGCGCTTCGTCGCCCCGGATGCCCCGTTCTATGACCACTGGTTCAATCCGCAGACGCTCATCTTCCGCTACCATCCGGAAACCTGGGCCTCCCCGTTGCCGTCTCTTTCCCAAACGGGAAACCATACCGTCCAGATTGCTGTTCCCAGGGTCTCGCAAGTCGATCATCAGCGGGCGCAATGGCTCTACCTCAAGATCCAGTACAACATCGGCCACGTTGACCATCCCATCGTGGCCGGTCACGACTGAAGCCAATCCGCAGATTATGTAAGGAAAGGACCTGCCCTCCACGCACGTCCTCCGCGAGCGAACCGCACCACGGCACGGCAGTTTGGGCCCCGCAATCTTGGTTGATTGGCTCGTGGCGTTTACGGCCCATACAGCAGCACGGCAAACAGCACCAGCCACAGCGCGCTCATCGTGTGCCAGTACCAGGCCGTGCAGTCAATCGCAACCTGCCGCCACATCACCCGCTTGATGAAGAACATGCTGCCCACCGCCGACATCAGCGCAACGATGCCCAACAGCAGGTGCAGCGCGTGGACCCGCGTGATCAGGTAGAAAAAGTGGCTGTTGGGATTGGTGCCGGACCAGAAGCCCTGGGCCGAAAGTTGTGCCCACGCCATCCACTGCCCGGCAAGAAAAAGTCCGCCCAGGATCAGCGTGGCGATCAGCCATGGCATCGCTCGTCGCAGCGCGGGCCGCCCCATCCCCAGCCACTCTTCCATAATCTCCACTTCTGAGAAGAATGGCCGGCGCGCCATTTCCATGGTCACGGCCGAGAGCAGCAGCAGTGCCGTATTGATCCATAGGATCGGCGGAAGCGCCAGGGCGTGCCACGACGATGCGGACGGTACACTTGGGTCCAGACGGCCTGCACCCTCCTGGACCAGAAACTCTCCCACGATCACCACAAACAACGCCAGATCGGCAGCCAGCGCATACACCAATGCTGTGCGATACCGCGTCAACAGCGCACGCGGCTCGCGACGGCTGGAAGATCGGTGCTCCCAGTTATCGTCACCTCCACCCCCGCCGCCGGTTGGCCGCCGGTCCACTGGCGGTTTCCCGCCCATACCGGTGTCTTTTCGCTCAATGTCGACCGGATAGCGCGAGAAGGTGGCAGGCATGGCCTACACTCCCAGGTGTGAGCTTGCTCCTCATTGCGGGCGCTCATCCCATTGAGCATGGACCCGTAGGTCACCATCGTCAACAGCCTGGTTCGAGGGTGTGTAGTTCCAGCCCTATCCCTCTTCCAGATGCGCCTCAACTGGATGCGGCGCCGTCGTCCGCAATCAGACAGCCTGCTCTTTGGATGCTTTTCGGGGCCTTGCCGGTAGCGTCACCCCTTCAGGAATTGCGGTTCGACGGCTCACGACCCGCCAGAACCATCTCCACAAAATGACGATGCACCCGCCGGTCTGCCGAAAGCTCCGGGTGAAACGTCGACGCCAGCAGGTGCCCCTGTTCCACCAGGACAGGGAACCCATCCCGCTCGGCCAGCACCCTCACGTCTGCGCCCGTATTCACAATCCGGGGCGCGCGAATATAAACCATCTCCAGCGGCCCGCCCTTGAGCGCTGTTTCTGCGACTTGAATGCTGCTGTCGATCTGCCGACCGTAGGCGTTGCGCTCCACTGTCGCGTGCAGCACGCCCAGGCTCTCCTGCGCCGGACGCAACACTTCCTCGGCCAGCAGAATGCATCCCGCGCAGGTGCCAAAAGTCGGCTTGATCGAAACAAACTCACGCAGGACGCCCAGAAACCCGTCCCGTTCCAGGAACTTCAGAAAAGTCGTCGATTCGCCGCCCGGCAGCACCAGTCCATCCAGGCCGCTCAACTGCTCCGGCTTGCGCACCAGGACGGCCTCTGCACCGGCCTCGCGCAGCGCCCGCGCATGGGCCTCGTAGTCGCCTTGAATCGCAAGCACACCAATCCGTGGAATCAATTCCGTCTCCGTCATCGTCCTTCGCGAAAATCGCTGTCTTTATGTTACTTGGAAGGTTGTGGTGCAGCGCTCCTGCCCGGGCCTTGCGAGCGCAATCTCCCCAGGCTCGCCCTCCGGCCTTCCAGGGCAGGGAAGTCACAGCGTCAGCTTCGCATACTCCTTGTTCAGTTGCTGGAAGCGCCCCGCAGGCGGCGCTGCCTTCGTCAGATATGCCTCCAGCTGGTCCAGAAACGCATGCCATCCCGCCGCCAGTCCCTTCGCCAGCTCCGGTTTCACGCCGATATGTGAGAACTCCAGCTCTGCCTGCTCCGCATCCCCTGAAACGCTCCACTTCACAAAGGAATCGCCCCATGTGTAAGCGAACAGAAACGGCGCCTCCAGATCGCACACCGTGCCCTCAATCGATCCCTGCCCGCCAAAATCAATATGGATCGCCCCACCCGTTCGAGCCTCCAGTTCCACCGGAAACTTCATCCACGCCGCAATCTGCTCGCCCTCCGATATCGCCACCCAGAGCAGCGTAGCCGGCACCGGAAACCTCCGCTTCAGATCAATCCTGTAGCACTTCTCAAACGTCGCAAGATCATCGTTCGGCATTTTGAACTCGTCCTCTCATCGTCGTGCGCAAAAGCACGGTCATCAGAAAACTCTGCCTCAAGCAAAAGGCGCCTGCACTCGCAGACGCCCTCTTGTTTTCTGGCCCGAAGGCGCGTTCGCCTTGGCGGCCGGTCCCGGCCAATCCTCACCAGCCGCGCGTCTGCAGCATCTGCGACTCCTCAATCGCATTCACGGCCAGCCCCTTCATCGAGCCCAGGCACTCTTCGCTGCACTCGGCCACAATCGCAGGATCCTGATAATGCGTTGTCGCCCGAACAATCGCCCGCGCCCGCGACTCCGCCTCGGCACGCTCGGCGGGATTGTTGAACTTGCCCGCCGCATTCAATTCCACATCCAGCGGCGTCGCCCGCTCCTTCATGAAGATGCCCGAGCCTACAAACACTGCCTCCGCGCCCAGTTGCATCATCAGGGCCGCGTCGGCCGGTGTCGCAATGCCGCCTGCCGAGAAGTTCGGCACCGGCAGCTTGCCCGTCTTCGCCACCATGCGAATCAGCTCGTACGGCGCGCGGTGCTCCTTGGCAGCCGCGTAAAGTTCTTCTTCGCTGAGCACGGTGAGCGCCCGCATTTCCTTCACAATCTGCCGCATGTGCTTCACCGCGTGCACCACGTCGCCCGTGCCGGCCTCGCCCTTGGTCCGGATCATCGCCGCGCCTTCCGCCACGCGGCGCAGCGCCTCGCCCAGGTCGCGCGCGCCGCACACAAACGGCGTCGTAAAGGCGTGCTTGTCGATGTGGTGCGTCTCGTCAGCCGGGGTCAGTACTTCTGATTCGTCGATAAAATCCACGCCCAGATGCTGAAGCACCTGTGCCTCGGCAAAGTGCCCGATGCGGGCCTTTGCCATCACCGGAATCGACACCGACGCGATGATTTCCTTGATCAGGCTCGGCCTCGCCATGCGCGCCACGCCGCCCTCCGCGCGAATCATCGCAGGAACCCGCTCCAGCGCCATCACCGCCACCGCGCCCGCCTGTTCGGCAATCCGCGCCTGTTCCACGCTCATTACGTCCATGATGACGCCGCCCTTCAGCATTTCTGCCAGGCCTGTCTTCAGCCGCAGCCCTGCCGATGAGCCGCCGGCTACACCAGTCAATCCATTCTTTGTATGTTCTGCCATGGGGAGTCTCCGTCTTCGCAAGAGGCCTTCGAGGCTTCCGGGCACAGGAATACCGAAGCGCTTTGCGTGAAATATCTCAACAACTCAGTTTAACAGTGGTTGCATTGGTCAGCGCATCATACTCAGAGGCGCGCTTCGCACGAAAACAATGCGCTGCCGGAATTCCCCAATCGCAAGACCGTATCAGACTGCAACTGCACAGGAGTTGAACCGATAAAGGGGGGTCTGGAAAGTGCCAGCACCGGAAACGACGTCCACCGCACCCACTCACTTCTTATCCAAAAAACCTCTCTCCCACATGGCGGGGTGGATCGAACGGGTGGAGCTCAGACGCGTGCTGGATTCAGTCCTCCTGGGACTCGTAGGTGCGGCCAGCGCCCTGGCCTTCCACTGGATTTTATATTGGTGCTCCTGGCTCTTCCTCAATAAGATCGCCGGTTACGTCCTGCCCGACGTCGCTCATTCCATCGCGCCCAAATCCATCGCTGCACCCCACCTCAATTGGTGGATCCCTCTCGTGACCACCCTGGGCGGCCTCATCTCCGGCATTCTTGTCTTCACCTGGGCGCCGGAGGCCGAAGGCCACGGTACTGACACCGTCGTCAACGCCTTCCACCGCCTCGCCGGCAACATCCGTGCACGCGTTCCCTTGTTGAAGATGATTGCTTCCGGCATCACCATCGGCTCTGGCGGATCAGCCGGTCGTGAAGGCCCCACCGCGCTCATCGCCGCCGGTTGCGGCGCCATCTACGCCAATCTCACCAGGCGCTCCGATCAGGAGCGCCGCTTCCTCCTTCTCGTTGGCATGTCCGCCGGCCTCTCCGCCGTCTTTCGCTCGCCCATTGGGGCGGCTATCTTCGCTGTCGAGGTTCTCTACTCCGCCATGGATTTCGAAAGCCACATGCTCATCTATACGCTGCTTTCGTCCGTCGTGGCCTATGCAGCCAATGGCGTCTTCTTCGGACTGCAGCCGCTCTTTCATGTGCCCGACAAACTTCTCCTGCCCGACTATCGCTACTACCCCTGGTACGTGCTTCTCGGACTCGCCAGCGGCCTGCTGGCCACACTTCTCCCCGTCGTTTTTTACGGCATGCGCGATCTCTTCCACGCCATCCCATGTCCCCAGATCTTCAAGCCCGCCATCGGAGGCCTCGGCGTCGGCCTCATCGCGCTCTTTTTCCCTCAGGTGCTGGGCGGCGGCTACGGCTGGATGCAGATGAGCATCGGAGGCTTTCTACCGCTCCACCTGCTGGTCGCGTTGCTCTTCCTCAAAATGCTCACCCTCTCCTTAACGGTCTCCTCGGGCGGTTCCGGAGGTGTCTTCGCGCCCAGCATGTTCATCGGCGCCATGCTCGGCGGGACGCTGGCCGCTCTCTTTCACCAGCCCGCCGCCGGATTCGTCATCGTCGGCATGGCTGCCGTCTTCGGCGCTGCTGCCCGCGTCCCCATGGCTACCATTCTCATGGTTTCTGAAATGACCGGCGGCTACCAGTTGTTGGTGCCTGCGGGCCTGGCCGTCATTCTCGCCTTCCTCGTCCAGACCTGGCTCTCGCGGGGCCTGCGCTACCACAGCCTCTATGAGGCACAGGTCAAGACCTACGCCCAGTCGCCCGCCCATTACGTTGAGGAGATGAACTACGCCATCGACCTCATACGCGCCCATCGTGTCGCCGGCGAGCCCTCTCTGCGCGAAATGGACATCATTTCGCTCATGCAGTCCGGCATTCCGCTCTCCCTCCACTCCGGAGAGCGCATGCTCATGGGCGAACTCCAGCAGAATTGCAATCTGTGCAACGAGCTCATTGGCAGCCTCGCCGAAATCACAAAGGATAAGAATCTCAAGGTTCTGGTTATCTTCCGCGGCGACGAGGTCCTGCTGCCCACCAGGGAGTCTCGCATGAAACCCGGCGACAGGCTCCTCCTGCTCTGCTCCCCACAGACCGAAGCCATTCTCAAGGACAAGCTGCTGCTGCCCAGGACTCTGCCCGGGCCCGAGTTGACTCAGGTCCCCGTCTGAGACCGGCGAAACTTCTCCGCGTCGATGGCAATAAACAATCCCTTCGCCCGGGACAGGATCGTTCCTTTGCCGTCCGCAAGCTCTGCCTCGCAGCGATGCTTCCTGCCTTCGCCGCCCACATGCCGTGCCGTCAGTCGCAGAGGAGCTCCCACCGGCACGGGCCGCAGATATTCAACGTCCAGATGCCGGGTCATCGCAACCACGCCCCGCGCGCGGTTGGCCTTGCTCATCGCCTCGTCCAGCAGCGTCGCGATGATCCCCCCATGCGCATGGCCAGGGGGCCCCTGGAATCTCTTCGCCACCCGCACCGGACTCACCACCTGCCCCGTCCCATCCACATAAAAGCGCAGCCGTAACCCCGTTCGATTCTCCAGCCCGCACCCGAAACAGTGATGCATGGCCCCGTGCGACAGCGGATGCAACGTCTCCTCAACGGCACTCATACCCAAGAGGCTATAACAACCATCCCCTGGCGAGCGACTCCCGAACCCATCCCTGGAACCGTTTTAGAATCTGACCCTTCCCAATTCAGAACTGGTGATTTTTCTATTCCCGAAGACCCCGGTTTTACGCTTCACTCTCCCGGAAAGGCGTGACATACTTGTCGTAACGTCAAACAGGTTCCTTGGGGTAACTGCAAGCCATGCCAATGCGCGAGATCGTCATCGGTTACTTGATGCTGCTCGCCCTCGGCTTCGCTGGAACTTTTGTAATTCGAAGGGAATGCCACAGACTACGCGGCCTGGTCGAACTCCGCTGGGCCTTTGCTGCCATGCTGCTCGCGCTTGTGGCCATGTTTTTGCGCGGTTTCGTTCCCCTCGTCATCGTCTCGGCCGGTGGTCAGACGGCGATTCTTCTCGCATTCGTCTTCCTGCATCTCTCCCTTGCGCGCGCCATCCAGGCGCCGCCGCGCCTCTTTCCTTTCCTGGCCCTCCTGCTGCCATCTTTTGTGGCGGCACTTTGCTATTTCTCGCTTGTTCAGAACAGCTTCGACGCCCGCATGATCGTGGCTTCCATCGGCGTCGCGATCATGCTTGCCTGGACCGCCCGTCTTGCCATGCGGCCCGTGCAACCAGCCCTCCAGATGCCGCTCCGCTGGATGTTCCGGCTGCTCGTCGTCATGAGCGCCCTGCGCATCGTCCGATTTATCGTCACCCTCAACGTCGATCCGAATCCCAACCTCCGGATTCTGGACCCCGTGCAGAGCCTGCTCGTCTACCTGCTCCTGCTCGGCGGATTGGCCCAGGCCGCCGGAACTTTCTGGATCTCCATCTGCGCGCAGCAGGAAAACGACCGCGTTCGTGCCGACACCGACGGCCTCACCGGTCTGCTCAATCGCCGTGCCTTCGAAGAAATTCTCTTGAAGGATCTCGCTGCTCTTGGCACGGAATCCGTCGAACTCAGCCTCCTTCTCATTGATCTCGACTTCTTCAAGAGCATGAACGACGAATTCGGCCATCTCGCCGGAGATACAGTCCTGCGCCGGGTCAGCAGCGTCCTGCGCCATGCCGTCCGCCCCGTCGACTCCCTGGCCAGGTTCGGCGGAGATGAATTTGCCATTCTCCTCCGGTCCGCCGAGCCGGGGCAGGGCTTGATCGTCGCCGAGCGCGTTCTCCGGGGACTCGTTCACATGCGTAATCTCCCCGGCAACCGCAAAATGACCGCAAGTCTCGGCATCGCTACCGCATTGGAGAGAGACACTCCGGTGCTTCTGATCGAACGCGCGGACCGCGCGCTCTATCGCTCCAAGAATCTGGGCCGAAACCGCCTGACGCACTTCGAGGAAGACGATCCACCCGGCACAGACGATTCCGTGGCTTCCGTTTTGATCCAGTAGCTCCTTTCCCGGTCCCGATTGAGCTACGGACAGAACCCGCAATCCTCCTCCCCGCACGAAAACACCGCGCCCGAAACCTTCGGCAACACCGCCGGCAGCGCGGAAATGCCCGCACCGCTGGCATATACTCAAGATGGATATGCCAGAAGAAAAAACTGCGGTCCCCGCCGTGAACCGCACCTTCTACATCGAAACCTTTGGCTGCCAGATGAATGTCCACGACTCGGAAAAGGTCATCGGCACACTGGAGCAGCAGGGCTATACCCGCGTCGAAACCGAAGCAGACGCCGACCTCATTCTCTACAACACCTGTTCCATCCGCGATAAAGCCGAGCAGAAGGTCTTCCACCGCCTCAACGACTACAAAAAGCTCCACGCGGAAGGGAAGCGCTTCGCCGTCCTCGGCTGCGTCGCCCAGCAGGAAGGCGAAAAGATCTTCGAGCGTGCCCCGTTCGTCTCGCTGGTTTCCGGTTCCGCGTCTTATCGCAAACTTCCTGAGATGCTGGTGCAGCTCGAGCAGGGAGCCAACCGCATCACCGGCCTCGACGACCGCCAGAC
Source organism: Acidobacteriota bacterium (assembly GCA_021799405.1). Next base: position 12,872 of record JAJZAL010000082.1, read on the forward strand.
GGAAGAAACCTTCGAAACCGAATTCACCGCCCGCTCCAACGCGCATCGCGGCTACATCACCATCATCGAGGGCTGCGACAAGTTCTGCGCCTACTGCGTCGTCCCCTACACCCGCGGCAAGGAGCGCAGTCGCACCTCCGCCTCGGTCCTCGCTGAAGCCCGCCGTATGGCCGACTCCGGCTATACCGAAATCCAGCTCCTCGGCCAGAACGTCAATTCCTACCGCGACCCGGAAGGGAAGAAGAGTTTCGCCGAGCTGCTCGCCGCCGTCGGCCAGATCCCCGGCATCCAGCGCGTCCGCTTCACCACCTCGCATCCGCGCGACTTCACCCGCGACATCGTCGAAGCTATCGACGCCGTACCTTCGCTCTGCGACCACGTGCATCTTCCCGTCCAGAGCGGCTCCTCGCGCGTCCTCCATCTCATGCAGCGCGAATACACCCGCGAGCAGTACCTCGAGCGCATCTCCTGGATCAAGTCCGCAAACCGCCCCATCAGCATGACCACTGACATGATCGTCGGCTTCCCCGGCGAAACTCCCCAGGACTTTGAGGAAACCATCACCCTCGCAGCCGAAGTCCAGTACGACGGCATCTTTGCCTTCAAGTATTCGCCGCGTCCCAACACGCCGGCCATCACCATGGCAGATTCCATCCCTGAGCAGGAAAAGTCCATGCGCCTGCAGATCCTGCTCGACCGCCAGCGCGAAATCCAGCGCGCCAACTATGCAAAGCACGTCGGCCAGACAATAGAAGTCATGGTGGAGGGCCACAATTCCGCCCGCGGGCAGGTCATTGGGCGCACCTCGCAGAACAAGACGCTCAACTTCACCACCCGGCAGCCCATCCTGCCCGCACCCGGCAGCTATCTCAAGGTGCTGGTGACAAAGAGTCTGCCAAACAGCCTCGTCGGCGAGGCCATCGCCTGATCCGCAAACCCGTCGAACGGTTCGCGGCAAGGCAGCAAGGAGCCTGGCAATGCAGATCGAAATGAAAATTCGCGGCCTGATGGTCGACCCCTCCACCAATATGCCCATCGTCATTCTCAAGGACGTCAACGGCGACGCTCTGCTTCCCATTTGGGTCGGCCCCTACGAGGCCCACGCCATCGCCACGGAAATCGAGAAGGCATCCACGCCCCGTCCCATGACCCACGACCTCCTCAAGAACCTCATGCACGGCCTCAACGCCCAGCTTCAGCGCGTTGTCGTCTCGGAACTGCGCGACGACACCTTCTACGCCGTCATCTGGATGGAGCAGCAGGGCGAAACCGTCACTCTCGACGCCCGCCCCTCCGACGCCCTCGCTCTCGCCCTCCGCGCCGACTGCCCCATTTTTGTCGAGGAAGAGGTGCTGCGGACCGCCAAGGTTTTGCCGCATCCGGTCGACTCCCCCGGAAGCTCCGCCGAACTTCGCAAATGGCTGGAGGATCTCGGCGACGAAGACCTCGGCAAATACAAAATGTAGTGGCGTCTGATCGAGGAATCACCCCGGCACTCCGTGCCGTCGCGATCATGGACAGCCTGTTTCTGCAGGTCCGCCCCTACCAGTAAATCTTCTTGTTGTTTCGGTAGAGGTTCAGTTTGCTGCTCAAGTAGCGCCGCGGATGCTTCGGAATGTGCCGGTAGTGCTCAAGAGCCTTGACCGCGCTGTACGGTCCACGATGTCGCTGAATCTCAAGACATAGCTCCACCACATGATGAAATCGCACCGGTTCTGAGAACCACTTTTCCCACTCCTGCCGGGCGTTCCTGCCCATTTCCACCGCGCGGTCTTCGTTTTCTTTGAGGATCTCCGGCAATTCATGCACCTGTGATTCGGGCACACGAATCGAAAACGAATTCCAGTCGACGCCGTCGTTCGGATGCCAGTCATCGGAGATGATGATGCATGCACGGCCCGTCTTCATCGACTCGTATAGCCGTATGCTGTTGGCCGCCACACCGCGCGGGCAAAGGCTGAATTTGCTCCCGGCCAGCGAATCCGCGTAGTGTTTCCAGAACTCCAGACGTTCTGACGGTGTACCGTGATAGCGAATCTGGGCGCTGTTTTTCGACGTGTCATACAGGTAAATGTCCGGACACTGGATCCGGAACACTTGCTCACGCACCGCATGGGTATTTTGAGAGCCCACGAAAGACGCCAGGTACTTTTCGTCCCCAGTCGCCGGGGCATGATGGATCAGCGCATTTTCGCCCAATACTAAATAGAAGCCGGTGCGAGTATGATCCGCACGATAGTGAGCTTCGGTGAGCCCCGCGTAAACCCCCGGGAGTATGGGATAGCAGAGATCACCCTGGTCAAACAGAAAACATTTGCGACCGTAGCGCCGGAAGTACGGATGCGCGCGGACTCGTTCTGCGAAGAAGCCCGCTTCCCCCATCTCCACAAATAGAATCAGGTCCGCTTCGTCCGGATCCTCCGTCAGTTTGTGAACCTGGAACGGATCAATTTCGGCGCCGTGCTTCAGGAGAAGATGAGCGCCATGCTTCCACTGGCTGAAAGGATGTGGGGGGGCGCTGAACGCCAGATGAACCATCGCCATGATCGCATCCTACTATGGATGTCGCCACCCGGATGGATCAACCCGAGCTCCTCGCAAATCACAACGTTCTGGCCTCCCATATCCATAACAGACACCGCAAAACAAGTGGCTTTATCATGGATTGCATCGGCATGGGGCGGCCGCGGATCACTGCGCAAAGTCTTCATTCTCAAACGCAGCATCACCTTCGGAGCCAACAGGGTATGAGTCGCAGTGATCGTGCAGCAAAAGGTTTTGTTGCTGCTCTGTTCCAGTATGTGTCGCAAATCGCGTTACAGATTCTGCTGGCCCCGGTCGTTCTCAAGATGGCTGGGCGGGAAACTCTGGGCGCCTACGCCGCCATCATGCAAGCCGTCGGCCTTTTGTCGATGGTCAATTTTTCCAGCTCCTGGGTGCTGGATCGATATCTGGCACAGGCAACCGGACTCGACGATGGCGGACTTCGCTTCCGGAATGTCTTCATCACTGCACGCACCATCCTCCTTGGCACAAATATTTTGTTTGCACTTTGCATCTTTGGTGGAAGTTTCTTCGTGGGGCAGCTCTTCCATCTCACCCCTGCCATTGCCATGCAAGCGCGCTATGCGCTCGATGTCATCGCTGTGTGGGCGATTCTCAGCACCCCGTTCGCCGCATACGGAAATGCCTCGCTGGCAACCCAGGACATTGCAGCGTTCAATCTCATCTCCACTGTTTTAAATGTCGGTCGAAGCGTCGCTTCTCTCGCCTACGTTCTGGCAGGTGGCGGACTCTTCGGACTCATGCTCGCCGGTACATCCGTTGCTGCCGCTGGCAGCTTTCTTTACCGCTGGAGATTCATGAAAATGAATCCTGGTTTCAAAGGCGGGTGGGGAATCCCGGACAGGGCACTGCTGAAGGAAATGTTGCACTTCGGCGGATATTCCACCTTCATGAATATCGGCAATCGCCTCTTTGTCAGTTCCACCAACCTCGTGGCCGGTATTACCAGCGGCGCCATTGGAGCCAGCGCCTTCTATTCTTCCCAGATGCCCGCCACCACGGCATATAACATGCTCTACCGGTTCACTGAGAGTGCAACACCTGCGATTCACGAGTTGTACGGAAAGCGCGAAATGGAAAAGCTTTGTGCTGGCTTTGTTCGCCTCTTGCGCCTCATGTTGATGATGACCTTTCCGCTTGCCGTCGGCACCGTATTGTTCAACAAGGACGTTGTCACCTGCTGGGTTGGCTACCCTCTTTACGCCGGCTCACTCATGTCCAACAGCCTGGCCGTCTACATCGGGATAAGCGCCATCCAGGGCATCGTGATCGTATTCTGTTTCGCAATAGGCTGGGTGCGTCTCCTGGCCGCTAGCTCTCTCCTGGTCGGTATCACTAATTTTGGCCTTGGCATGCTGCTAGGGCATTTATTAGGCCTTGGTGGAATCACGCTCTCGCTCGTGATCGTGATGATCCCCCAGGTGGCAGTGCTGCTGTTTAAGCTGGATCGCACTTTCGGCATCAACTCACTGGCCGTACTCGGCAACCTGATTCTGCGCTCCATTCTCCCGCTCGGGCTGGCCTCGGCCGCGGCTCTTTATGTCCACAACCGGGTTATCATCGCGCGGCATCACTTCGCTGGCCTGACTCTCGAGTGCCTCACCTTTGCTGCTCTTTATTCCCTTGCCGCCTATTTCCTCATGATGAATCAGGAAGATCAGACCGACTCCCGGCGCTACCTGTCCAAAATCGTATCTGCCGGGCGCAGCCTTCACGCGCGCATCTTCACATCCTCGTAGCCGTAGCGAACCTGCTCTGAGTCCACCATTCAGCTCTTCTTCATCTTCCTGATTTATAAAAAGATGTGAATACGCCCCATGCGCACGGCAACCTCCATCGGTGGAACACGGGTCGCATTCACCCAGCGGATGCGGATTGAGCCTCACCGACTACTGCTCCATGAGAATCGTGGCATGACATCTTTCCGAAAAGTGTCACTGGCCTGTGCCGGTCTTTTGTTACTGCTCAGTGCAGCCACTGGTGCTGCGCAAACGCCCCGGAATACAGCTGCGAAGGCCCAGATAGCAACGCACGCATCCACTGCATTACCCGTGCGCATCACCCTCGCCGATGCCATCCGCCGCGCCAGGGCCCTCAGTCCGGTGCTCGAAACCGCCGAGGCAAATGCCCGCATCGCCGCGGAAATGGCCGTCCAGGCCCGCGCCGCCAATCTGCCCAACCTAACCGGCGTCAGCCAGTACCTCTATACGCAGGGCAACGGAACCCTCGCCTCCCGCTTCGTCGCCAACAATGGCGTGCACGAATACGTCGCGCAGACAAACGTGCATCAGAACGTCTCCCCGTCGCTGTTTCTCGCATATCGCAGCAGCGTCATCCTTGCCGCCGCCGCTCGTGACAGGGCTCAGATTGCAGCGCGTGGCGTCGTCGTCGCCGTTGTTCAGGCCTACGCAACCCTCGTGGCTGCCAATGAGAAGGTCACCTCGGCGCAAGGCACCCTGCGCGCGGCCCAGCAGTTTCTCGTCATCACCCGGAAGCGCGAAAAGAACGGCGACGCCGCCCGCGCCGACGTCGTCAAGGCCAGGATTCAGGTCGATGATAATCAGGTCAATCTCGAGAGCATGCAGCTCGCGCAGCTGCAGGCCCGCATCGCCCTCGCCCTGCTCATCTTCCATCGCGCCAACCGCAATTATGTCGTCGTCGACGACCCCGCCCACATCCTCAAGCTGCCGGCCTTCGTCAAGGCGCAGCAACAGGCCGCGGCTAACGACCCCCAACTCGGCGCCGCCGTCAAAACCGAGAAGGCAGCTCACAAAAACCTCGTCGCCGCGCGCTTTGGCTATCTGCCCACGCTCTCTTTCGACTACTACTTCGGCATCGACGCCAATGCCTTCGCCATGCAATCGACGCTCTTCAACGGCCGGCGAATTCAAAACCTCGGCTATTCCGCGCTCGCCTCGCTCAATGTTCCGCTCTTTACCTGGGGAGCCACGCACAGCAGGGTCAAGGTTGCCGAATTCCAACAGCAGCAGGCGCAAAGCGCGCTCTCCTATACTCGTCGCCTTCATACCGGCGAGTTGGAGCTGTACTACTCTCAGGCAGAAATTGCCCGGCGCGAAATACAGATCCGCAAACAGTCCACAGCCGACGCCATTGAGAGCCGCAAGCTTACCCTCCTGCGCTACAAGGCCGGTCTGGCTACTGCCCTCGAAGTCGTCAACGCCGAAAGCACCGTGGGCCTCGAACGCGACGCATGGTACGACGCCGAAACCCGCTACGCCACCGCGCTTGCCAATCTCGCCACTCTTACAGGAAACCTATGATCCGGGCACTCCTTCGTTCCAGACACCTCGCCGCCCCGATGGCCCTTGCCTCGGCATCCATGCTCATTGCCGCGCTCGGCTGCAGCGGCGGCGATGCAGGAATTTCCAGGATCACCCCCGTCGTCCGCGTCGAAACTGCGGTCGCCCGCCGCCAGGCCATCGACGACGTCGTTACGGCACAGGGACTGGTCTATCCCATCCATCAGGCTTCCATCACCCCTAAAATCACCGCGCCCGTGCAGCGCTTTTACGTCAATCGCGGATCCCACGTCCGCACCGGACAACTGCTCGCGGTTCTCGCTAACCAGGATCTCGCGGCCAGTCTCGTCTCC
>JAJZAL010000367.1 GCA_021799405.1 Acidobacteriota bacterium
GGCATTCGCGACATAAACCTTGTCCGTCACCGGATTCACCGCCACGGCTATCGGGGCCGAGCCCACGTTCACCGTGCTGGTGCTGTTCGTCGCCCCGTCGATCACCGTCACCGTGCCGCTGCCGGTATTCGCGACATAGACCTGGTCCGTCACCGGATTCACAGCCTCGGCTTGCGGCAGCGAGCCCGTGCTGACCGTGCTGGTGACCGTATTCGTCGCCCCGTCGATCACCGTGACGGTTTTGCTGCTGCCGTTCGCGACATAGACCTGGTCCGTCACCGGGTTCACCGCCACGGCGTTCGGCTGCGACCCCACGTTGACCGTGCTGGTGCTGTTCGTCGCACCGTCGATCACCGTGACATTGCCGCTGTTGTAATTCGCGACATAGACCTGGTCCGTCACTGGATTCACCGCCACGGCATCCGGATACAAGCCCACGGTGACCGTGCTGGTCGCATGCGTCGCCCCGTCGATCACCGTCACCGTGTTGCTGTTGGCATTCGCGACATAGACGTTGCCCGTCACTGGATTCACAGCCTCGGCAAACGGGGTCGTGCCAGTCGTGACCGTTCCGGTCACGCTCTGGCCATAAGCCACCCGCTGGCCACCAGCGGCCAGCAATACCATTCCAAGGCAAACAGACAAAACCACCCACCGGCCTACATATCCACGCAGACTCGCCATCACAACCCCTCCGGAGAACCACACGAAACGGCTGCCGCATGCCTGGCGACAGCTCTAAAACTGCAATTAAATAACGATTCGTATAATGCGCAGCGGTCGTGCGGCATGCGCGGATGAACTACGCAAACATCCGTGGCTCCCCTGGGGGGTGGAAGCCAGTAAATGGAGAAGATGAAACCGGCGCGGCAACGGCGCGCGCTCCGGACGCTACCCGTCATCTCAGTGGCAGGTCAGACAGACTGTATACACTCCCGGAAATGGCGTCAAGAAGATATTTCGCGGGCGGAGCAGAGATGCGCAGGGACGGCGAGGTGATCGGGTATTAGTAACGACTCCTGCCAGCAGTGACTAATCCGATGGTTGCGGCTATGCCACTCCATCGGGTCTGCGCCTGTTCTTCCCCATTGTGCGATATTCGTCGAGCTACATTGCTCCATGTACGAGGGTGATGCACGGTTCTCGTGATTACTCCTGGGATATGGGTCTATTTCAGCAAATTGAGGCCGACGCGACTGCCGGAAAACTGGTGCGGACCCAACATTTCCGTTACCTATTTTCGCTTCGATGAGTCTTATGAGACGGCATTTCAAGAAGAGCCAGGCACTGGGCTTGAACCTGGCATCGGTTCGTCCATACCAAGGAAGAGACTCTTATGGCAGCAATGCGAGACGGGGTGTAGATCCTGATTTCGATGGATGAACGGCAGGCCCTTGACCGGCTACGATGCCACCTTGAATTCGTGACCGGCCCTTGTCACGGCCTTCTTCGCGGCGTCAAGAACTTCTGGCTTATCATTATTCGGCAACACAGCAACCGGTGGGGCGGCCTTGAGTTGAGCGAGCATTGCCTCCGCTTCAGTTCCGGCCAGATCGTCCAACAATCTATATAAGCCGTCTCCCTGCTCTTCGAGTTTGTTGTGGACTTCAAGGATCGACTGGATCGTAAGCATGATGGACGGCGTTGGCGGAGGGGCCAGGAGTGAAACTAATGCTCCGTGGTCCAGTCGAAGCCGTTCCGCTATGGATGCTTTCTTGCCGTCCTGCCACCGGGCGATGGCAGGCAAAACAATCTTCTCTTCCATGGAGATATGTCGCAGAAGGCCTCTACGAAATTCATGGTATGGTTCCGGATCAATTACTCCGGGCCTCGCGACGGCGCGTTGGAATAATGAATCCAGCCTCTCATGATCGTCTGCGAGATATTGATACAGAGCTCCCGGCATAAGTCCTCTATTGCTTGATCGGGAAGACCAGGATTTCGAAAGAGTCTTCCGGGCACCGCAATTGTATAACCACGGCTATGGATTGTTGTGCGGCGCACGACGAGAGGTAAGCAAGCGATGATTCATACCGAAGAGCATGATGCGGTGCTCGCTGGTAACGGATCATTGTTTTGCTAACTCTGCCGTGGAATCTTTGTGTTTCAGCGCACGCTGGTGGCTGTCTCTCCAGGTCGGGACGAAGCACTCCTCGACCACGACATGAACTCTCCCTTGACTATAGAACTGGTCTCATAAATAGCGTAGCGGCTTCGACGAAAAGCATGAGCCCCGCTTCGATGGCGGGTCTCATACGAGGCCTCACCAGGCGCGGAGGGTTTATCAGACCAGTTCTAGGCATCCACAAACGAGGCAAAGACGGGAAACGGTCGAATTCCATCTCAGAAAGCGCTGGAATCAACGGCGCGCTGGCCATCGATGGGAAAGCGAGTGGCCGAGGACGATTGCTTCCCAAGCCTCGACTGTCTCATTCAGTTCGCGTGCTTATGTTCGATAGATGTTTCCCTCAACGAAGCCGCAAAGGCACACGCCGCCAGCCGCCGAGCGGATAGGTCTCCCGAACCAGTTCTCCGTCGGTTGCCAGCTCGATACCGATTGTCATTCCCAGCAGCGCCTGTACGGCAACAACCAGTTCCAGGGTCGCCAGTGGACGCCCCGGGCAGACGTGGATGCCGGCGCCGTAAACAAGATTGTGCGCTGCGTGCTCTTCAGGCCGGAAGGTATCGGGATCCGTAAACAATGACTCGTCGCGATTCGCGGATGTCCAGTTCAGGTAGATTCGCTTGCCGGCCTCGATCACGAATTCATCGAGGGGTACAGCCGCTGTTGTCACGCGACGACTGACAAGAAACGGATCGTCGATCCGCAACATCTCGTCGATCGCAGCAGCCAGACCATCAGAGTTTGCCCGAAGCGACTCCTGAACGTCTGGGTGTGCGGCGAGGAAGTAGGCGACAACACCAACGGCCGCAGCCATGGATGCAAGGTCGCCCGCCGTCCAGTTGCGAAGGATCGACACGATATCGGCATCCGATAACAACTCTCCGTTAACCGTAACCGAGAGCAATTCGGTTGTGGGGTCCTTGGGAGCGGCGGTGCCCATCTGGCGCCGGCGCCGCACCTGTGCCAGAACGATTTCATCAAAAGCAGCCGCCACTGCGGCTGTCCGCGATCGGTCCGCCGACCGGGTGGCGGCATGGTTATCCGCCATCCAAGCGAGAAGCTCCTCTTCGATTCCGAGCCAACCCAACCAATCGGCCTGCGCGCGCACGGCGAACGGGTACCCAATCTCCGTGACCGCATCCACCGTAGCGCCGCGCGGGAGCGCACCAATGATTTCCTGAGCGATTCTCTGGAGGCTCGGCTCAAGCGCTTGCATCCGCTCGGGCGTAAAAAAGGGGTTAATGGCTGCCCGAAAAGCGGCGTGCTCAGGAGGGTCCAGGGAATTAGGCACCATGCGATGAGCTGATACAGCCGAAGAGAAGGTGGCCGGATCGTTTGCCGCGGCAACTACGTCCGCATGCCTGAACAGCGTGATGCCACGCGGTGACTCGGCTAACGGACAAGCAGCGCGCATTCGATCATAAGTCCCGCGCTGGTCCGCAAGCACCGCTTCTGACAATGGTTCCCAACGAGGAATCGGTGCACTCACGTTGCTATCCTCGCATGTGCACCGAACTGCCTGCAATGCGTTGAGCTGATCCGCCATCGCGCTTCGCTCATTTGGTGCTGGTGAATGGATATGTAACCTTTGTTCCCTCGACGTGGGCCCAAGGAGTCAGGGCATGGGCGCGAAGACTTGTCCGGCTGGTGATTTCTGCCACTTTGACGCCTCGAACCAGCAGCGCATCGGCTATCAGGGAGCGATGACAGCGCCACGGAACAGCCTCAGCGCACATGATTGCGGTTCGGCACTTACGTGCAAGCCTGATAAGGGCATCCAGCGCTTTCTCGAACTCCGGAGTCTGCATGTAATCCGCATAACCGCGAAAGCTGGTGTTGCGCCATCCAGTATTGATAGAGTCACGGCGAGCGTGTCGCAGTCCGCCCAACTCAGGCATATGAGAATATGAAATCCCCACTTCGTTTAGCGAGGACGCCAGATGGTCACCATTGAATTGCGGGTTATGCCGGGAGTGCGGGATCGTACGCACGTCGGCCAGCCACTGCACGCCGTGGACTTGCAGGAGCGCGAGAAACTCCTCAATGCTCCGAGTCGAATGCCCAACCGTCAGGAGTTCCAGTTGCATCGGTTTCGGAATCCCTTTCA
>JAJZAL010000368.1 GCA_021799405.1 Acidobacteriota bacterium
TCAGGAATCTCGATCTCGCGCTCGGGGCTCATCTCCTGCAGGATCAGGCTCATGGGAAAGAGTGGAGCCAGATCGTCAGGGCCGAGCGGCTGGTGTGTTCCCGGATGCAGCGGTGGGGCCAGCGGCTTGGGCAGATCGGGCAGAATGTTGTACCAGACGCGCGGAATGCGCTCCTGAGGCAGGTTGTACTGGATGGTTTCCATGCGCAACATTCTACAGCGCGATGCGCAGGTTCGGCCGGATGCCCGGGCGTTGCCTTCACCCCTGAGATGCAATCTGCATCGCAACGCGGCCCGGTATGCAACTGTTCCTGGGAACGGTTCGAGATAATCCGGTAGCTTTGCGCTCGCGTGCCAGCTGTGGCAAGTGCTGGCGAGGGTGCGACAGATACCTGGGGAAGGCGAGGGCTCTTATGCGGCGAAAATCTTATTGGTCTGGTCGCCCAGGCCGGCAAGAATGCCAGCAATGGAAATGTCCTCGTCGAGTTCCTCCCAATGCAGACCTCGGCTGGTGATTTGGACCTGCTCACGCTGATCGGGAGTGGCCTGCAGCAAACGGGGGAACCATGCCAACGGCACGCCGATCGTGCGGCCGTCACTTAGATTGACCCACATGCAGTCCTCATCGAAGCGGACACGCATCGCTCTAACCGAAGAATTCATTCCGTGCCCTTTCAATCCGATCGCGGTTTGCAGCAACGACCCACAACAATTCGCGCAGGATCCGGCGTCGTAGCCATCGTTGTGAGCTACCTGACCTTGGGTTTCAGCCAGGATTTTGCTTTCATCTCATCCTTCATCACATGCACATGAAGCGGTTCCCGTGGCGAACCTTCATTCGAGTAATAGAAAAACCTGAAACCCCGGTGGCGAAAGACTGTTGGCATAGCGCCACCCAATTGTATTGTTGTATTGCCTTTAAGCCTTGGCGGCTATGGCTCGTCGTTGTAAATCCCGATCTCCAGCTGGCCTCCTTCGGCCAGCCTGGCCCGGTACATGCCCGGAGTATTGAAGCTCCAGACCATTTGTCCATCGGGAGTAATGGCAATCACGCCACCGTCGCCGTGCAGCGCGGTCAGTTCTTTGTGGATCACCTTGTCGGCGGCCTGCTGCAAAGTCATTCCTGTGTACTGGACCAGCGCACAGACGGTACGTGCCACGGTCAGGCGGATGAAATACTCGCCCGTGCCCGTAGCGGAGACGGCGCAGGATTGATTCGACGCATAGGTGCCCGCGCCGATCAGCGGCGAGTCGCCCACGCGTCCCCATCGCTTGGCCTGCGTGCCGCCGGTCGAGGTGCCGGCGGCGATGTCGCCATGCCGGTCGAGCGCGACCACGCCCACGGTTCCATACTTATGCGCATTGGCCGGTTCAATGTCGGCTACCGGCGCAGCGGGCGGCGGCGCGCCAGCAGGCCGTGGCGGAATCGGAAGGCCTTCCTCCTTCAGTTGCTTCACCAGCGACTCCCAGCGGCGCTCGGTGAAGTAGAAGCTGGGGTCCACCTGCTCCAGTCCGGCATAGACTGAAAAGGCATCGGCGCCCGCGCCCACCAGCAGGACATGCGGCGACTTCTCCATGACCGCGCGCGCCAGGCTGATGGGGTGACGCGTGCGCGTCACATCCGCCACGGCTCCGGCCTGTAGCGTCGCGCCGTCCATAATGGCCGCGTCCAACTCGTTCTTCCCGTCGGCGGCAAACACCGCGCCTCGCCCCGCATTGAACAGCGGATCATCCTCAAGAATGCGAATGGAGGCTTCGATGGCGTCGAGCGAGGAGCCGCCCTTGTCAAGCACGGCGGCGCCGGCCTCGATCGCCTGTCTCAGTGAAGCGCGATAAGCCGCGTCCGTCTTTGGGTCCATGGTTGCGCGCTCGATGATGCCGGCGCCGCCATGGAGCACGATGGCCCAGTGGCGCACGGGAGGCTGCTGCGCGGCAGTAAAGGTCGAAAGCATAATAACTCCCCAAACAACTCTACGAATCTCTGCCATCTCCGAACCCCGCGGCAGAGCCCGATGGCGCTGATATGAACCGAAGTCCCGGCTCAGTGGCGCGTTCCTCGACCGCTTTCAGTCATCCAGCTCATGGTATAACCCGTTTGACCGGGGCCACCGCACCGCCCGCAAGCGGAATCGCTTGGCGGATGTGGGGTGGACCGTGGAGAATGCTCTGGATCAGTAAGATTGAATTCTATGCGCGTTCTGCACTTCAGGAAAGTGACGTGCGGCGCAGGCGTAAGGAATGTTCGATGCACTCTGTTTGGTTAGGCGAGTTTATGGGCACGCTGGTTCTGGTGCTGCTGGGTAACGGTGTCTGCGCCGGGGTTACGCTACGCAAGTCCTACGCGGCCGACGCGGGCTGGATGGTGATCACCACGGGATGGGCTCTGGCCGTGCTGTGTGGCGTATTGGTGGCGCAGGCCTTCGGAAGTCCCGGCGCTCATATCAATCCGGCCATTACGCTGGCCATGGCCGTCGTGAGCGGAAACTATTCGCAGGTGCTGAGCATGTGGTCGGCGCAGTTTCTGGGGGCGATGTGCGGCGCAGCGCTGATGACGCTGCACTACGCGCCGCACTGGCGGCTCTCGCCCGATCCCGCGGCCAAGCTTGGCATTTTTTGCACCAACGGCGCGGTGCGCAGCCCGCTCTTCAATATGGTGAGCGAGATGATCGGTACGGCCGTGCTGGTTATCGTGGTTGGTGCTATCTTTTCGCACGGCGTTTCGGCCACCGGACCGGCGCCGGGGCTAGGCCAATGGCTGGTCGCCAGCCTGGTGTGGGGCATCGGCCTCTCGCTGGGCGGGACTACGGGATACGCCATCAATCCTGCGCGCGACCTGGGTCCGCGGCTGATGCATGCCATCCTGCCGATCCCCGGCAAGGGCGGCTCCAACTGGCGATATGCGCCAATTCCCATCGTCGGCGATCTGGCCGGCGGAGCGCTGGCGGGCCTGCTGCTCCACTACGCGCACCTGTGATGATCGCGAATTTGCAATTTCGAACGTTTAGCTCGAATCATGAAAGCTGAGAAGGTGATCCCATGCCGGAAACGGTTTTGCAACTCGATCCACGCGACAATGTCGTTGTGGCGCTGTCCAATCTCGAAGCGGGTGTGACGGTCCAATTTGGCCCGGTGTCCGCAAAGGCTCTCTGCACTGCGAAAGAGAAGATTCCCGCCAAACACAAGATGGCTCTCACGGACCTGAATCCGGGCGACCTGATCTTCATGTACGGCATGGTGGTGGGTGAGGTTGTGTATGCGATTCCGCGTGGAGGCCTGCTGACCACGCACAATATCCGTCATCGCGCCGGCGCCTACTCTGCTACACGGCAGCCCGCGTCGATCGCCACGCCCGATGCCTCGGCGTGGAAGGGCCGCACCTTCATGGGCTACCATCGCTCCGACGGCCAGGTGGGCACGCGCAACTACTGGATTGTGCTGCCGCTGGTCTTCTGCGAGAACCGCAACATCGAGCAGATGCAGGAGGCTCTCGAAGAGGAACTGGGCTATGGCCGCGCCAACAGCCGATATCGCCTTCATGTAAGGCAGTTGATTCAGCAACTCAAAAGTGGAAGCGGGTTGCCTGCGGAGTCTGCTGCGCATGCGGCGGCAGTGGAAGAGCAGCCGCGCGATGGCCGCATCTTTCCCAACCTCGATGGTGTGCGGTTCATCACTCACCAGATGGGATGTGGCGGCACGCGCCAGGATGCGCAGGCGCTGTGCGGGCTGCTGGCCGGCTATATCCATAATCCGAATGTTGCCGGGGCGACGGTATTGAGCCTCGGCTGCCAGAACGCGCAGGCGGGCCTGCTGCTGGATGAACTGCGCGCACGCAATCCCAAGGTCACGGCGACCAAGCCAGTGCTGATCGTCGATCAGCAGAAATCCGGCCGCGAGAGCACGCTGATGCAGGAGGCACTGGACCGCACCTTTGCCGCGCTCGCCGAGGCTAACCGGGCCCAGCGCGCGCCCGCGCCGCTTGCCGCTCTGAGCGTCGGCCTCCAGTGCGGAGGGTCGGACGGCTTCAGCGGCATCTCGGCGAATCCAACAGTCGGCCACGTCTCAGACCTGATCGCCGGCGTGGGCGGCACCACCATGCTTTCGGAGTTTCCCGAACTTCATGGTGTGGAGCAGGAACTCGTCAACCGCTGCGTGAACGATGAGTTGGCGGAGCGCTTCAGCAATCTGATGCGCACGTATGCAGCGCGCGCCAAAGCCTCGC
>JAJZAL010000083.1 GCA_021799405.1 Acidobacteriota bacterium
CCCAACCTGCTGTGTATTCGTACTCATAAAAGTCCTCATTCCGATGGCCGCCCAAACATTCCGCAGTTCCACCTGGAATACACCTCATCAGACACTCCACGATCGTCATTAGTTGCGAAAAATCGCCAATAATGACGCGGCCTTCAGAGTAAATTAAGGTTCGCCGCCTCGCTACCGCGAGTGCCTCTGCCGCAATCACTCTGTCGTGGGCGCCTGCTCCAGCTCGAAGTCATACACCGCATTCGCTCCCACGGTTGCCTCCACCACAATGCGCACCGGCACTCCCTGGTTCGCCATCGAAGTCAGGCTCACCGTGCCATCACTCGCAGAAACAGCCTCCACCGTCTGCTCGCCAAGCACTGGCGGCGAGGGGCACGGCTCGCTTCCCGTGCACGCTGGCGTCCACGCAAACATCGTCTCGTGAAAAGTAACCGTCGCGCCCGCCATCGGCCTGCCGATCGCGTCCGTCACTTCCAGCACTGCCGCAGATAGAGCCTGCGTCGCGTCCACGCTCTGCGCCGTGCCGGAGACCGGTTGTATCGCGGCGGTCTCCAGGTGCACCGGCACTACGTTGAAGGTCACGCACGTCGTCGTGCTCACCAGGCACGCCTGCACCGTCCCCGCATTCGCGCCGATCTGCGCCCCTACGGAAACTTGCCCTGTCGCGACGCCGCTGCTGTTTGTCGTCGTGGCCATCTGCGTGCCCAGCGTAACGCCCGGGCTCGTCGTTTGCCACAGCACCTGGCCACCGGCCAGCGGCTGTCCGCTCGCCAGCACCAGCGCCTGCGGAGTCCACGTCGTCGAGCCGCCAATCGCCACATACAGATTCGGCGTCAGCGCGTACAAGCTCGACGGCGGCACGCCCGTAAACTCCGCCAGTACCTTCGCGCCGTTTACCAGTGATGCTGTAATCTGCGCCAGCGCCATCGAGTCCGGAGTCACCGCAATCGTTGCCACGCCGTCCGCATTCGTCGCCACGGTGCATATTGCCGCTCCGCAACTCAATCCCGCACTTCCCCCGGTCACGGCAAATGTCACCGGAATCCCCGCCGCGGGCGTCAGATCCACACTCAGCGCGCGCACCGTGAATTCCTCCGGAACCGCCTCTGGAAGTGTTCCCGAAGGCGCCGTCAGGATCGTCAGCGCATCGCCGTTCTGCGCATCGTAGGCAAGCCCATCGGCAATCATCGCCACGCCCAGCGTCTGCGGATCTTCCACCTCCAGCAGCACCGTGCCCGTCGCGCCATTCGATGGCGGCGCCACCGCCGTGATCCGCGTTGGCGTCACCGACGTCACCTGCGCCGCCACGCCGTTCACATACACCGCCGAGTCCGGCCGGAACCCCATCCCGAGGATTGTAATCTCGCCGCCCGCTGCTGGCAGCCGCGCGGGACTCACCGTGTCGGCATACAGCACGCGCCCGATGTACGCATAGTCAGGACGCCCATCGCCGCGCTGGTCCGCAATACCGATGCGCACAAAGCTGCTCGCCGTGCTCACCGCGGCAAGCGTCGTCAATCCCGGTTCACTTCCATTGAAAGGCTGCGCCGTTGCCGTCACCGGCGCCGTGCCTACCGCATCCGTAATGTTCCACAGCCCGATCACCGGACGCAGCTTGTTCTCCGTCGCCGCACCCGTTTCATCCAGCGCCTCGGCCTCCACCGTGAATTCGCGGTTGGCCCGCGCATAAAACTTGAACCACCCCGAATGTCCGTAACAGCAAATGCGGCCCATCCACTGCCCCGTGGAATTCACAACCGCCGGATCCGCGTCCGTGCCGTCGTCTCCGCTGTGCAACTCATCCGCGGAATCGCGGATCGTCACATCCTCTTCCAGGCTCATCCCCGCCTGCACGCCGGGAATCGCAATCACCGGCATCGTCCCCGAAGGCGTCACCTGCCCCGGTGTATACGGCCCCACCGACTGCTCATCGGCATAAAGCGGATTGATTGCCTCAAACGTCAGCTGATAATCCGACTGCGTCATGCCTGGTGGCAGCGGCACGCCGCTCAGGTCAAAGTAGCCTTCCAACGTCTGGTCGTTGCTCCCAAAGCGCTTCAGCGCATTCCCATTGGCATCCGTGTACCCATCCACGGGATTCCCCGCATTGCCCTGGTAGCTCGCGCCGCTCACCGCCGTCACCGTATATTCCAGCTCCGGACCGCTGCTGGTCAGTGGACGCAGCACCACATTCACACCCTGCATCCCCTGCCCGCGCTGGAAGCGGATCGCCCCGTGAATCGAAAATGTCACCGTCGCGGTGACTTGTTTGCCGGGATACCGCGACTGATTCGCCGCCGTCACCGGGTACGTCCGGTTCAGCGCGGAAATATCGTCGTAGCGCAGCGTCGTCTCGTTCGGCATGCACTCGCCGCCGCCGCCGTTGCACAGCCGCTCAATCGGATGCATGATCGGCCAGCCCGCCGTCCCGTCCGTCGTGATCTGGTCGTTCGCAAACATCTCTTCGTTCGCCTGCGACCAGTCCAGTCCCAGCACCCGCCCAAACCCGCGAATCATCTCGTACTGCAGGTTTGCAAGCTGTGTGCTGCTGGTCGCGCACAACCCGTTCACCAGCATCACCGCATGCAGAATATTCCCCGTGGTCGAAAAATTGTCCACATAGGTCATCACCCCATCCTGCGGGCAATCATTCGGATCGCTCGCGCCCTGCCCATACATCGCGTCAATCACAGAGCCGTCTTCGTCGTACACCACGGCCACCGGCACGCTCGTATCGGTCGACTGAATATCCGCCGGCTCCACCAGCCCCGTGCTGCCGTCCGTCACATTGGTGCCGTTCACGTCTTCCGCCAGGCTGCCGCCGCGCGTAATCGAAACCGCTGCGGTCTTCACCCCGCTCCACACCGCGGCCGCATTCGCCACCATCGTGTCCGCCTGTGAATTGCTCACCATCGGGCTCAGCGCGCCCTGATCCGTGTAGTACATCACCTGCCCGTTGCTCCACACCACCGGCTGGCCCATCGCCGCAGGATCAAAATACGCCGAACCCGCATACCAGCGCGGCCCGCCCGCCACGGCCCGGGGAGCCCACACCAGCCCCACAACCCCGCACACCACCCACAAAAGACTCTTCTGAAATCGCATGGCAAGCTCTCCGCCCGCCGGCCTCGCCGGTAAGCTTCGCTCTTATTTCGCCATGCAGCGCCGTCTTCAAGAGCCCCAACCTGTGCTCTTTTCGCATCGCCGTTTCAAAATGAAAATCCGCGCTCCGGCACTTTCCCAATCCGGGAAGCGCGCACAACCCCGCCTCGCGCCTCCCAAAAACCTCTAAATCTCCGGGAAAAAATCAAAAAATGCATCGATACTCTGCCGCAACTGCCCCTCGATCTCCTCGCGCGTACCCTCCAGCAAGTGCATCGTAACCCGCGCCCTGTTGCCGTTCTTCAGCTCGATCGGAGCGTCGCCGATCGAAGCCACTTCATCGGCGGGGAGAAGCCTCAGTCCATAAACAAGTGTTAGGTTTGCCATCCCTCCATCGTATATGGCGCCGTCCCCGTCCAGCCCGCCCCGCGAAACCTCGCGATTGCATCGCAACGCTGGGCCAATGAATCCCATAGCAGGTAACATGAAGAGAAGCCCATGACAGATACGATTCGCGATACCGTCATCCTTGGCTCCGGCTGCGCCGGCCTCACCGCCGCCATCTATGCCGCACGCTCCAACCTGAAGCCGCTCGTCCTCGAAGGCCATGAGCCCGGCGGGCAGCTCTCCATCACCACGCTCGTCGAAAACTTCCCCGGCTGGCCAGACGGCATCCAGGGCCCCGAGCTCATTGAGAACATGCGCAAGCAGGCCTCGCGCTTCGGCGCCGAGTTCCGCCTCGGCCATCTCGCCAAGGCCGATCTCAGCAAGCATCCCTTCGAACTCGACCTCGGGAACGGCCACGAAAAGATCCACACCCGCACCCTCATCATCGCCAGTGGAGCCTCCGCCCGCTGGCTCGGCCTGCCCTCCGAGCAGGCGCTCATCGGCCACGGTGTCAGCTCCTGCGCCACCTGCGACGGCTTCTTCTTCTCCGGCAGGGAAATCGCGGTCGTCGGCGGTGGCGACTCCGCCATGGAAGAAGCGCTCTTCCTCACCCGCTTCTGCACCAAGGTGACCATCCTCCATCGCCGCGAGCACTTCCGCGCCTCCCGCATCATGCTCGACCGCGCCATGGCCCACCCCAAAATCCAGATCCTCACCAACGTCATCGTCGAAGAAGTCCTCGGCGTAGACGACAAGGAAGTCAAAGGCGTGCGCCTGCGCGACCGCGTCACCGGCGAGGTATCCGTCCTGCCTATCAGCGGACTCTTCCTCGGCATCGGCCACGAGCCCAACGCCAGGATGTTCGCCGGCCAGCTCGACCTCGACGAAGACGGCTACATCCGCACCCACGACTACGTCTTCACCCGCGTCCCCGGCATCTTTGCCTGCGGCGACGTGCAGGACCGCCGCTACCGCCAGGCCATCACCGCCGCCGGAACCGGCTGCATGGCCGCACTCGAAGTCGAGAAATACCTCGAAGAACACGGCCGCTGACACCTCGTTCTTCGGCTAAAGGAAAACGGCGTGCGCCCCACCGGGCTCACGCCGTTTTTTCATCTGCCGAGTGCACTGCCGCGCAGTGCGCTCCGCTCTGTCTTTGCTTATTCCGCCTGCAGCTCTTTCAGATGCCGCTGCGCCAGCACATAGGTGTCCACCGAAGCGATGGGGCCCACCGGCTTCTTCACTCGTTGGAAGGCTGCCACCGCCGCCTGCTTCGCACCGTACTGCTGGTAAATCAGCCCATACAAGAACCACACGTCCGAGTTCGGCTCCTCCACATGCAATATCTTCATCGCCTGCCGCGCCAGTTGCCTTGCCTCGGTCGTCTTGCCCTGCGCGGCATACACACAGGCCAGCGTGTGCAGAATCGAGAAGTTATTCCGGCTCGTCAGCAGGTTCGCCTGCTGCGCTGCCTGCAAGGCCGCTGCATCCACCTTGCCCTCGAACAGCGCGTTCCATGCAAAGTCGTTGTAGTCTGACGCATTCGCATTCCCGCTGTTCAGCAGTCCCTGCAGAATCTTCGCCGCGCCCGCAAAATCCCCCTGCTCCTGCGCGATCGAGGACTTCGTCTCCACCAGGCTGAGGTCGTCGGGACCCTTCGCAATCCGCGCATCCACCAGCGCATAGGCGGCTTTTGCGTTCCCCTGCTTGCTCTCTGCTTCGGTCATCAGTGCCACTGCCGAGTCCGAGTTCGGATATTTCTTCAGCAGCGCTTCCGCCACATCCCGTGCCTTTCCGTAATCCCCTACATACAGGTAGGCCAACGCCAGCAGCTGATCCATCGCGGTGTGATCCTTCGTCTTCGACCTCAGGCGAACAATCTCCGGCAGCAGCGTATTCGTCTCCGGAGTCCCCACCAGCAGTGAGGCCGCGGCCAGCTTGATGGCGTCCGCTCCGCTCGTCTCCCCCGTGGTCCAGAACCGCGGAAACAGCATTCCATCCAGCGGGTCATCGCCGCCGCCCAGGTGCGCAAAATTTCGCCGCCAGTTCAGCAGCGACTCCGCCTCGGCTTCCTTTCCGCTCTGCAGCAGATACAGCGCCTCGTTGCCCACCTCGGCCGTGTCCGTCTGCTCGGCCACAATCCGGTAGCCCTCTTTTTCGTGCACCACAAAGAACTGGCGCGACGGTGTGCCCAGTTCCTGTAGCGTCACGCGGTACCCCGTCTTATCGTTGCCTTCTGAGGAAATCTTCATCATCCCCAGCACCGTATCCCGCATCACCGGAACCGGCAGCCCCACCTGGTCGGCAACCACCCGCATGCCCTGCGCCGACCGCTGCATCTCCTTCAGATTTTTCTCCCATGCAGCCTGGTTGGCGTAAGCGTGATGCGTCAGGAACTGCGCGACTTCCGCATCGCTCAGGTTGCCCGTCATCTCATCCACCATCATCCGGCGCACCACGCCCTCCGGCCCGGTTGACGAATAGTTCTTGTAATCAAAGGGCTTCAGGTTCTGGAACACCTGGATGCGACGCTCGATATCGGCGGCATCCTGCTGCCCCGGCAGCCCGGCGGAAAGCAATTGCGACGCCTCGGAATACATCCGCAGCCGCACCAGCTCGCCGCCCGCGATCACCAGCACCGTATCCTGCTGCGCCGTATTCCCGGAAATGCTCGCAGCCCGCTTCAGAGCCGCCGGTACGCCCTGGCTTGCCGCCACCGCGGCCACTCCCAGCGCATCTCGCCTCGCCGAATCCGGCAGCGGATCCAGCTCCGTCAGCAGCTCCTTGTAGTGGTGTGCATACAGCAGGTCGAACAGCAGGTTGTCCTCGTATTGCTGCCCCTGCTGCGGATGCAGCTTGATCAATTCGCGGTATTCCGCAATCGCGTGATCCATACCGCTCACTGACTCGTACCGCTCACCCTCCTGGTTGTACTCGTACGCAATCGCAAGGTTCACGCGCGTGGTCACACTGTCCGGATCAAGCTCTTTTGCCTTCTGGTACGCAGCGATCGAACCGGCCAGGTCGAATCCCGGCCCGAAGCGCTGCCCGATGGAATCAAATTGCGACATCCATCCCAGCGTCTGCCACGCCACCGCTGACTTTGGATCCAGCTTCACCGCCTCTTGCGCTTCTGCCCTGGCTTCCTCGCCCACGCCCGCCGACAGCAGCGCGTCGGCAAAACGCACATGCGGCAGCGCCCCGTTTGGATCGGCGGCAATGGCTTTGCGGTCCGCAGCAAACGCTTCCCGCACTTTGCCCTGCGCCATCAGCTTCGCGCCCACCTGGTCAAAGGTGATGATCACCGCGCTGCCTTTGTTCGCCTGTACCACCGCGTCGCGCAGCGCCAGGACGTCCGCCAGGCTGTAGAGCGACTTCCCTGTGTCGAACTTGTAGTCCGCCGTCACTACGCCCTTGGCGTCGGTCGAGTATGTCTCCGTCAGCGTCGCCGGACCCATCTTCAGTGTCTGGTTCGCCGGCAATCCCCGCACCGCAAAGCCGCTCGGCGGCACAATCTTGTACACGCGTTCGCCGATGAACGGCGTAATTTCGTACTCGTCGCTCCGTTGCAGCTTTTCTTTCAATAGCAGCTCATCGCCCGGCGACCCCGGCTTCGGCCGGTTCAGGTTCGGGTCGCGGTTGAACCACCCCGGCAGCGAGCCAAATGTCCCGTTCGGATAAAGCGCGACCTCCGCCTGCTGAATCCCCGTATGCCCTCGGCCCGCTTTCGGAATCACAATCCGAAGGTCAAATGGCTTGTTCAAATCGTGCGCGTCGCCGTGCGTTACCTGGATCGGGCTCTTCGCGTCGTATGCATTCTTCGCGTAGTTATCCAGTTCCTGCTTCACCTGTTCGTTATTCGAGTTCTGGTAGAAGTACCGGTAATCCGCGTCGATGTAACCGCTGGTTTGCGAAGTCTCAATCACCTTTGCCGGACCATAATCCGCCAGATCGAACTCCCGTGTCTCTATCAGCACGCTGTCCTCCGGCGTCGGCTTCGGCGTCAGCGTCAGTCCCTGCGTCTGCGCCGCAATAATCAGTGCGCGCCGGTCCTGGTCGCCATAGGGCAGGTCCCCTACCTTCGTGAACTCTGCCGTCGCATCGATCCACAGCGGCTGGTTCTTCGCGTCTCCCGGAACATACACAATCGCGTGGTCAAATCGATTCATGCCCGGCAGGTCAGGATTCACATCATTGCCCGGACCCGCTTCCAGCAGCGCCAGGTCCGCCGGAATCCCCGCCTCACGCAGCATAGCCACCAGAAAAGCAGCCTTATCCTTGCAGTCTCCGTAATGCCGCGCCAGCACTTCAGCCGGAGTTCGCGGCTGCAGCTTCGCCTTGCCAAACTCAATGCCTGTGTAGCGCACTTCCTTATGCAGAATCGCCACCAGGACCGCGATCCGCGCATTGCGCCCCGCAGGTAGAGTCGCCGGAATCAGGCTCTTCACTTCATCCGGCAGAAGCTGCGGATCCGCAAGCCGTGCGTATGCTTCGGCCACCGCATGCCACGACTCCCCGGTTGAGAAATCGACCCACGGCGCCTTGATCTCCGGCGTCACCAGCGGAATATCCGACGGCACCACCGCCTTCAGGTTCGACACCGAAAATGTGATCGTGCGCACGCCATGCGCCACATCCGTCTTCACCTGGGCATCCGGCAGGTCGTGCACCCGGTACCGCAGCGGCGTCGCCGCCGGCGCCTCTACCACCAGCCGCGAAAACGTAATCGGCACATTCCGCTCAAAGTAGTTCCGGTAAACTCCGCCGCCAGAGAAGAATGGCTCCTCGTCCACCACTTCCGTGTCTTCTTCCACAATCGAGCCGACGCTCAGCGCCGGCAGCGGCGCGGTCAGAATGCGGTCGTCCGAGTATGTGCCCTCGGCAAGATCGGCGTTATTCGCCGCCGTATCCGTAATTGTTTTGGGATCGAGCTCCGTGACTGAGCCATTCGGCTGAATCACCCGCGCCCGTATCTCCGGTCGCTTCTGGTAAAAAGCCTCCCACTCTACCGCGACTGACGACCATGCATTCACGCCCGCCTGCGTATCGATCCGGTAAATGATGTGGTGCGTATGAACCACCCGTCCCTGCGCGTCGATCGTATAGTGCTCGTCCTCGAACAGAACCGTCGCGTCGCTCGCCGGATTCGCCTTCATCTTCGCAGCGGCAGCCAGAATCTGCGCCGGCGTCGCACTGAATGCCGGTCCCGTCAGCGTCCATTCCGCGTCTTGCGCATGCGTTACACCTGCAAAAGTAATCACACACAGGACAATGAGACCCCAGGGCAGCAGACGCAGCCAGCTTCTACGCATCCTTTTCCATCCTTCTAAGAAACAATTGCTAACTTGTGAGGCAAGATACCAAGGCGCGCAAAACAAAGCCAGTAAATTGCATTTACCGGCAGGTATCGCGGCATAAGCCAGGATTCTCCGGGGTCTTATGCGGAAGAAATGCCCTACACGCCCTTCTTCTGCGGCTCCCAGATGTACTTGTGAATCTGCAGGCTCAGCCGCGCCGGCAGCCCGTCTTCCAGCATCCACTCCACCAGCAGCCGCGGATCGAGCGCCGCATTGCGCGTGCTCCGTTCGAGCGACGGCATCTTGTGGAACGCCGGCGACAACAAAATCTGCCCCGCCTTTTCCTCCAGCCTGTGCTCCCGGATAAATGCCCGCGCAAATTCGTAATCGCCGCGGTTCTGTATCACGAACTTCACTTCGTCACGCCCCGTCAGCCATTTCAGATTCTCCATCCGGAATGAGCCGCCCTCGGCCGACGCCGGGCACTTCACGTCCACAATCTTATGCACCGCCGCCGGCACTTCGTCCAGCGGCCGTTCCCCGCTCGTCTCGATCATCACTTCGTAGCCCACATCCAGCAGCCGCTCCATCAGCGGAATCAGTTCCCGTGCCTGCAGCAGCGGCTCGCCACCCGTAAACTCCACCAGCCGCACCGGAGCCAGCTTCTCCATCTCGGCCACGATCTGCTCGTCCGTATACGGAATCCCGCCCTGGAACGTGTATTCCGAATCGCACCAGATGCAGCGCAAATTGCATCCGGCCAACCGCACAAAAATGCACGGCCGCCCCGCAAATGACGATTCCCCCTGCACCGACTTGTAAATCTCAATCAGGTGCAAGGCGCTTACTCGTAGTAGGTGGCCGTCGTGGTGTCGGTTTCGTAGATGGTGCAGTCTTTCACATGGACGCGGTTGCCCGTCATCTCCGCAAGCTGCTTGTTCGTTTCGTCATAGAAATACCGGGCCAGGTTCTCCGCCGAGGGATTGATCTCGGTGAACGGCTCCAGGTCGTTCAGCATCTGGTGATCGATTCGGTCGATCACAGGCCGCATCACCTGCTTCAGATCCTTGAAGTCCAGCAGCAGCCCCGCCGCGTCCAGCCTCTCGCCGCGCAGCGTGATTCTCACCTTGTAATTGTGGCCGTGCGGATTCTCGCACTTGCCTTTGTAGTTGCGCAGATAGTGCCCGGAGGAAAACCCGCGCTCAACTGTGACCTCGTACATTCGTTTCCAGCTCGTTTCTTCGGGGAATTACCCTCCTTTCATTGTACTTCCCCATCGCCCACAGAAGCCGCACTACCCCTCCCGGACGGGCTCGCCCCACCTGCACGGCAAAAATCAGGTCTTACCTGTCGATTTTCATCGGCGCATATCCGCATTGCTGCGCCTTGTACATCGCGGCAAATGCCTCGGCAACGCTCAACAACGGCGTCGTCTTCATCTCCTTCACCGCGCCGCCCCCGGCAACCGCAAGTGAAAAGGCTGCCGCCGCTTCATTGTCCGGCAACTCGAAGATCGTCACCACGTCGTAATCCCCCAGGCAGTACCACATCCCGTACATCGTTCCACCCAGGTTCTCAATCACCCGGCTGATATGTTGCGTACGGTCCTTCGGATCAGAAATCGCAGCCTTGATCATCTCCGGCGTGTAGGCAACTTGCAGCATATAACTCGCCATGGTCGCACCTCATTCTTGTGCGTATTTCACACCTCTCCCCGGACACCGCGAAAAGTATACTCCGCCGGTCGCAGTGCCGTTCAAAGCGCGGCTTCCTGCCATCTCCATTCCCCACAAGTAAAAAGCAGCGCCAGCCCGCGCCGCTCGATGGGCGCGCCAGCCGGCGTGCTATCCCCTCGCGCCTTGCGCGAAATCCTAGCTGGCCGGCGCTTCCTGGCCCTTCGACAGCGACCGCAGATAAATCACAAGGTTCCACACCGCGTTATCGTTCGCGCGTGCCTTGTCTTCCGGTGGCATTTGCGCGGCGCCCTTGCGGATGATCGTGAAAATCTGACCATCGCTCATCCCCTGCAGTGTGCTCGGATTGGAAAGGTCCTGCATGGTCAGCTTTTCGCTCACCGCAAGGCTGCCATTTCCCTTGCCCGTGTCACCATGGCACATCGCACAGTCCCAGCCATAACGCTCCTTGGCCATCTTCTGCGAAGCCTCGGTCGGCTTCACTGGATTCACAAGGCTCGCCCCATTATTCGCGGGAGCCGGCGCGGCCGGCGCCGGTGTCGTGGTCTGGCTCTGTGGCTTTGTCTGCGTCTGCGGCGTGGCATTGTTCTGCGTCTGCGGCACAGCAGCCGCGCCAATCAAAGGAAGCATGCATGCAACTGCCACCAGGAACAGCTTCATCTTGAAACCTCCCTACAGCGTGTTTCATAAACACCCGGCTGCCCCGGACTGGTTGCTTGGAACCCGCCATCCGGCCAGGATCCAAAGTTCAAGAGCCTGCGAAACCCTGTTTATGAATCACGCCTTAGTGATTGCACTCCTGACTTCTCTTCACGGCGGTGAGGCTCATCACACATAAGAGTCTCACCCGCCACTTTCCTTGCCCCAAACTACCCGCACCCCATGCTAAGCGTGCATCGGAAACGCCGGCGTGACCGCAGGCACATACGCGCAGAACGGATCGCTCGCCAGCGGATCCCCCGTGTACGCATACGCCCGCGCCCGCGAACCACCGCACAATCCCCGATACTCGCACTGCCCGCACTTGCCCCGGAAACGGTCCGGCGTATGCAGCGCCCGGAACACCGGAGCATTGCGGTACACATACGCGAGCCGGTTCTGCCGGATATTGCCCGCCGATAGCGGTAAAAACCCGGCGGGATAAATATCCCCCTGATTCGAGACAAATACAACCCCATGTCCATCGCGAATCCCAAATCCGCGGTACACCGGCGTCCGGTGAATCTCCGCCGCATGCATCCCCGCCGCCCTCATTTCGTCCAGCGCAATTCGCCGGTACGACGGCGCTTCCGTCGTCTTGATCGCGAAGGGAGACTTGAGCGACTGCTGATAGATCCACCGCATCAGATCCTCGCCGCGCTTCGGCGTCACCGGCAGAAGCGATTTGCCCCGTCCTACCGCGATCAGGAAAAACAGGCTCCAGCGCATCACCTGGTGCCGCTCCAGCAGATCATAAACCGCCGGCAGATCATCCGCCGTCTCTTCTGAAACCAGCGTGTTCACCTGCACCGGAAAACCCACCGTCGCCGCATGCCGCAACGCCGCTACAGTCGCGTCGAAGCAGCCCGGCACGCCGCGCACCGCATCGTGACGCGCGGCCGTCGAGCCGTCCAGGCTCAGGCCCAGCGCCTCGATGCCATGCTCCTTCAGCTCCGCCATCTTCCGCAGCGTCAGCTCCTGGCTCGCCGCCGGCGTAATCGACACCGAAATCCCAAGGCTCCGGCCGTAGTCGATAATGTCAAACAGATCCGCCCGCTTCAGCGGATCGCCGCCCGTCAGAATCAGGTGCGGCATCGGATCGCCGAATTCCGCAATCTGCCGCAGCAGGCCCAGGCTCTCCTCATGGTTCAATTCGCAGGGATGCGCCTGTGTCATCGCCTCGGCACGGCAATGGCGGCAGGCCAGCGGACACGCCTGCGTCATCTCCCAGTACACAATCATCGGATTGCGTGAGTAGTCATATTTGCCTGCGGCATGTGGATGGGCGTGAGTGGTTGGAGCTACGGCTGAAGTCATTTCCTTTCCTTCCTTTACGGCTGATCTGTCTCTAGGGCCTAGTGCGCCCCTGCCGCTACGGCACTTCCGGCGGCAGGTTGTCGGTACATCCCATGCTTCCCCGCAAGCTGCCGCACCACAGCCTGCGCGTTCTCAATGCAGTCCGGAATCCCCGCGCCATGAAACGCGGCCCCGGCAAGGTACAGGCCGCGATGCGCCGCTGCCAGCGACTCGATCTCCGCCACCCGCGCCCGGTGCCCCACCTCGTACTGCGGATTCCCTTTTTCCCAGCGATAAACGCGCGCCAGCACCGGCTCGGCCCCGATACCAGTCGCCGCGTCCACTTCCTCTCTCGCTAGAGCCACCATCGCTTCGTCAGGCCGCTCGGCAAATGCCTCGGCGCCCGCGCCACCCACAAAGACTCGCAGCAGCACATGCCCCGTCGGCGCACGCCCCTCAAATTTCGTCGAAGACCACGTACATGCGTTGATCCGCCGGTTCTCCGTCCGCGGCACCACAAAACCGAACCCGTTCAGCCCTTCTGCCCGCGGCAGATCCTGCTCCCGGAAGCCCAGCGACACCGTCGCCGTCGAAACATACCGGATCGCCCGCAACCGCTCGGCCAGCTCAGCATCGATGTATGCCACCAGCCCCGCGGTTACATGCGCCGGCGTGGCAAACACCACATCATCGGCATCGATCGACGTGCCGCTCTCCAGGATCACCTCATAGCGCCCCCGGTACGGCAGCACCGCCGCCACTCGCGCGCCCCGTAATATTGCCTCCGGCCCGATCGCCGTCGCCAGCGCCTCGGTCAACTGCAGCAAGCCGCCGCGCAGCGTCATGAACATCGAACGCTCGCCTTTCCCGCTGCGCCCGCGCTGCTTCATCCAGCCCCGCAGCACGCTCCCGTACTTTTTCTCCATCGCCGGCAGAAAAGGAAAGGTGCTTTCCAGGCTCAATCGCTCCGGATCGGCCGCATAAATTCCGCCCATCAGCGGCCCGGCCAGCTTGGTCAGCATTTCGTTTCCAAAACGCCGCCGCATGAAGCTGCCAACACTCTCGTCGCCGCTGGCCCGGCGCGCTGGGATCACCATCTCGGCCCCCATCCGCAGCTTCCCCGGCCACGATATCAGCTCCGACTTCAGCATCGGACCCACGCCCATCGGCAACGCATGCAACCGGCGTCCGCTCCACACAAACGTGGAATGCTTCCCGCTCCGCGCCGGCTGCAGTTGATCTCCCAGCCCCAGCGCCCGGCACAAATCCAGCGTCGCCGTCTTTCGCGCCAGAAACGAATCCGGCCCGCCCTCGACGATAAATCCGCCCTCGCGCGCCGTGGCAATCTTGCCACCCAGCCGCTGCGAACTTTCGATCAGCGTTACCTTCAGAGAACCGCGTGTCGCACGCTGCAGATAATATGCGGTGGCCAGCCCCGTGATGCCGCCGCCAATAATAACAATGTGTTTCATTTCCCCGTCAGCCTCCCGGCGCCGGTCGGGACCCGGCCTCTCGCCGGGCCCCGCTACAGGTGATCATTTACCGGCTGAGTTGCTGGCTCTACGCTAAGGCGGCAGGACCGATGAAGCCGTGACGGCGGTCACACCTCTGCAGCAAAAAATTAACCACCAGTGCACGATCCCCCGCACCGCCTACGGCAGCTTCGCCGCCTCCGCCAGGGGATTCCAGTCATCGCTGCCCCGCAGGAAATTCTGTGGCTCAAACGACTCCACCTCCGCCGCGTTCAGCTTCCGCTCCCACGCCGGCCGTCCCGCCGGATCCGCACCCGGCCCCGTCGACCCCGACTCGGCATAAAACGTCGTCCTGTAATTCTGCGAGCGCCCCCACTTCGAGAATCCCTGCGGCGAAATCCCCTTCGGCATATACGTATTCAGATAAATTACCCGCGAGTAATCCCGCCACGGACGCCCCAGCGCCACCGTCCGCCCGCTCGCCCATATCCTCGGCGCCAGCGTAATTCTGCTGTCGCGAATTACATATCCCGTCGTCGAATCCGCGCTCAACCGGCTCTGCGCTGTCAGATATCCCGGCCCCACCGCATGAATCACGCTGTGGTCAAACACCGCCGTCGCATTCCCGAAAATAAAATCCACCGCCCCGGAAATGTAATCGTCCACGTAATACTGCCGCCCGTAATTGGCAAACAGCGTGTCCTGGTAGCCCAGAAATCGGCAGTGCTTGAAGATCACACGGTCCGCCAGCACCGACACCGCCACCGCCTGCCCCACCGGCCCCGCCGAATTCTCAAACGTCACGTTGTCTGCTATGAATCCGTTCCCGGCAATCTCCGCCGTTTCGGTAAAAAACGTCCCGCCCGACTCCTTCGCATAGTGATTCGAAACAATCACCGTGTCCGCCGGCGACTTGCCCAGCCCCAGTAGCTCCACATTCGGACGGTTCTGCGCCACCCATATCCGCTCGTGGTATATCCCCGGCGTAATCCGGATGATCACCCGCCCGCCATCCGTCGGCTGCGGCGCGTGGTCCAGCGCGTTCTGGATCGTCGGAAACACCAGCATCCCGTGGGATTTCTTCTGCCCCGGCTGATACATCGGCACACCCGGCTTCACCAGGACGGTCACATTGGCGGCATGAGCATGCGGTGCAAATCCTGAAAGAGCAGCGAAAATCAAAGCGGCAACAAGTGGTCTGACCATGCACAACAGCATACTTCAGCCGCGGCTCAACGCGCACTCGCGTCGCTGGAGCATTTCCACTATTGGTATAGACCGAAGAGAGAATCTCAACGCAGCTTTTCCGTTAAGAAAAGCTGCGCTTGGTTGATTTCAGAAAGTTCACAGGAATAGGGGAAATACTCTAAATCTGACCGCCCTACTCGCTCATCCCCCACAGATACGCCACCACCGTTTTCCCATTTGCCAGCTGCAGCTCATATGTCCGCTCAACCTCTCCCGGATTCGGCTGCTTGTCCTGCGCCACCCGTGCTGAATAATTGCCGGGCGCAATCAAAATCGGACGGGATCGATCAAATAATCCGTAGGGAAAAGATCGACCGGGAATCGGCGCCGCCAGCACATATTTCCGCCCCCCGATAGTGACCCCAAGCAAGTTCAACAACACCACCCCGTTGGAAGTCTTGCTGCAATAGCCTGGAGAAGCCTCTGTCTCCGACGAAACCACATGCACCGTCAGCGGAAACTGCGCCGCAGTCGACGTCGTCTGCCCCATCATCACCACGGGAAACAGCATCATCAGCACCACTATCAGTCGCTTCATTCACGCCTCCCCAGTCTCGAATCCGGACCATCTCACAACCTCAGACGGACCCGCTCACCTCCGGGTTTCTATCTTCATGTTGATTTCAGGCAGCAAAAAGGCGCGCCATCACAGCGCGCCGTCGTATTTCTGTTCAATTTCAAATGATATGCGGGGTCGAAGCACGTAGCGGCGGCCAGATGCTTTTGACATGCACACAACTCTGCCCACTGCTGGTTGTCTTTTCTGCTGACTGGCTCTTTGCGCCGAAGGCGCGTTCGCCTGGACGGCCAGTCCTTATTGCGCTTCCTTCGCTCCCTGCGGCGCCAGCCACACCTGTTCCGGGGCCGTCACCTTCGCGCCCCGAGTGCTCACTTTCAGCTTCATCGTTGCCATGTAGGCCTTACCCCGCATCGGCACATGAAATTCCAGGTTGTACTGCTCGCCAAACCGCTGCTTCATCTCATTGAAGTACGGCGAAAACGACACCGGATTGCTGAACCCCTGCCAGTACGCCTCGCCCCCCGTCGCCTGGCTCACCATCAGCAACAGGCTCTGACCGGCAGTGGTCAGGTACATCGCCGGAGGCACGCCTGCGCTGTGCCAGTAGATCGAGTACACCACTAGCCCCGCCTTCACCGAATCCTGGATCGCCGCCTGCACATACGGATCTTCCGGATCGAAACGCGGCTCGTAGTTATCCACCCCGTTCGTGATCATGATCACTTCGCGCCGCGCATTCATGTCGTGCGACGGCCAGTGCTTCGCCAGATCCGAAAGGCAGAAGTACGGGCTGGCGCTCCCGCCCGGCACGCTCGAGGGCAGATGCAGTCCGCGCAATGCCGCTTCCTTGTCCTTCGTCAACGGCCCCGCAAACACCGCCTGCCCGTTCTGCATGTACGCGATCCCCACTTCCACATCCGCCGGCAACGAGCGAACAAACTCCCGAATATCCTTCATCTGGGTTCCCAGCGTCCCCCACGCCGAGCTGTCAATCAGAATCACCACCTGCAGCTGATTCGTTGCCGGAGCCCAGTGGTCGATCATCGCCGGACGCCCGTCCACTCTCAGCTTCAAATCCTGCTGCGGAACCGTGATCGGGGCATTCTTGTCCTGCTTGTTGACCACCGTCACCACAGCCCGGCCCTGCCCTTGCGTTTGCGCCAGCGCAGGCAGACCCATCATCGCGGCCAGCCCCGCAACCATCGCTATCGTCCACATTCCGTTGGTTCGCAGCTTCATCGTTTCCCCCTCGCGGCAGAGCGGCCACGCGGCCGGCGTCCGCACTCTACTCTTATTGGATGTGCCCCGGGCCTGAAACTCTTCCTGCTCTATGGACTTCCCATCTAAAAGAAAAGACTCCGCCCCTCCTGAATAGTTGTGCGCCTTACCGGGTCTTCAACGGGGCGAAAGTGTATCCTGCCAAAGGAATGAAGCGAATTCTAACGGCAGCCGTCCTGATTCTCGTCACCCTCGCACTGGTCTTCTGTGGCCCATTCTGGCTTTTCACGCTCTTCTGCGCCATCGCCGCCGGCCTGGCCTTCTGGGAATATCTCGACATCGCCGACGCCATCGGCGCCCAGTCACCCAGAATCGTTTCTTTTGTTGCATTTGCGGCCATTTACATCTCTATCTGGAAGTATCCTGACTTCCTCACCGCCACCGTCGGCGCCATCGCGCTCGCCCTGCTCACCTACTGCACCTTTCATTCCCCCGTCGACCGTATCCTGCCGGACGCAGCCTCGGTCTACATCGGCATCATTTACGTCGGGCTCTCCTTTGCCACCCTCCCGTTGCTCTTTGAACAAAGCAACGGACCCTCCCTGCTCCTCTTCCTCTTCGTGGCCGTCTGGTCCGGCGACATCGCCGCCCTCTACATTGGTAAAGCCTTTGGAAAGCATAAGTTAGCTCCGCAGCTCAGCCCCGGAAAAACCTGGGAAGGCTCCCTCGCATCGCTCGTCGCCAGTGCCTTCCTTACGCTCTTTCTCCTGTGGGTTGCGTCTTTCCTTACCGCCCACTCGGTCGACAACCTCAGTTATCCCGGCTCCTGGTTCCGCTGGCTCGTCCTCGCCGTCATCGTCAATGCCGCCGGCCAGTTGGGTGACCTCGTCGAATCAGGCCTCAAGCGCGCCGCCGGCATCAAGGATTCCGGCAGCCTCCTGCCCGGACACGGCGGCGTCCTCGACCGCATTGACGCGCTCCTGCTGGCCGCCCCTGTCCTGTGGTACGCTCACCTTGCCCAGCAGTACTTTTAGTCCATACTGAATAGTTCATGCCTTTGAAGCACATTGCCATCCTCGGCTCGACCGGTTCCATCGGCCAGAGCACCCTCAGCATCGTCGAAAGCTTCCCCCAGCGTTTCGCCGTTGCCTCGCTCGCCGCTGGCCGCAACCTCGACCTCGCCTTCGAGCAGGCCCGCCGCTGGCGCCCTGCCGTCGTCTCCATGGCGACCGAAAAACTCGCCGCTGACCTCGCCGCCCGCCTCAAAGCCGCCGGCATCTCCGGCATCGAAGTCGTCCACGGCTCCGCCGGAACCGTCCGCGTGGCCACCCTCCCGCAGGTCGATTTCGTCGTCTCGGCCATCGTCGGCGTTGCCGGGCTCGAAGCCACCTACGCCGCCGTCCTCGCAGGAAAACCCGTCGGCCTCGCCAACAAGGAGGCCATGGTCGCCGCCGGCGAACTCCTCACCGCCGCCGCCCGTGCCAAAAACCTCCCGCTGCTCCCCATCGACTCCGAGCACAACGCCGTCCACCAGTGCATGCGCGCCGGCTCCCTCCCAGAAATCAAGCAGATCTGGCTCACCGCCTCCGGCGGCCCGTTCCGTACCCTCCCGCTCGCCGAATTCGAACACATCACCGTCGCCCAGGCCCTCAAGCACCCCACCTGGGTCATGGGACGCCGCATCACCATCGACTCGGCCACGATGCTCAACAAGGGCCTCGAAATCATCGAGGCCTGCCGCCTCTTTGACCTCCCGCCCTCGGCCGTCAAAGTCACCGTGCACCCCCAATCCACCGTGCACTCGCTGGTCGAATACATCGACGGCAGCCTCCTCGCGCAAATCTCTGTCACTGACATGCGCCTGCCCATCCTCTACGCCATGACTTGGCCCGAGCGCGTCGCCTCTGACCTCACCTTCGACATGGCCTCGCTCAGCCAGCTCACCTTCGAAA
>JAJZAL010000369.1 GCA_021799405.1 Acidobacteriota bacterium
CGCGCGAAGCGGGCACGGCTCAGAGGCCGCAATTGTGCTTCAACCCGGAACAGCCTCCCAACCGAAGCGGAAGCCGCTGGGCTGGGCATCGCTTCCACCGACACCAATTGACAACCTGGAAGACGAGTTGCTGGCCAACCGCAGTCTGCTCTGCGCACTCGCTGGACCTTCGATCGCTCTCACGATAACCACGGCGGGCGGCGGCCTGCCTGTGCGGCTCACTGGCGAAGACCTGACCCGGATCCTGGTAAATCTGGTAAAGAACTCCGCCGAAGCGATGCCCGCCGGCGGACGAATCCTGATTGACCTCCGCGAGGGCGCAGCCGAACGCGGGGCCGCGCCCGTGCTGTTGCTGACCATTGAAGACAACGGACCGGGAATCCCCCCGAGCGTCTTGAAGAAGCTCTTCGAACCGGGCATTACCACCCATTCCAAGGCCGGGGTGGAAGGCAATGGCCGCAGCGTCAGCTTGCACCGTGGTCTGGGACTCTCGATTACGCGGTCCATCGTGGAGGACGCGGGTGGCCAGATTCGTGCCGCCAATCGCGATCCCTTCGGTGCCTGCTTTCAGATCGAGCTGCCGGTGACGATGCGCTGACGCAAAAGCGGGAAAAACTTCACCGCTCCCTGAACAGTCCCCCACCCAACCGCTCCCGAGGCTTTACAATGCTGGAAACAGTTTTCAACACAAGAACGATGGAGTTTCTTCCACAAACCGCAGAGCCGGCGGCGCCGTTGCATCTGCTTGTGGTGGATCCGGACTCGGCCGTGCGCTCGGCCTGTTCCGAGATCGCCGCCAGCCTGGGTTACGCAGTCGAAAGCACCGGTGATCTGAATCAGGCGCGCGCACTTCTGCGTGGCCACGCCGCCGATATACTACTCGTCAATCTGCCCTGCGGCTCAGGCCAGGGATTCGAGCTGATCTCCGAGGTCAAGCTGCTGTACCCGCAGACCGCGGTGATCGCCATGACCGCGTCAGGCTCAGTGAATGCGGCGGTGGAAGCGATGCGCTGCGGGGCCTCCGACTACCTGACCAAGCCATTCGCCATGGATGAACTCTCCACGGTGCTGGACCGCGCCGCTCAGAAGCAGATGACCGATACCGCGGCGCGCCAGTTGCGCGAGCGCCTGCGCCTGGCCGATGGGCTGGGTGCGATCATCGGCCGCTCGCCGGAGATGGAGAAGCTCTATCGCATTCTGTCCAAGGTCGCACAAAGCACGCACCCGGTGCTGATTCTGGGCGAGAGCGGCACGGGCAAGGAACTGGTGGCGCGCACCATTCACGCCTACGGGCCCAACGCGCACAAGCCTTTCCTGCCTGTGGACTGCGGTTCGCTGGTGCCCACGCTGATCGAGAGCGAACTCTTCGGCTACGTCAAGGGCGCCTTCACCGGCGCCAACCGCTCCAAGGACGGTTTGCTGGTCGCCGCCGAAGGGGGCACGGTCTTTCTCGACGAGATCGGCGAACTCTCGCTCGACCTGCAGGCCCGGCTGCTGCGCGCACTTCAGGAAAGAGAAGTGCGGCCGGTTGGCGCCACCCACCGCGTGCCGATCAAGGCGCGCATTGTGGCCGCCACCAATCGCGATCTCGCCGCCATGGTCGCGACAGGCTCTTTCCGCAAGGACCTCTTCTACCGGCTCAATGTGGTCAACCTGCGCCTGCCGCCGCTGCGCGACCGGCGCGAGGACATCCCGCTACTGGCGGCCCACTTTCTTGACCGCATCAGCCGCGAGCACGGCCGCAAATTCACGCTCTCCGATGAAGTGCTGAGCACCATGATGCGCCATGACTGGCCCGGAAACGTGCGCGAACTGGAGCACGCCATCGAGCGGGCCTGCGCGCTCTCTTCAGGGCCGGTACTGCACCTGGGCGACCTGCCGACGCAGTTACAGCGCCATGGCCTCCAGAACGGCCTGGATGCGCGGCGCATACCCTCGGACGATCCGCCTGGAGATGGCGCGCCGCCGCTCAAAACGCTGGCCGAACTCGAGCGTGAAGCCATTCTCGGAGCCATTCGCACCCTGAAAGGCGACAAGCTGCAGGCTGCGAAGCTGCTCGGCATCGGCAAAACCACCCTCTACCGCAAGCTCAAGGAATACGGCATCGCCGATCCCCTGCGGGAAAACTGAAAAAGCAGCTTTCAGCTTTCAGTCCTCGGCCTTCAGCTTCTTTCTGCTGCCGCCGGCGAACTGGGTTGGTCATCGAAGACAGCAAACCGAAAGATGAAAGCTGATAGCTGGAAGCCAGGAGCTGAATCATGTGCATTCTGATGGTGACGGGTATCGAAGGGGCGCGCAACTGCGCCGATGTGATCAGCGCGCAGCTGGGCATGGAAGTGGAAGTCGCGGAGGGACGCAGGGCTGCGCTGGCCGCGCTGCGCCGCCGCGAGTATGCCGCCGTTGTCGTGGACGAAACCCTGGCCGAGTGTGATCCGGCCGCCGCCGAAGCTATCTGGGAGCACGCCGGCCTCGCCATTCCCGTCCAGATCAATTTCGCCCTCTCCGGCGCGGCCCGCCTGGTGCGGGAGATCCGCGCCGCCCTGCGCCGCCGCGAGCGGGAGCAGATGCTGGCCCGCCGCGCCGCCGCCGAAGCCATCGAGACGGAGTTGAAGTCCACGGTGGCCGGCCTGCTGCTGCACTCGCAGTTGGCGCTGAGCGGCGGCGAAGTGCCTTCGCCCGTGGCCGAAAGGCTAAGAGTAGTCGCCGACCTGGCCGGCAGCCTGCGCCAGCGGCTGCACGTTCCGCTGCAAGTTCGGTGAAAAGCGAGCCGTATTGCTGGACAAGGGCCAAATGCACACAACGCGGATTTCAAGTTAAGTTGACGACGCACTTAACCCCGAGCCGACCGGAATCTACGTACATTTCTGCAAAAAGCTTACTCCCGCGAAATTGAGACTTGATCTGCTTTGTCAGGCGAGTTATTATGGGCGCTCATCGGGAGAAAGATTGGGCTCGGCACCCCATTTGAATGGGCTTTGCCCTGCGTGTCGTTGTCTTGTGTTGCGCATAATTGCTCAACTCCAAACAGGGCCCGCCCTCGCGTTTGTGGTGTACGTGTAGCCTTCAACGCAGCTCTAACCTCGCGGAGGATTCAGGACTGACTCAACCACTCTCAGAGCGTTTATGGAACGCTCTCTCGCGAAATACCTCTTTGCCAATCGTCCCCCGGGGTACGACAGAGGAGCAAGACAGGACGCAAGGTAAGTTCCCGCTAGCTCTTCGACCCGAGGTCCTGAGCGGGATGCTGGCATCCGCCCTCATTCTCTCAGCAGCGTTCGCTACGGGCTGTAGCAGCGGGGCGGGCACGACTTTCACTGGAAACACTTCAGTCGTTGTCCTCACCACGAGCACCGCAAACGACCAATTAACATCGTTTGGTGTAACCTTAAACAGCTTGACGCTGGTGAGCCAGACGGGCAACACGGTAAATTTGCTGGATAAGCCGGTGGATCCTGATTTTATTCACGTCAATGGCACAGCGGAGCCTTTGGTAGCGGCGGTCGTGCCCCAAGGCATTTACACCTCGGCGAAAATCTCCGTAGCATCCGCGGGTTTCTGGTGCCTGACGCTCGCGCCAAATGGCGAAGTCGCCGGAAGCCTCTTTGCGGATAACTCTGTGCCGAATGCCGATGTTACCGTAACTCTGCCCAAGCCGATTACGGTGGTGGGCGCTACCATGGGTCTTTCGCTCAATCTATTGGTTTCAAAGTCCGCCAGCTGGGGGAATTGTGATGGTTCACTCAGCAGCTCCTATACAATCGCGCCTACTTTTTCCATCGCACCGGTAACCATCTCTGCGACGCCGACGAACAGCGGCAACGACAAGCTGAGTGGTCTGGAAGGCGTAATTGCCTCTTCTGACGGTAATGGATTTACGGTGAACTCGCCGAGTGGCGGCCCCATCTGGCAGGTGCTGTTCAACGGTAGCACTGCATTTCAGGGGATCACCGGTTCCCCGCAGCTTGCTGTTGGCATGCCCGTAGACATAGACGTGGCAATTCAGGCAGATGGTTCTCTGCTCGCCACGCGAGTTGAAGTCCTTGATAGGGATACAACCAACTTGAGCTTCTGGGCAGGCGGGCCCTTACTGAAGGTTAGCAATAACGCTCCTGAGGTGCTCGACTTCGGCCGGCTACAAACGCCGGGGCCTATCCAATCCGGTGGCGGACTTTGGCTGGACTTCACCAGCTCTACTTTTGCT
>JAJZAL010000370.1:0-2009 GCA_021799405.1 Acidobacteriota bacterium
AGAGAAATTGCAAGAAGCGGAAGCGAACAACGAGTTGACCACTTTCAATCCCGATCGATGCGTTCCCGATTGCCTCAAGACCGTCGTCAAATCTCCTGGACGCGGAGCGTCGACGCGCGATGTTCGCTTGCTGCAAGAGCATTGCAATGGACCGGCGTCCTGCGCCATCGAACCCGTTCTCGAGATGTGGCGGACTTCTCGAAGACCGGAATTCGCGCATTTGAAAAAGGACCCGGAAGCACAGGACGATGTGACTCAACTTCCCTACTGCGTTTTGGCGTTTCAGTCCGGCGACAGCGTCTTCGCCGCTTTCGACGAATTCAGGCAATATGCCTACGAGTCGGAGGTCGACGAGACCTTGATCGAACAACCTCTGAACGTGAAACGTCCGCAAGACTTCCCGCGCGCCCTTCAGGCACTCGATTCCTACCTCGGCTTCCTGCGCTCTCTGGCAACCCTGCACAGCGTATTGGAGGAACAGACCCCATGAACATTTCCGTGGCATCCAATGAACTGCATTACTCCCTTGAAACCGCTGTCCTGATTTACCGGGCCCGGAACAACGAGGCCCCGTTCATCACAATCCATTCCGTGCAACCGCCCGCGACGTCTGGCTCCCAGCCAAGTCTCGGCGTTGCGCGGCCCATCGATCGCCGCTTCGTGCGTTCGCTGTCTCGTTCGCTCTCGCCCCGTAAGGCGGCCGTCGAAATCCTGCCGGGAAATGTTCTGGTTTCGACCGACGAGGTCTTGCTGTGGTGGTTGCCCGCCTGCCGCCGTCCCATATACTTCGAGACGGCCAAGCGAGAAGACGAGGATACGGTAGCGGCCCTCAACGGCAGACCCATTGCCCATCCGCCCTTGGTGTTTATGGTCGATCAATCTGGGTTGACCGTTCGCGCTTTGCCTACGAACGAGCGCCCTACCGCCGAGACTCCTTTGATGATCGCGCCGTACTGGAACGTATATGCGCATGGTGGAGTGTGCCTCGGTTCGATGAAGCATCCCAGAACGCTTTCCGTTTCCGCCATCCGTGGCTGGGAAAATGGCTTTTTCGACAGCAGATTCAGCCATCCCAACACGCCTCTGTTGACGCGCTTCAAGGGCGGAATTGTTGCCCTGTGGAAGACGCTGGCGGACAGCAATGCCAGCTATCCGCTCGAGATGCTGGTCCCAGCCAAACAAACCCTCGCAGAGCTGCTGCGTTGAGGCCCTTTATGCCAGACACTCATACACTCGCATTCCGGCTCCGCCACAATTGCAATGTCAAGATTGCGGTGGTAGGGGCCGGAGGGAATGGCAGCGCCGTTCTGCTGGCCCTTCCCTATCTCCATCAGGCTCTTATGGCCTGGTCAGACAATGAAATCGGACTCGATGTTGTCCTGATCGACGGCGACACCGTCTCGGAAACCAATTGCGTTCGCCAGCCGTTCACGCGCAATGAAGTTGGATTGAACAAGGCCACCGTGCTCGTCAGCCGCGTCAATCTCTTCTGGGGCCTCGACTGGGAAGCCCATCCGGTGTTTCTCTCGAAAAAGACTTTGTCTCTACTGGATCGGATGAACATCGTGATCGGATGTGTCGATAGCAAGGCGGCGAGAAAGCTGCTCCATCAGGGGCTGACGAAGGGCGACGATTGTTATGTCGATTATTGGCTCGATCTTGGCAACCGCGCCCACTCCGGCCAATTCGTTCTCGGGCAACCTCGAACGAAATCCGGAGAGAAACATCTCCCTACGGTTGCGGAGCTATATCCCGAGAGCGTGGATACCACCACGCCGGAAGACGACCTCCCCAGTTGCAGTGCCGAAGAAGCACTGCAACGGCAGGAACCCTTCATCAACCAGACCCTCGCCATGCACGCGCTGGCCATGCTGACGCAACTTCTCCGCTACAACGAGATCAGCTACCACGGCGGCTTTATCGTGAGCGTTATCTGAACCGCATCTTGCGCGGGGTTTCACGGGGCGGCACTCTTGTAGGATGAGGCAGCGCAAGGCAGAAGAGTGGTC
>JAJZAL010000370.1:2019-4190 GCA_021799405.1 Acidobacteriota bacterium
ATCAGCTACCACGGCGGCTTTATCAACACACAAAGCGGGATTGTCCAGCCAATCCCCGTGCCGGATACGCTCAGCAAGAAGTCTCCAAAGTAACCGGCTTGGCGAGTCCCCATCCAGAATCGCGCGGCGGCGGCGTAACAAGCCTGGCGTTGCCGCTGCATATGCAGAAAAATCTCTCTGATGCACAAAACGGAAATCTTTTCTGCTTTGTGCATCGGGGCGGTACTCGGCTGCAGATTCTCCGCGCTTTTGATTGCTTTTTCCGCTTGGGTTGGTTACATCCGACATCTTTGAGTTTTTTAGAATGCCCGCACCGGTACGCTTTACGCCTACAAGATTTGCGATACGAGGCTGGCAAACGTGCGGTTGATCTGTACCTGATCGTGCGGTAGCATGGCATACTTCCAGGGCTTGTCGCTTACGGTAGTCGCCTGTTCGCACCACTCAATAGCAGCCTTCGCTTTCTTCTGCACGATGGCATCATCCATATCGGTTGCCCGCTTGATCTCGCACAGATACCGCCCAAGAGCCGTTTCGACGATAAAATCTGGGTTGTAATTGTCATCATCCGCATAGTGAATTTTCAGTACATCCTTTGGCGGCTTCAGCCATTTCACTACGTCAGCATCATCTTCGAGAATCGTGGCAAAGCGCCGCTCCGAGTCAGAATCAAACTTCAACGTCGAATAGAGGCACTTTGTAAATCCACCAAAGACCATTCCGCGAATCAGAAGTCTCTCTTCAACGGGCTGGCGGAAGTTCCTCGCGCACTTACCCAGTTCCATCTCCGCGCTGCTCGGCGCAAGGGTCTGAAAGCCTTTCGGCGCAGACGACACATAGCTCGTCGCCTTCTCGACATAGTGCTGGTTCATTTGCGTATGCACCAGCCGCACCAGCTCATTCTGGTGGTACTGGAGCACGTTGCGCACATCGTCCTCCGTTGGCAGATATGACTGCAGATGGCGGACAAGCTGCCCAGCCAGCTTATAGAGCAATGCAGCATGGTCGTCGTAGCTGATGTCATTCTTGTCGATCAGGCCGCGGACAATATAGTTCTCCAGCCGTGGCTCCTGCACCACGCCGTCTCCGCTCACAATTCGGAACCGCTGGTTGTCCGTCAGGCGTTGGATGAGCAGGTCTTTTGCCACTGGCGGATATCGAACATTGCTGCAATCCAGATCGAAGTCCTCATAGCCGACCGTCACATCATCCGACGGCTGCACGACGATCAGCGGAATGTCGATGGTGTGGTCTACGAACGCATCGGTCGTCTTCTCCACAATACTTGCGACATCCACCGGCTCGGGAGCCACTCCGGCCAGTTCGCCCTGCGCCGGACGCGCCATCTCCAGCGCCTCTGTCACCTTTGCGATGAGCTTCTGTTGCACCTCCGGCGTCTTCAGGTCGCCGGATCGGGTCAGTCGCTCAAAGTCCTGCTGAATGACCTTGTAGGTTGTCTCCGCCACCCGCCGTTCTGGTTCTGTTTTGAAGAGCGGCTGCTGCACAGTCGTCGGCGCAGTCATTCCCGCTGGCGGCTCCGGCATGGGAGCAATGCCCAGCACTGACAGAATCGTTGGCGCGATCGTCACGGCCTGTGTCGGTTTATCGGGAATGTCCCGGCCAATTACGATGCCCGTCTTAATAATTGAGTTCGGATCGTTGGCGTGCTCCACAATCTCCTGAAACTTGTCATGCGAGACGATGGTCAACAGATCGACCGCTGCGACTCCCGTGCGCTTGCCATAGGGCAGGCGCAGCCCACGTCCAATCGACTGCTCCACCAGCGTCTTTGAGTTGGCAGCGCGTAGCGGCACAATCGTGTAGAGGTTGGTCACGTCCCAACCCTCTTTCAGCATGTTTACGTGGATGACGATCTCGGTCGGGTTCGCCGGGTCTTCCACGCTCAACAACTGCTGCACCGTCTCGTCCTTCTCCTCGCCGCCCTGGTTGGAGTGGACCGTAATCGCGCGACTCTTGTATCGGCCTTCAAAGAAATCCGGCGCTTCAATCTTTTTCAGCAATTCGTTGGCATGGCCGGTATCTCTGGCTACTACCAGCATGAAAGGCTTCACCAGCTTTCGTCCCGTATCCCGCGAGTAGATGTCGAGCTGCACCTTCGTGTGTTCGTGTGCGCGAATGCCGTCCTGCAGCTTCAGCGCCTCCAGCCCGGC
>JAJZAL010000084.1 GCA_021799405.1 Acidobacteriota bacterium
AACGGTGAAGAAGACTTTCTCTTTCCTTCCGTTCGCAAGGAAGGAAAGCAGCCGGTAACCCCGGACATGATCCTCAAGAAGATCATCCGTCCGGCCCTCATTCGAGCGGGCATCACGGACAAGGTGATTGGATGGCACAGCTTCCGTCACTCTCTGGCGACCAACCTGAGAGCGGCCGGAGCTGACCTGAAGACCGCGCAGGAACTCCTTCGTCACGCCAACTCCCGGATAACGCTTGAGATTTATACGCGGGCCATTTCCGCAACCAAGCGCGAGGCCAATAACAAAGTCATGGAGATGCTGATGGGAGCTTCAGCACCCTCCCCAGCACCCTCGCAACGGGGAACGATGCTGCTGGAAGGCAGCAAAAAGGGCGCTGAGAACTCTCAGCACCCTTCAGCACCCTCGCGGGGTAAAACTCAACTTGTCACTGTCCCATAAACCATTTATTTTCTTTGGTTTATGGCGGGGACGACGGGGCTCGAACCCGCGACCTCTGCCGTGACAGGGCAGCATTCTAACCAACTGAACTACGTCCCCAACAACTACTTTCTCAATATAGCAGAACTCGCCGCCCGCTCCCGCTCAACTCGTGGAAATCTTTGCATTTGTATCGGTTGCAGCATCATTTCCGACAACGATGCACGACGCAGTCCCAAGACAGGCCCTCGTCCCGCCCTTTGCCGCGCTGGCTTTCTGAGCGATCAGATATCGGTTCCGGTCATCTGTGGCCGGTGCAGAGTCGGCGGCTCGCTGCTCCCATGGGTGTTCGCCTTGCGCAGCGACGGACGGCTGTTGCTTGGTGGCGCATGCAGCTTGCGGCGATTTTCAATGCGCGCCAGCCGCGCCTTCACCGTTTCGAACTCCGACGTGTCTTCGATGTATTGCCTCTTCGGCGGAAGAATGTGTGCAATCTCCTTTTCCGCTGCCAGTACACGATCCGGAGTCATCGGGTGCGTCGAAAACACGCGCGTCATGATGTTCGGCTTCTGTTTTTCCAGCGCCTCGATCTTTTCAAAGAATGAGATCATCGCCGTCGGATCGTAGCCCGTCTTGTACAGGTACTGGATTCCCAGGTAGTCGGCCTGTGCCTCAAATTGCCGCGAAAATTTCAGAAACGCAACCGGTATCGCGATATTCGATGCCTCATAGATTCCATAACCTGCCCAGCCCCCGAGAAAAATCAGCGGAACGCTCCCGATCTGTGCGAGGTGCATCCGCGTCAGTTGCCGCGCCGCGTGATGCGCCGCAACGTGCGCAATTTCGTGCGACATCACCGCGGCCAGTTCGGCCTCATCGTCCGCGGCCAGAATCAGCCCGGAATTGACGTACACAAAACCGCCCGGCAGTGAAAATGCATTGATCACGTTCGAGTCAATCACCTTGAACGTGAACGGCACCTTCGCATCCGAGTTCTTCACCAGGTTCTGGCCGATTCGATTGATGTACTCATTGACCACCGGATCGGTGATGAAATGCGTGCTCTGGTTGATCTGCTGCGCGTACGCTGCGC
Organism: Acidobacteriota bacterium; assembly: GCA_021799405.1. The sequence goes on from JAJZAL010000084.1 coordinate 1,514, forward strand.
CCATCGCAATCTGCTGCCGGTTGCTGTACCAGTCGCCGAAACCGCGCCCGCCAATGTCGCGTTCCCCTACCGCATTCACGTCCTGAATACTGCCCGGCCGCACGCCCGGCATCACCCCGTTCGGTCCCGGCTTCACGCCCTCCGGTGGCAGCTCAGGATTCGGCAGCGGCTGCACCGCAGCCTCCTGCTTCTTTTCGGACTTCTTCTTCTCGGACTTCTTCTCTTCGGGCTTTTTCTCTTTCTTCTTTTCCTTCTTCACAGCCGGCACATCACTCTTCGGTGCCCCGCTCTTCTTCGAAGATCCCGGCGTTGTCGTCTGCGCCGAAACTGGAACCCCGGCCGTATTCTGCCCACTCGTTCCCTGCGTTGTCTGCGCCGTCGCGGCTGCAGACCCAAGGCAAAGACTCGCCGCCACCACCAGCGACGTCATCCCGCCGCTCATCGAACCGAGACAGGTCTTACCCTTTCGCTTTACCGCATCCATCGCATACTCCCAGGCGAAGCTGCCCCGTGCACGTCCGTTACCTATTAGTATGCTCCAGCCATCCCCGCAATTTCCCGTCCGCTTTCGCCTCATCGAAGCCCCGCGGCAAAGCCGTTTCAATTCAGGCTTTGCAGCCTCCCAATCAGCTTCTGCGCCAGATTTTCCCCGCTCTCTGACCACAGCAGCCGCGTCGCCGCCCCGGCATTCTTTTGGATCGCCGTTGTCAGATCCACCAGCTTCTGCACATTCTGTTTGACGTACTGCGCGCTCCGCTCGTCCAGGTCCACATCTTCCTGCAGAAACGGCGTGTCGCTGCCCAGATCGATCCGAATCTGCCCATTCTGTTCAAAGGCGCCTTCGTCGAAATCCGGACCAAACCCCGTAACCCGAACCGCTCGCGGCTCTTTCTTCCACACCGCGTCCAACCCTCCACTCTGCTCGACCACCCACAACTCCCACATCATCTCGAACTCGTAGGCGTAATCCTCATGCAGCCTCTCCGTCGCTTCCGCAATCACACGCGCCGGCTCCGCTGCCTCGTTCGTGTCCTTCTCGTCATAAATTCGCTGGTAAACCGGCGACTCCTGCCACGACAACGGATATACCGTCGCCGCCCGCACCCGCTCATTGCCGCTCACGATTGCAAACTGCCGCATCACCCGTTCCAGCGCTGCGGGGAGATCCGAAAATCGAAAATTCGCATACCAAAGACTCAGATAAAGCTGATCTGCCATATCTACCAGTATGACCGTCTCCACCGCTCACGCGAAAGCATCGCAGCCTGTCACGATCTTCCCCGCCGCTTTGCTGCCTTTGCTGCCTTCAATCCAATCCGGGCGGGCGTCGAATCCAGCAGCGCCCAGTGGCTCACAATCGCCTTTGCCACCAGCGCATTGCCTTCGATATTCAGGTGCATATGATCCCGCAGCCGAATACTGTTTCCGTAAGGCGCAAGCTCCCGCGTCAGATTCAAAAATGGAACTCCACGTTCCGCCGCCCACTGCTTCACCGCGTCCCTGCTCTCATTCACCACTCCCAGGGTGTACGGCCCGTAATACTTCCGAACAAATGGCAAGAACACAATCGACATCCTGCCCCCGGAACCCTCCACAAACTTCTGCATCTCGGTCAGCACCTTCAAATTCTCCCCAAGAACATCCGCATTTTCATTTACCGTGTCGCCAGCCTGCCCCGGCGGCGCACTCGGCGGACTCATCAGGTGCCACCGCATCAGCTTTCTGCGAATCAACGGCTCCAGCCCCCTGTCCCACAGCTCCTGGTATCCAAACACCGGGTGAATGCTGAGCGAAGGAATCCCTTCGTTATACGGATCCACTGCCTCCGCCTGCGTCGGATCCCCGTCATTCAACACCACGATCACCCGATTCGCGTCCAGCGTCCCGTGCTCGCGCAAATAAGCCAGCTCGTTTGCCGGAGCCCAGCCACCTGCCGCCCCATCCAGCACCTGTACCCGCTCATGCACAACCGCGGGCAGCTTCTTCTCAACGAGCGATGCAAAAATCTCTGACTGGTCCACTTGTGTCGTGCCGTAGGTCATCGAATCGCCCAGGAAATACACCCGCAGCGTGTGCGGCGGCCTCGTCGCCCTCACCGGCCCCGAACGCATCCCGTACCGGTTCGTCCATGCCCTCGCAATCAGGCTTTCGCTCAGCGGCCAGGTCCGCCAGATGTGCTGGTCCGGCACCAACTCATACTTCGCCGGGCTGTGCCGCGTCACCAGGATCGGACGCCCCAGCCCCATCATTTCCAGCACGCATTCGCCGCCCACAATCAGTCCCACGCACAACAGCGCGGCCTTCCACCGTGAGCGGCGCATCCTCATCCTGCCATTCCCTCCCTGTTCGCTTACTCTATAACGAAGCGGATGCCGCGGCGATTTTTCCCGCACGATCCCCGTCCCGGCTCTGCATTCGCAATCGCCCCATGTCGGGCGCATCCTCCGGCTTCACACCCCGGCTGCATCGTCGCAGTTCACCCAACCCACAGGATGTGTATGCTGATAGGTTCCTCGGAATCCATCCCGGCCTGACTCGGATGGATTCCGGCTTCGTTTCACAGCCCGCTCTCTGCGGACCACCATCCCTTTGGAGGCTTATGCGTAAATCCTTATCTCTGCTCTCTCTCTCGCTTGTTTCTGCCGTAGCGCTATCTGCTCTGCCCGCCCGCGCGGCTGACACCACCGCCAAAGCCGCCCCCGCACCCGCGGCCACGTCACCGCTTGACCACGCAGGCCACTCCACTGGCACCGTCACCATCAATGGCCAGAAGATCGCCTATGACGCCGTCGCCGGAACCATCACCGTCGGCGGCACCAATCAGATCAACAACAACCTCTACGGCGACAACGGCAAACCCCTCCCGGGCAGCGAAAACCCGCCCAAGAACGCCAAAGACGCGCCCCCTACCGCAAAAATCTTCTACGTCGCCTACTTCAAGCAGGGAGCCAACCCCGAAACTCGCCCCATCACCTTCCTCTATAACGGTGGTCCCGGCAGTTCCACCGTCTGGCTGCACATGGGCGCATTCGGTCCCCGGCGCGTCGTCACCAATACCGACCAGCACTTGCCCGCCGCGCCTTACGAGCTCATCAACAACAACAACAGCCTCCTCGACGCATCCGACCTCGTCTTCATCGATGCACCCGGCACGGGCTTCAGCCGCATCTACGGCAAAGACGCGCCCAAGGACTTCTGGGGCGTCGACCAGGACGCCAACGCCTTTGCCCGCTTCATCGTTCGCTTCGTCTCCAAATACCATCGCTGGAACTCCCCCAAGTACCTCTTCGGTGAGAGCTACGGCACCACCCGTTCGGCCGTCCTCGCCCAAATCCTCCAGAACGACGACAACATGGACCTGAACGGCGTCATCCTTCTCTCTGAAGTTCTGAACTTCGGCGACGGCGTCGACCAGCCCCAGCTCGACCCCGGCAACGACCGCCCCTACTGGCTCGCCCTGCCCACCTACGCAGCCACCGCCTGGTACCACAAAAAGCTGCCCAGCTACCCGCACCTCCAGCCGCTGCTCCAGCAGGTGGAAGCCTTCGCGCAAGGCACCTACCAGCACGATCTCTCGCTCGGCTCCGAGCTGCCCGCCGCGCAGGAGCAGGCCGATGCAGAAAAACTCCAGCAGTTCACCAGCATCCCCGCCAGCTACTGGCTCCGCGCCGACCTCCGCGTCGGTGGTCTCCAGTTTGAAAAACGGCTCCTGCAGAGCAGCGACGAAACCACCGGTCGCCTCGACACTCGCTTCAGCGGACCCACCATCGACCCCATGAGCGAATACGCCGAGTATGACCCCCAAAGCGCAGCCATCTCATCGGCTTATGTTTCGCTCTTCAACTCTTACGTCCGCAAGGACCTCCACTTCGGAGCCGGCCTGACCTATCTGCCCGGCATCAACTTCAACGGCCACAATTGGGACATGAACCACGAGCAACCCATGGGCGGCTCCAAGTACACCGGCCTCTCCATGAACGTCATGCCCGACCTCGCCGTCGCCATGAAAACCAACCCCAACCTCAAGGTCATGCTCAACGGCGGATACTACGACCTCGCCACCCCGTTCTTCGCGGCCATGTATGAGGAGCACCACCTCAACATCCCCGAAAAGCTTGAGAAAAACATCTCCTACCACTTCTACAAGTCCGGACACATGGTCTACGTCAACCCCGTCACCCTCAAGCAGCTCCACGACAATGTCGCCGCTTTCATCAAGAGCACTGAGGCCGGCCAGATGTAACCACCACCCCTACACACACCATGTCGCCCCGGCAGACCAACCTCCGCCGGGGCTTTTCCATTGAGCAGAAATAACAACACTGGTGCCCCATGTCCCGCAGGGACATGGGAATCGGCGCAAAGCGCCGACCCCAAAACTTCCCACCTCAAACAAATCAAGGGTGCCCCGTCCTAGCTCCGCTAGGGCGGGACTGGAACAAGCAAATCTTGAAGCAAACGAACAAGCCGCCCCACCTGGTGCTACGCACTAACTGCAAGCCCCCATCACTCACATCTGGCACACTTTTCGTTACCGATTTTTGCCTCGATGAGTGCGATTTGGCGCACGTTGAGAACGTCTCTTGTGCGGGAGACACAATAGAGCGGAAGCCTTTTCCCCAGGACTGAGTGCGGTCAGTTTGTCCTCGGATCGCTCAGGAGGAATCGTTAAATCCAGTCAGCAGCCCGTGGATATTATGCTATCCTGTCCGCAATTTACGCAGAAAACCGGGACAGTCATGAAGCAGGTTCGGTCGCTCGCTCAGTTCTTAGGCTGTTGTTGCCTCTCGGCACTGTTGATCGCTTGCGGCAACCAAGCCGTTGGGGGCAGCGGGGGCTCGAACGGCGGCTCGAACGGGGGCGGCTCCTCCAACTCTCAGGGATTCTCCGTTGCAGTTTCGCCGACCTCCGTTACTATGACCCCAGGTGGCACAAGCCAAACTGTTCAGGTCAGCATTGCTGGCCAAAACGGATTTTCAGGAAGCGTGGACATTACGGCCTCCGGCCTTCCCACCGGCATCACGGCATCACCCTCTACTCTCAGCGTGAATGCCGGCAGCACGGGATTTCTCACTCTCTCGGCGGCATCCTCGGCCATTAATCAGACCTCAGCGGTTTCCTTCAATGGAACCTCGGGTGCGCTGACCGCCAGTGCCTCGCTCGACCTCAGCGTCATGGGTGCCGGACTCCCCGACCCATTCCACCTGATCGGGGGGGATACAGCGCACGGCTTCTATGACGCCTCTCGCCAGCTCCTCTTCGTTACGAACCCCGGCCTCAATGAACTCGATGTCATCTCCACCGTCGACATGTCCATCAAGGCCCGCATCTCCGTCCCGGCGCCTTGGGGCATTGATCAAATGGCCGACGGCAAAACGCTGGTCTTGGGCACCCAAGCCCAGCAAATCGTCACCGTAGATGAGGATACTTTCGCCGTCACTCATCACCCCTTCTCAGAACAGATCAACTCCTCCGCCTTATTCTTTCCGAATGTAGTTGCCATGGCCAACGGCAAGGTCCTGGTCATCGGCAAGGAACAGGGCATCGATTCCAACAACATCCTCGACGGTGGCCAATCCCTGTGGGAGTGGAACTCCAACACTGGTTCCTTCACGAAATTGGAGCCGCCCAGCAGCGATCCCTCTGGCCTTAACTGGGAGACGGATCAGCTGGCGCGCAGCGCGGACCACCAATGGGCGGTATTCTCCGCCGATCAGTTCTATCTCTACAGCTCGGCTTCCGATACCCTGACCACGGCACCGCTGGACTCGCTCAGCCCTTCCGGCACTCCAATCGGCGTCCGCGGATACGCCATCAATGCCGATGGCTCAGAAATCGCGGTCGCTTCCGCCGACCAGGTCACCTTCCTAAACCGCTCTTTGGCCATCCTGGGAACCGCCAACATCCCATCGGCCTTCCCAGGTGCCAGAAGCTCGGTACAGTTCACCCCCGACGGCAAGAAGCTTCTACTCCAATACGCTCTTCCCCTCGCCATTGAAGAGATCGACGCCAGCACCTATACCCCGTTGGGCTATGTCTATGGCGATGTGAACGCCGATTCCGACAACCTGCAGAGGCTGCTCGGAGTGGATTCCTCCGGTCACGCCTATGCCGGCCTGGACGGTGGCGTGCTCGTGCTGAATCTCGCCTCGCCCATTCCCAACCCCGCGAACGCCCCCTTCCAGAGCGCCGCGCGATGTCCGGTGCTCGAAACGGCGCTGCCGCTCAACCAGAGCCAGCAGGTAACGCTCACCTATCCTCCCTCTGATACGAACATCTACATCGGCGGTCAGCCCGCACCCCTCAGCTCCGATGGAACGGTCATCACCATCCCTGCCTCCTCGAAACCAGGCCCTGCGGACATCGAATGTGTTGACAGCAAGGGCGACACTGATATGGTGCTCGCCGATGTCTCATACGGAGTTGACCCGGTCGGACTCAGCGCCAACCTCTTCCCGCCCAATGTCGTCACGGGCGCCTTCCTTGCTGGCTACGGGTTCTCACCGCAGTTCAGCTCTGGACTTACCGCGCCCAATGTCTCTGTCAACGGAGCGCCGTCCCCAGAGGTCAAACCCGATTCTCTGCTTGAGAATGGAGCCCTGCAGGGGGACGAAGTTGCCTTTCCCACGGGAGTCGCCGGCACGGCCGCTCCTGTCCAGGTATCTAGTTCCCTCGGTTCCGGGACGCTCCCTGGTCCTGCGTATTACGCCACCCCGACCATCGTCCCTGCGTCAGGCATCCTGCAATTGCTGTATGACAGCCATCGCAATCTGCTCTATGTGCTGGAGGCTGGCCAGATTCAGGTCCTCGATCCATCCAGCCTCACCTGGCGAACACCCATTTCCCTGCCTGCGGCGACTGGCACGGCGACCGTAACTTGGAATTCTATGGCACTCACCCCTGACGGCTCGAAGCTGATCGTCGAAGCCGCCGTCGGTTCCGGAGCGGAAGTCGTGGTCCTCGATCCGGACGGCTTCAACGCACCGCAGATAGTCACCGACCAGAGCTCGGCCGCTCAATTCCTCACCGGGTCCATCGCCACCACTTCGGATGGCCGTGTTATCCTCGCCACCTCTCAGCACGCGTTGCAACTGGACCTCTCCACCCTTACCTTTTCCTATTTGAACCCAACTCTGGGAAGCGCAATTCTCGGCGATGTCGTGCGCGCCTCAGCCGACGGCAGCCTGGTCTGCGGCGAGGCACTCGATGTCTCCAGCGGAGACGTCGCCTGCCTCCATGTCGCCACCAACCAAGTGCAATCCGAAGGCTTCGGCCAGCTCTTCTGGACGGATTTGGCGGTTTCATCCGATGGATCGCAGATGGCTGCCATCGATGCGCCGCCTGGCTCGGCTGGGGACGCGATAGGATTCTTCACCCCCTCCGTTCAGATGTGGAATACCAACGTGTACCCCGCCCTTCAGGGACCCGACGACAGCGGGGTTCTGGGCGCCACTTTCAGCCCGCATGGAAAAACTCTGGTCGTGCCACTGGGCGATTCCATTGAGATCTGGAACGCCACTACCGGCACTCTCCTCACCCGCCTTATGACGCCCGAGGAACTCCAGAGGCTCGTGAATCCCGAGGGAGCGGCCGCCCCGATGATTGCGCTCGACTCCACCGGCCAAACCATCTTCGCCGCGTCGGCCTCCGGCATCATCGTCATCCAGCTTCCCGCACCCCTCGATCAAATGCCAGACAAACAGTGGCCGGTCATCCCTCTCTCGGTGAAAGCACCGCCGAGTTCCGGCTATCATCCCCTCTCCACTCGTGTAGCCGCTTTCGAAAAGAGCTCGAATGCACCGGGAAGTCGAGGCTCCTTCAGGTCCCCTCCGAGATAACAGTCGCGGATCTGACGGTATCTACACGCCCTACCCCCAGCTATCTGCAGGCAATTCGGATCTCAACGGTTGCATTCAGCCCTTACCACTCATCCACCGTGATTTATGCACGCCCACTCAGATAGATCCTGGGAAACGGGAATTTATCCAGACAAAGCGCCTCAACTGACACCCACCGGCAACAGGCGCACCCGTGCACCCATCCCTGCCCCAATCCCTGATCCTTTGCGTCCTTGGCGTCTTTGCGGTAGATTCTACCCTTCCGCCACTCCACCCTCCCACTCACTCCCCACCCAGCAAATCCCCCAGGCGGTCCAGCCGCCGCGCCCACTCGCCCTTATGCTCCGCCGCCCACGCTTCCAGCACGGCAAAACCCTCCGCATCCAGGCGAACCGTCCGAACCCGCCCCAACTTCTCCGTCCGCACTAGCCCGGCCTCTTCCAGTACCTTCAAATGCTGCCCCACCGCCGTCAGCGTAATCTTCAGCGGCCCGGCGAGCGCGGAGACCGAATGTGGCCTCTCGCGCAGCCGCTCCACGATTGCCCGCCGCATCGGGTCGCCCAGCGCATGAAAAATCCGGCCGATCTCTGGCTCTCGCTTCCCCATCTCCGTCAGCCCTCGCGCGCTACTTCCTCGCCCAGCCGCTCCACCAGGAACTCCCACCCAGCCTTCCGAATCTCCGGCCCGTCCGCGCCCTCAAAAAACGCTCCCTGGAACGTCAGCCGCAGCATCGTCCCCGCACCTTCCGGCAACAGATCGAACGTCACCAGCGAAACCGAAATCTTCCGTCCCGCGATCGTCATCGTCGAACACACCACCACCCGCCGTCCCTCGACAATGTCTTCGTAGTGCCCGTCGTTAATTAGAATCACACCCGGAAATCGCGTCCCCGCGTTAAAGCGATACTTCATCCTCTCCGCGCCACCCTCACGGAAATCCATCACGAACTCCACCACCTCATGGTTCGGCGAATCAGAAAACCAGCGCCGCTTCTTCTCGGGCTCCGCCAGCGCCGCAAACACCTTCTCCGGCGAATACGGATAACTGCGCTCCAGGGTAAACGTGCTGTGAATCACGGTCGACTTCTGCATCTTCAATCTCCTCTTTATATCTCATTAGTGAAGCATTCACTTCACTATCAAGCGATCCAGAAGATTAGTCAAGCGTTTACTTCACTTTTTATCGCCTTTCCATAAAAAAACGCCTCGCATCCGCCGGCCTCTCGGCGGATGCAAAGACGCTCCCAGGCAAATTCGACCACCAATAGCCCTCTAAAACTCGTTCGCGTGGTCCATCGCCCACTGCCAGAAGGTACGCGGAGCCTTGCCCGTCACCTCCTCCACCGTTCGCGTCACGAGCGCCCGCTCGATCATTGCCCTCTCCCACATCGGAAGCAAGCGGTCCACCACAAACTCCGGCAAATATGCCTTCATCTGCTCGCGCGCCGCCTCTGGTGCGAGTTCCTCAAACCGCAGCGTCCGCCCAATGGCCTCGCCGATTCTATGCAGTTGCTCTTTTTGTGTCAGCGCCTCCCCGCCAGTCAGAACGTATTTCTTCCCTGCGTGACCGTCTTCGGTCAATGCGCGGACTGCCACGGCCGCGATATCGGCTTCGTGAATCGACGCCCATGCGGCTTCCCCATATGGCCACCGGACCACGTCACCGGCTCTCAACTGAGGCCCCCACCACGTCAGCGTATTCGTCGCAAATGCGCCGGGCCGCAGAAACGTCCACTCCGCTCCCGTCGCCCGGATCGCCTCTTCGATCTCTACATGCGCCTTCCCGATCGGATTCGTTTGCACCGGCGCATTGTCATCCACCGCCATCGACGACAGAAACACAATCCGCTTCACCCGGCCCCTCAGCGCCTCGGTCATCGTCTCCGGACGAACCGTAAAACCGCGCACCATCAGGAAAGCCGCGTCCGCTCCCTCCGCTGCAGCCCGTAGCGTCTCCGCCTCTTCCAGGTTGACGCGCACCAGTTCCGCCTCCGGCAATCCCTTCGCCGTCTTCGGGCTCCGCGAGGCCGCTCGTACCCTCACACCGTGCTCCGTCAACTGTTGCACCACGTTGCGTCCCACGTTCCCGGTAGCACCGACCACGAGAACAATACTCTGACCATTCTGAGTCATGAAAAATTCTGCCTTTGATGGAGTCGCGATTCTTGATCTTGCTCTACCAGCCTAGAAGCTCAAGTTAACTTGAAGTCAACCCTCCCAAATGTTAATTTCCTTTCATGGCCGATCTCCTCACCATTTCCGAAGTCTCCCGCCGCAGCGGAGTCGCCGCGTCTGCTCTTCGCTTCTATGAGGATCGCGGCCTCATCCGCTCTGAGCGTGCCGGTTCAGGCCACCGCCGCTACCCTCGCGCCATACTCCGCCGTATTGCCTTCATTGTCTTCGCCCAGCGCGTCGGGCTCGCACTGGACGAAATCGCCGAGGAACTCAACAAACTTCCCCATGACCACGCACCCGAAGGCAACGACTGGGCCGAGCTTTCTTCCCGCTGGACCGCCCGTATTGACGAACAGATCGCCCAACTAGAACGCCTGCGCGGCGGCCTCATGCGCTGCATCGGCTGCGGCTGCCTCTCGCTCGATCACTGCCGCTTCGCCAACCCCGGCGACCGCGCCGCCGTCCTCGGTCCCGGTCCCCGCTATTGGATCGGCAAGCCCTGAATCGCTGCCCTCTCCACTCGCCATCTTATTTGCCGGAAATTATCTTCAACATTGCTACCCTATAAATAGAGGCTCAGAAAAAAGACCGCGCCAGCGGTCTTTTTCTGGGCCTTTTGGCTGCCCGCAATACTCCATAACGCAACTCATTCATTCCACACGGCTTACAGGACTAACCCTCTCGCAACTCGTTTCTTATCAGCATGTTGCGAGATGCTGTGAAACCACAATTTAACTTCGGCAACCTGCATCTCGACGTTGAGATGTGGAAATTCTGGTGAAGCCGCGCCCTTCTTACCAGCCCGTTCAACTGTCTATTGATTCTAAACGACTTACGAGACTAGTCTCTCCATAAACATCTTAGAATCAATACTTTATAAGACACTCATGAGGGTTGAAAAAGGAGCGGCTTGCAATACGCGTCCACCTGAGCGGCCATCCTCGGCCACCACCTACTGCTTCGGCTCCCTGCCAATCGCAATCCGCAGCCCCGTCCGGAAGTTGAACGGCAGCGACGTATACCCAATCGGCGCAATATGTTGGTCGCTCATCAGGTTATCCATCTGAGAATAGACCTCCAGCCGCCGGTTGATCGCATACGTTCCGCCCAGGTCGATCTTCACGTATCCATGGTCGAGGTTCCGGTTCGGCAACAGGAGTGAATTCCCTCCATTCGGATCGCTGCCTCCCAAAAACGTCGAGTCATCGCTCCGGCTCGCGTAGGCCGCCGTCAGTACGCTCGACCAGCTACCATGCGTATACATCACAGTTGTGAAACCTGTATGAGGCGGTCGCCGGAACGGCCGCGCGCCAACCAGCGGACTGTAATCCCCGATCGGAATCCCAGGATACTTGGGGTTGAAGCTCGGCGTCGTTGCATCCGGCGAATACGACTTCTGGATCACCGCGTCCGTATACGTATAGCCCGCCCGGATATAAAGATTCGAGTTCACGCCCCAGTTCATCTCAGCGTCGAACCCCTGCGCGCGGAACGACTCCGAATTCAGATCCAGTTCGTATGCCTGCTCGGAGTTGAGAAAAGCCTCCAGTTGAGCCTGCTGGGCTGCGGACAGATTCGGCAACAGTTGGGGAATATATTGCGCCGGCACTCCCTCAATCTGGTTCCCAAACTCGTTATGGAAATAGTCAAACCGCAGCAGCACATGCTCGCCGAAGAGGTTTTGCTCCACGCCGCCATCATAGGTTCGAGACAACTCGGCGCCGATCGGGCTGATTCCATACTGCTGGATCGTCGCCTGTCCGCCGTTCTTTTTGAGAAAGTCATACAGCGACCCGAACTGCTGGGCCAGCGTCGGCTCCTGGTAGCCCTTGGCAAAGTTGAAGCTGACGCGCGTCCCCCGAAATGTCCCTGCTCCCGGCTTCACAACGTAGTAAGCCAGGCCAACACTCGGCGCGCCCACGGTCCCATACAGGCCGTTCTTTTCCACCGTCCCACCCGCCGAATAGAACAACCGGTTCCCCATCTCGCCACGAAACTGGGCGTTGTAGTCGTAATTGCCCCGCTCCAGCTTCTGATTCAGAAAATAGGCCTTCGAATAATCCGAACCACGCTCATCCTCAAACCGGAACCCGCCTGTAAAAATCAGCCTCGGGCTGAACGTGTACATCGATTGCGCAAACAGGTTGTCGCGATTATTCACATTGTCGATCTGGTTCGGATACACCGCGTAATTCGCCGTCGAATAATTCATGATTGCCCGGCCCGTCGCCGTGTAGCCATTGGCCCCGCGAATCGTCACCTCGTGCCCGTAGTAATTGCCCCCCAGGTAGTCGTGGATGAACTCACCTGCCGGGTAATACTCAATCGCCTGCTCGCGTTTGCGCACCATCCCGTACTGTACATTCGCCACCCAGTTGCTGCTGAAGGAGTGGTCAATCGTCCCCGAGAAGAACGTGTCCTGGTCCGACTCCTTGCCGTCATTCGACTGCCCGAAGAACACGTACGTCCCCGGCAAATCCGTTGCCCGGTTGATCTGGTGAACAATCGCCCGGATCTGAGTATTCGCGCTCAAATTAATACCAAGGTTTGCGACCGAAGTGATGCGATGATACTCATCCGCGGCAATCGAATTCTGCGTCTGCAGGTCGCTGAACGCTGCGTAATAATCCATCGTGTTCCGCATCCCGCCCAGTTGCACTTCATTCCGATACGTCCCAAAGTTGCCCGCATCGCCCCGGTAGAGCAGGCTCGGAAACGACGTGCTCCCCTGCGGCGTCGTAAACGCGACTACACCCGCCGCGGCGTCGGCGCCATACAGCACGCTGTCGGGTCCGCGATATACCTCGGCATGCGCGATCCCCGTCGTCGACAGCGACGAGTAATCGAACTGCCCTCCAATATCTTCTATGGGCACGCCATCCAGCGTCACCCGGTTCGCATCCGAGTTTCCGCCATGGATAAACAGCGATGTCACCGCGCCCCGCTCGCCCGACTGCACCACCGTGACGCCGGGCATCTGGCGCAGTGCGTCTGCCATTCCGGCCCGGTTCTCAAATTCCGCAGCATCCATCGCACTCACCGGAGCACTCACCTGGGCCTGCGGTGTCGGCGTGCCGGTCGCCGTCACAATTACCTGCTGGCGCACATATGCCGGCTCCAGCGTCACGTCCTGCTTTACGTCGTCCAGTTGGCCGCCATAAAAGCTCTTGGTCGACATCTGCCGAAATGAATGCCCCCCGGCCAGTACATAAAACCGTCCGCTCAACGGGCTCACCAGTTCGTAGCTCCCGTCGGCGCGGGTTTTTGTCGTCTTGACAACCTTCCCGTCATGCACCAATGCAACCACCGCGTCTGGAATCACAGCTCCCAGCGGGTCGGTTACCGTGCCATGCACCGTAATGGCATGAAGGGGGATGGAAAATGAAACAAGAAGAATCGCAGGCAAAATCACTGCCCGCAAACGGCGCGATCGCCGCACACCAATGCGCATATAGGCCTCCGTTCCCCTCGGAACGCGGTGAAATGGCGCATGAGACCGGTCTCCTGACTCACACACTCTTCCTTTGCGGAATCAGAACCGGACAGCGTACCCGGACCGCCTTCCCGCGGGCCATGCCCTCAGTGGCGTCCTCGCATCCCGGTTCTGTGCGCGCCTCAAATACCAGACGCACCCAAGCGTGCTTACAGTTGCGGGGCAGTGGCGGATTTTCACCGCCTTCCCGAACATCCCAATGCGTTGACTGACGAATTGCTGACCGTGGACGCGCAACGCTGCCTCCACGAAGAACTCCGGCCAGTGCCGGAATCCTTGTTATAACCGGGCCGTAACACCGTGTCAAAAATTATGATGCCTTCGAAGACTCTACTCCCGTGGACGCTCGCCACCCATCCGCCACTCCAAAGCAACGGGCCGGCACCCTCGAAAGAATGCCGGCCCCTGCCATGATAGCTTCCGCGTATTGGTTACTTCGGATCAATCCAGCCGCCAATATCCTCCGTCAGACGATTCGAGTACGCTGGGCCCCACGAACCCGGATCATACGGCCGCACCTCAGGACGGTGCTCCAGCACGTCATCCAGCAATTGCCACGACTGTTCTACATAATCCTCGCGTGCAAACCAGATCGGATTACCGCTGGCGGCAGCATCCAGCAGTTCCTCATACGGCAGCAGATCCAGCTCTCCACACTGTTGCTCGACGGTCAGTTCCGTCATGCAACCCCGCAAGCGCTCACCCGCTTCCTTGATCGACGCGCCGATGGCAATCAGTGGATCGGGGCTCAGCTTGAACCGAATATAGTTCTGCGGCGTCACGCTCTCTGAGAAGACAGGCGGCGTTTCACGCAGCCGCGCGGTAATTTGAGTCGCTGTAACCGGCAGGTTCTTGCCTGAGCGAATCACAAACGGCACATCCCGCCACCGCCATGAGTTCACGTACATCCTCACGGCCACATAGGTTTCCACGTTCGAGTGCGGCTTCACGCCCGGCTCGTCGTGGTACCCCCGAAACTGCCCCAGTACCACATCCTCCGGGCGAATCGGCTGCACGCTCTTGAGCACCTTGGCCCGCTCGTCGCGCAGCGCCTCCGTATCGGGGCACGGTGGCGGCTCCATGGCGATGTTGCTCAGCAACTGCATCAGGTGGTTCTGCAGCACATCGCGTATCGCGCCCACGCTGTCGTAGAAGGCGCCGCGACCCTGTATGCCAAACTTCTCCGCCATGGTGATCTGCACTGACTCCACGTACTGCCGGTTCCATATCGGCTCAATCAGCGCATTCGCAAAGCGGAAAAAGATCAGGTTCTGCACCGCATTCTTGCCCAGGTAATGGTCAATGCGGTACACGTCGCGCTCCACAAAGACTTCATGAATGGTCTGGTTCAGCTGCACGGCAGTCTCGTAGTCGCGGCCGAATGGCTTTTCCACCACCACACGCGCCCCGTCCGCGCAACCCGACATCTTCAACTGCTGCACCACGGTGCCAAACAGCGACGGCGGAATCGCCAGGTAATGCAGCGGGCACGTCGCGCCGCCAAGCGCTTCCTTCACCTGTCGAAATGTCTCAGGATCAGAGTAATCGCCATCGACGTACCTCAATTTATCGAGCAGGATCGGCAACCCTTTCGGGTCAATGCCGCCGTGCTTCTCTACGCTGTCCTTGGCGCGTTCTTTCAACTGATCAAGGGTCCAGCCGGCCTTCGCAACACCAATCACCGGACCCTGTAAACGGCCGCGCTTCGCCAGCCTCTGCAACGAAGGAAAAATCTGCTTATAGGCCAGATCTCCGGTTGCCCCAAAAAATACGAGAGCGTCAGAATGTCTCTTTTCCATCAGACTCCTTTGTAACCCACACATCTTTGGATGTCACGCTACGCAACTCGTAACCAACCGAACCCAATCCTTTTGCCGCCATTTCACATTTGCGATCCCGGTCTGGCAAGGATTTCGCACCTCCACCACTATAGGCAGAATTTTCGGCCGATGCAGGGGGTCGCTTCCCAGGGCTGGCCCGTTGGATTCACTCAGTGTAAAAAGGAGTTTTCGGTTGCGCATCGCTTGTGCGCGCACAGCTAATTCTGCACCCGCTTCCCGGAGGCCCTGAATGATTCGTCGCATCGCCCTGCTTTCGTTCGCCCTTACTTTCGGCTGCCTCGCCGCCATGGCAAGCCCCGCGCCGGCAAGTCAGTCCGCGGCATCCACCAAAGCCGAGGCCCCTTGCAATCCGGCCAAATACCAGCAAATGAAAAACCAGCTTGCCGACTGGCCTGACCTGGCGCGCTACCGCAAAGCCGATGCCGAACTACCCCCACCCAACCCCAAACGTCCCCGTGTGGTTTTCATGGGCGACTCCATTACTGATATCTGGGGCCGTCTCAAGGGCACCGGCAAATTCTTCCCCGGCAAGCCTTACGTCAACCGCGGCATCAGCGGCCAGACCACCCCGCAGATGCTCCTCCGTTTTCAGCAGGACGTTGTCAATCTTCATCCAGCCGCGGTGCTCATTCTCGCCGGCACAAATGATATTGCCGGCAATACCGGCCCCACGACCAATGAAATGATTGAAAACAACTTCCGATCCATGACAGAAATCGCTCGCGCCAACGGCATCAAGGTGATCCTTGCATCCATCACCCCTGCTGCGGCCTATCCGTGGCATCTGGGAATCAATCCGGTCCCGCGCATCCGCGAGATGAATGCCTGGCTCAAGCAGTATTGCAAAAAAAACCATTTCGTCTATCTTGACTACTACGACGCGCTCGCCCAGCCCGACGGCGCCATGAAACCGGGCATCTCCTTTGACGGGGTCCACCCGAATGCCAAAGGCTTTGCCATTATGGCTCCGCTCGCCGAAAAAGCCATCGCCAAAGCCCTCAGAAGCCCACAGTAAATGCCCGTGTCCGTCCTGGTGCCGCTTGGACCCTTCGGCCCTGGTGACGATTCTGACTTTGTGAGGTTCCCATGCCTGAAATCAATCGCCGCAGTTTCCTTCGCTCCGGTGTGTCAGCTGCCGGACTCGTCGCAGCGCAAAAGGGCGGCATCCTCGACGCCCTCTCGGAAACCCGGCGCACTCTCGACATCAATCGTCACCGCTTCGGTGTCAATTACACGCCTTCGCACAACTGGTGGTTCTGCTGGAATGACTGGGACCCGTCCCCGATCGAGAAAGACCTCGACGCCATTGCCTCCCTCAACGCAGATCATCTCCGCATCATGCTCATCTGGCCCTATTTCCAACCCAACCTCACTTGGGTGGATCCACTCATGCTCGACCGGTTGCACCAGTTGCTCACCATGATGAGCCAGCGTCGCCTCGATGCACTCATCACCGTCTTCACCGGACAGCTGAGCGGCTGGTTCTTTCTGCCGCCATTCAATCAGCCCAACGCCGGCTTCTACACCGACCCCAAAATCAGAGCAGCCCAGCTTTTGTTCATCCGGAAAATCGCCGCCGTCGTCCACGACCATCCGAACGTCATCGGCCTCGACCTCGGCAATGAGCTCAACACATGCTGGCATGCACCCACCAGTGATGGCGATGCCTGGATGGACTGGATCTTCGCTCAAATCGATAAAGCCATGCCCGGCCACCTCAACGTCAACGGCGTCGACCAGCAACCATGGTTCCGCAATACTACTTTCTCTCCAGCCGCACTCGTAGCCAATCAGCGCATGCCCGTCATGCACTGTTACCCATACTGGTCGGGAGCATTGAAGTACGGCGGCCCCATGGACCCGCCCAGCATAAAACTCCTCGCTGCCATGGCAACACTCATTCGCTCCTATGCCGGCAAGCCCCAAACACCCGTCTGGGCGGGCGAATTCAACACTTGCATCGCCTCCCT
>JAJZAL010000371.1 GCA_021799405.1 Acidobacteriota bacterium
TATGTCTTCCTCGCTGTCGTCTCTTCCATTTCTCTTTGCGCCAACTCCAAAACCCGGTGCCGTGTAGTCCGGTGGATATATTGTTCAGGGATGGCAATCCTGTTTGGGGTGGACCCCTTGGCTGAGACAACGGAATAAGACACTGTTCGCCGTTCGCTGGAAAATACTCGACCGGCAGGACCACTGTACAGCATTCTGACGGCAACCGGTGAAGCGGAGGTGGGCTCCGGTGGAGACCGACCCGCCAAGGAACAGCCGGCTGCGACTCATCCGTGCCGATGAGAGCCGGGAGTGGGCATCAAGCCTGCTCCCGGTTTGTTCTTCACACATCGGATGGATAGATCGCCGATGCCTCAGAAAACTCATGCGACAAGCTGCGGCGCAGCCGCCTCCATATTTCTCGCCGCCAGTTGCGCCTCGAACCTGGCAGGAGGCAGATAGCCCAGCGCCGAGTGCAGGCGTTTTTGGTTGTAGACCTGTTCGATGAACGCGCCGATCTGGGCGCGGGCCTCGGCCATGTCCCGGTATTCGTTGCGATAGACTTCCTCGTATTTGAGCGTCTTCATGAACGACTCGCACTGGGCGTTGTCGTAGGGGTTGCCGCTGCGGCTCATGCTGATCTGGACGCCGTGCGCTTTGAGCAGATCGGTGTAATCGCACGAGGCATACTGCACGCCACGATCGGAGTGATGCACAAGACCGGCTGTGGGCCTGCGCGCTTTGAGCGCCATCTGCAAGGCTTCGATGGCCAGCGTGGCTTCCAGCGTTCGGCCCAGCGCCCAGCCGACGACTTTGCGCGAGAACGCATCCAGTACCACGGCCAGATAGACGAACTCCGCTTCCAGCCGCACGTATGTGATGTCGGCCCGCCACAGCTGATCGATGTCCGTCAGCACCATCTCTCGCGCCAGGTTGGAGTACACCGGCAGAGCGTGATTGGACGCGGTGGTCACGACGAAGCGGCGCTTGCGCAGGCACAGCAGGTTATCCTCGCGCATCAGCCGCTGCACTTTCTTCCGGTTCACGGTGAAGCCGCGCTCGTCCAGTTCCCGCACCACCCGGCGGCTGCCGTAATATCCGAACTCCAAGGCGATGCGCTGAATCTGGTCGCGCAACACCATGTCGGGGTCTGCCGCCGGCTCTTGGTTTCTCCAGCGATAGAACCCCGCCCGGCTAACCTCGGTCAGCCGGCAGAGTTCGCCAAGCGCAAGGGGGATGGCCAGGCTCATTTGCTTTTCGACGTAGGGGTAGACGAGCCGCGGGTAGTCAATGCCTGCAGCCTCCGCTGCTCCTCGACATGCTCCAAGCATCCCCGCAAAAAATCGATCTCTACCGCTTGCCGGCCCACCTTTCGTTCCAGCGCAGCAATGCGATCTTCGTCGGCGCGATTCCGGCCCGGCCCGGAAAACGCCTTGGCGCCAAACTCGCGCAACTCGCGCCGCCAGCGCTGCAAAATGTTGGGGCTCACCTCGCAGGCACGGGCCACTTCGGCCATCGATGCCCCCAACTCCAGCCGCCGTACGGCAGCCTCCTTAAATTCCCGCGTGAACTTCCGTCGATTCAGACCCATGACACCATTCTCCATTCGCTGAGAAATGTGTCTTATTCGCCTGTCTCAATCTTGGGGTCCACTCCAGATAATGGGCCGGTCCCTGCGACCATGAACGCACATCAGACCCGCATGCTTTCGTGGAGTTGGCAACTCCTGTCCATCGGAAGGTACACCGGTTCTGGTGGGTAGACCGGAGGGAAAGGCTCACCGGCAATCTCGCAGCTTGAGATTGCAATTGAACACTCAACCTGCAACCCTTCATCGCAGAACTCACAACACGGGAACGCGTCATCGCAAGAGTTCCAGCGTTGCAACCCGTCGTCGCAGAAGTTCCAGCGGTACAACCCCCAATGTGGCCTCGGTTTATGAATGGCCCTTCAACTCAGACGTGCTCACGCTCGTTCAGGCCGCGGCCTTGCTGCAATGCCATCCGAAGACTCTGCGGATTATGGCCAAAAACGGGAAGGTGCCCGCAAAGCGCGTAGGTTCGCTTTGGCGTTTCTACCGGCCAGCTCTCGAGGCCTGGCTGATGGATAGGGAAGCCGCCGCCTGACAGAAAAGAGGAGGTGGGGATCCACACCTCCTCTTTCATCTCTCTGCCACGACTATTTGTTGGCGAGCAGGCCAGCCGGAACGAGTTGCTTCACCAGCTTGTTGTGGCTCTTTCTCATGTCGTCGGTCAGCGCGTGGCCGTAGATGTTCATGGCCGTGCTGATATCTGCTACGCGTAGCAGGTCCTTCTGGACACCGGTTGGGGTCTTCACGGAATCCAGCCAGCTTCTGCAGGCATGTCTGAGCATGTGCCACGTGATGTGTCCCAGACCAATCTCCTTAGCGACAGGCTGAATACCCTTCTGCAAAAGCATCGAAGCACTGCGAACGCCGCCCGTTCTATTCGAGGGAAAGACCCACTCGCTGCCGTTCGTTTTCGGCTTCCAATAATCCAGAATTTCGAACAGTTCCTTTGCCAATGGCAGGCCTGCCTCGGAAGCGTCTGTTTTTGTCTTCCCCAGCTTGCCGTGAGTAAACTTGCGCTGGATCATGATGGTTCGAAGTTTCGGATCGACGTCTTCCCACTTCAGCGTCACAAGTTCACTGATCCGCAAGCCAAGGGAGCCGTCCACGATGACCATGATGTTCAGCGGTTCGGGGAGCGCCTTGATCAGTCGATGGAACCACTCTACCGTGATCTGTTTTTTCTTCTTCTGGCGTTTCGACACGCCCTTGATGCTGACCAGAGACATCGCTCTGGATTCGCCGATCGGGATGTAACCGTGGATCGCAGCCAATCTGAGGCTGACGCTCAGCACCGACCGTATGCTCGATTTCGTCGTGCCCGCCAGATTCAGACTGTCGAACCAGTCAAGAACGGCCAGCGGGGTGACCTCGGTGATTTTCCTTTCGCCGAACTCCGGCTCAATGTAGGAATCGAGCAAATACGTGTTTGTCTGTTGCGTTGAATGCTCGAGATTCGGGAGGTGCTTCGCTCGATAGATTTCAATGATGTCTTGGAATTTTGCGTCGACTTTCGCGCGGCCGGCTGCAGAATTCGTGAGAACAACCTTGTGCTGCAGCGCGGTTCGGACCTATGCTTCGGTGGGGTATTCGGCCCCATCGAAATAGTACGATTTGTACTTCTGCTTTCCGTCAACTTTGCCGGCGGCAAAGCGCGCTTCCCAGGCGAAACCGTTCGCTCTCGGGACTTTACGAATGTTACCCTGTTGATATCGTGCTCTGGTCTTCTTCATCCCGTTCCTGCTTGCATCTCCTTGGAATATCGTCATTTTATGCCAATGGGTTAATATGGGTTGGAGAAAACCGGTTATCGTTGCAAGTTGCTCATTCTAAAAGTGGCCCCGTAGCTCAGGTGGATAGAGCAGCAGTTTCCTAAACTGCGTGTCGGCTGTTCGAATCAGCCCGGGGTCACCATAACTCCCGCTCACACATACAGGATTCTGCTGGCTGCAAACGTTGCGCAGTGCATGTTGTTCCTCCGCTTTGACTCGATGCTGGCTCTGCAGGTATAAATATTGATGTCATGGAAGTCAGTTCCATGACATTACATCTGCTCCCTCGACGAGCAGTTCAACTCATCACGGCAATCGCCAGGATGCTCGGGAAGGCGGTGAAAATCCGCCACTGCCCCGCAACTGTGAGCGCCTCTGCGCCGGAGCCCGTCGTTAATGGGTAACCCGGTGGATGACAGAATTTCAGCCAAGGCGATTCCGCTGCCAGCGGAAACCCCAAGGAAACCACTGGAAGAGAGCCCTCGGCTCGCTTTCGGGAAGGTGGCTGAAAGGGCGCGAGTCAGGAGACCGGTCCTAGGCGTGCACAACCGCTTTCAAGTTCCGAGGGGAACGCAGGAGCCATAATGGAAATTTCCGTTCATTCGAGGATCCGCCATGGGCACGCATGGACGCGCATCCTGATCGCTCTTTTCCTTTTACTTGTACCCGCCGTCTGCTCGGCCGTATCGATTCGCGGGTACGTGACCGATCAGACAGGAGCCAAGGTAGTGGGCGCGTACGTAGCGCTGTTCTGCAATGGAAAGATGGTGTCCGCGGCGATCTCCCGGTCGGACGGAAGCTACGAGATCCTGACCGGCGATGAGGGCCGCTTTTTTCTGGTG
>JAJZAL010000372.1 GCA_021799405.1 Acidobacteriota bacterium
TGGCCGATGGCCAGGATCACGCTATCGCACGGAATAATCTTTTCTTCATCACTGAACGCCGGATTGAAGCGTCCCTTCTCATCGAAGACGCTGAGGCAGCGGCGAACCTTGAGGCCGGTGGCGATGCCGTTCTCGCCCACAACTTCCTTCGGCCCCCACCCATTGTCAAGCACAATGCCTTCGTGCTCGGCCTCTTCGATCTCGCCTTTCCATGCCGGCATTTGCGCGCGCGATTCCAGGCTGACCATGTTCACCTGTTCAGCACCCGAACGCATGGCCATACGCGCGGCATCGAGCGCGGGTTGCAGGCTTTTGTCCGCCTCGCCTGAAGCCGTCGGATCTCCCGCTGCCTCCTGCACCAGGCGTACCGCCGCGCGCGCCACATCAATGGCCACGTTGCCGCCACCGACGACAACCACGCGCTTGCCCAGCTCGATCTCAAAACCAAGGTTGACGTTGATCAGAAAATCAATGCCGTTGTAAACGCCCGTGAGATGAGCGCCCGGAATGTTCAACTCCCGCCCCTTGTTGAGGCCGGTGGCCAACAGAACCGCGTCAAACTTCGACCGCAGCTCGCTGAACGAAATATCCCGCCCCACCGTCACGCGCGTGTGCAGCGTGACTCCCATGGCGAGGATGTTGTCCACCTCCATCTTGATGATCTCGCGGGGAAGACGGAACTGTGGAATGCCCAGATAGAGCATTCCTCCCGGCACGGGAGCGGATTCAAAAACTTCGACCGTGTAACCCAGCAGCGCCAGGTCATGCGCGCAGGTCAGGCCGCAGACGCCGGCTCCCACAATCGCGACGCGCTTGTTGCGCTTGGGTGCCGGAGGCAGCGCCTTTCTTTCAGGATCGTGGCCCATGCCCAGGTTGTGGCGCTCGGTTGCGTAGCGCTTCAGCGCGCAGATTGCTACCGGTTCATCGATCTTGCCGCGCCGGCAGTTGTCTTCGCATGGATGCGCGCAGATCCTCCCCAGGACATAGGCGAAGGGATTGGGCGCACGCGCCAGCAGGTACGCCTCTTCGTCCTTCGAAATTCCAATTGCCTGAACATATCGCCCGCATTCGGTATGGATCGGACAGGCGGACTGACAGGGAATATTCTTTTCGAAATACTCCCGGTCCGGGACTGTAACGGAATAACTCATGCGTTCCTCATTCTGGCCGTTTGTTGGCGGTAGTGGTTCAGATCATTGGCCCAAGACTGCATCGGTTGGAAACAAATCCCCCGGCAAGCCGGCCCGACGCTCGCCGGGGATCGAAGTACTACTTCAATGCCACACAAGCGCTTACTGCTGTTGCGCCTGCAGCTTCTGGATCTCCTCATCCGAAAGCGCCTTGTAGAATTTCGACGGATTCTTGTCCTTGCGCGTCTGCTGGTCGTACGCCAGGAACTCGAAGATCTCCTTGCCCTGGGCATTGGTGATGCCAGAGTTCGGCTTATGCATCATACGCTTGACATATTGCTCCCACTCCATCCTCGTCATCGTCGTGTTGATAGGCCGCGCGATGGTGTGGCATTGGGAGCACTTGTTCACAAACAGCTTGTATCCCTGTTGCTGCTCCGGCGGATACTGGGAGACATTGATCGTGGCTGGCCCCTTATCCTGCGGAAGTACTACGTTTCTGGTCTGAGCTGCCAGAAAAAACGGCACGCCTATAAGTGCGACTGCGATCCATTGAATCGACTTATGCATTTCCACCTCTCCTAACTTCTTTACCCGAATGCCTGGCATGAACTATCTTCGGCAGCGCCCGCGATAGCAACCTGGCGCGATCCTGTTCCCGGTTGAATACGGCGCCGAACCCGCGTTCAACCACATCTCTAAGTCCAAACACTGTCTTCAAAGAGAGTTCTGCAGTCTTGCCTGTTGGCATACCGTTCATGCCAGAACTTACTCATGAAAATCACCAATTGTCTTTCGGAGGATGCGCGTGATAGTAGTTCAGGAATTCGATAATGCGCTCAGCCTCCCGATCATTGAAATCCGCTGCCGGTTTGGCCTGCATCAGATAGACCCAATGTTTGGCCGTGGCGGGAGTGTCCGTCTCGCGTAACGCCCGGTCCAATGTATGACACTCAGAGCAGGTGTATTTGAACGATTTGTATGCCCGTTGAATATTGGCCGGGTACGTAGAGACATCGATCGGCGCATCCTTCTTATTTCCTGTATAGGTGCCACCGTAAAATTGGGCTTGTGCCGCCGTGCCGAGCATTCCCGCCACCAACAACAACCCCGCTAACCGCACCGCAATCATCCACGAAAATCTCTTAGGCTGCATATACTTCCTCCTTATCTCTGCGCCCCTTTAGAAAAAGAACTGGACATCGGCCATGGCCGTACGGCTGGAACTGCCAATACCCTGTATCGGATCCCGGCCATGAAGATTGCTGTAAGAAACCCGGCCGATGATGTTGCCCGAGGGTGTCAGCGTCCGCTCCAGCCCGAAGCTTGGCTGCTCCTGGCTTACTCCACCAATGCCGCCCTTGATGCGCTGATTCAACCGGTCATAGCGCACGATTGCTGCGGTTCCGCGGACGATGAAGTAATCCAGTTCTCCGTAGTAGTCCTTGGAAATGAAGTCATTGGTTGGTCCGGTCTGATTGAGTTCGTAGCCGTCGTGGTCATCCATGAATCCCCCCATCAGGTTGAGCCTGTTCTGGAAGGTCCGGTAGTTGGCGAAAATTCCATTGCGGCGAATGACGGGATAATAGCTGAACTGGTTCGGAGCTCCGCTATTTTGGATCTGGTTCTTCTTTCCGTAGTAGCTCAGAAACGTTACGCCGCTCTCCTGAGCAAACCACCAATCGATATCCGCATAGAGATCCTTGGAGTTCTTTGCAGCCGGGCCCTGAATCGTGCTGCCGTCCGCATGGTCTCCGTTGCTCACGCTTAAGGATGCGCCGAAGATCTGTTTATATTTCGGCAATGCATAGGTGTAGCCGGCGCGGATACCCACCATATGCTGGTCGAGCGTGAAATTGTCCGGATCGGCATATTCCCACATCAAAGGAGCATTGGGCAGAAAACTCTCCGTGTTTGCGGCCATGGTGCCATTGGCGCCCATCACGCGCATCTGGCCGCCCTGGATAAACCAACTGCTTTGGGCGCTTCCTCCGACATATCCGGCATATCCGTTACTGACACTGGGATTGGTATTCCCGCCATTAATCAGGTTGACCTGCGTGTAATAGTAGAAAGTCGTGTCTGGAACCCAGCCGCTCATATACGCGGTCCAGTTCGCCACCTGGAATGACGATGTGGAACTAGGCGTCGAGCCCTGCTGTTTGTTGCGCTGCGCGGCAAAATCGAAATCCGCGACAGCAAAGGCCGCATTCGTGGTCAACGACCACGCCGGCTCCTGCTTGATAAGTTCTGTGAGACGCGGCGAAGCCTGTCCCTTCAGGAGTGCTGGCGGCAGATGATAGCCAAGCCGTTTGAACATATAGCCCTCCTTGTTCAGGACGGGCGGAATGACGTGACATGCAAAGCAGCGAAGCCTGTAACGCCGGGCGTACGCTGGAATTGCGTTCCCTCTTTGGGGTATCAGAAGGAAAAAGCCAAGAATCAGTACAAATGCCTTAATGCCTGAAGTGAAATCTTTCATTGATGGCAGCTCCTGCCAGCAGTAAAAGCACTCCAGACGCCAAACCAACCACCCTTTTATATCAATAACTTACCGCGACCAACTCCGCTAAATTGAGGAACTCATTCCCCGCTTTCAAGCTCCTGCTGGGGAATTAATTCCCCAGCCTGCGGATCGCGACTCCGCTTGAGCAGCGTATAAAACGTCTTCCGGTCCACTCCGGCCGCGCGCGCCGCGGCGCTGATATTGCCTCCGCAACGTGCCAGTACAGCCTGCGCGTAGGACTGCTCAAAGCTCGCCAGATAGCGATCTCGCGCATCCTTCCATGGCAGCGCGGAAAGGCTGTTCGAGACTTCCCCACCGCCAATCTCATCCTCCAGATCATCCGGCTCCAGCAGGCCACCGGGATGCAGCGCAGTCAGCCGCTCCATCACGTTCTTCAACTGCCGGACATTCCCCGGCCATCTCCTGCTCAAAAGCGCCTCATAGAATCGCGGCGATCCGCTCACGCTCTTGCCGTAGCGGCGGGAGAAGCGCTCCAGAAAAAATCGCGCCAGGTGCGGAATATCCTCCGGCCGGTCGC
>JAJZAL010000373.1 GCA_021799405.1 Acidobacteriota bacterium
GAGTCTGGTGCTCCACCACAGCTTGCTGCGCGAGCCGAAAGTCCGGACCCAGCACGCAAAGCAGCGCATCCGCATCATAGCGCTGCGTTACAAGCCCGCTGCACTTTTGCGGACCTTCAGGTCCGAACGTCGCCATCAGGACGTGACCTCCGGTCTTGAGAGCCGAGGATAGCTGGCGTACATACGCGGACCGCCGCTCGACATCGGTGAAGAAGTGGAAGACAGCGCGGTCGTGCCATAGATCGTAAGCGCGCGCGGGCAGTGCAACTTCAGTCAGATCGCCCACAAGCCAATTGACGCTCTTTGCAGCCGAGCCAAGCCGGTCTTGAGATTTTCGGATCGCGGCCCCGGCGACGTCCAGAACGGTCAGCGCGCAATATTGCCGGTCCAGCAGATCATCGACCAGCGTGGATTCGCCGCCGCCCACGTCGATGATCGAAGCCGAGCGATCGGGAGCCGCTTCCATGATCCAGTCGAGTGAGGTTTCAAGATGAGGCCGGAACCAGCTAGTCTCGCCCGGAGTTTTGGTCTGATAGATACGTTCCCAATGCTCCTGCGTGCTCATGGGTTTATCGTAGCGCTGGCGGGAGAACCTGCTCCCGCGTCATGCCGGAATTCTCGCGCCTTGATCACGGCCGAGGCAAGCGCAAATTCTTCTTCCAGTGCGCTATAGGCTGCAACATACCGCGGGTTCTTCTTCGACTTCTTGAAAGACTCGTCCACGGGGATGAATTCGGCTTCATTGAACCTCCAGGCGCAGGCCCCCGATTCCCCGTCCCGTGAATCAGGGTGTCAGCTTGCCAAGGCCTCCTCGACGGCCTCTGGATGACGGGCAATCACGGTGAGATAGGCTCGTGCGGCGCGGTCCGGGCGGCGCCGCCCCTGTTCCCAGTCCTGCAGGGCGCGCGGGTCGAGGGCAAACCGGCGCGCAAACTCCGTGCGGCTCAAGCCGGTAGCCGCACGCACGGCGCGCACGTCCACATCAAGCTCCAGGGGGAAACGATGCACTGCCGCAGGAACCGCCTTGCCTTGGGCAATGGCTGCGGCTTCGCGCATGGCTGCGACAAGTTCGTCTGCGACGTTTTTTCGCTTCATGGTTTGACCCTCCGTATCTTTGCAGCCGCCTTGAGCTTGGCTGCAAACGATGAGACCTCATGTTTTTGCTTCGGCGTGAGGTTTGCCTGTTCATTCTTGCCGTAGAGAAAGATGGCGTAGAGCGGGTTATCTTCGTCGAAGAAGTAGTAGATGACCCGCACTCCACCCGATTTTCCCTTACCCCGCGCCGCAAAGCGAACCTTACGCACTCCGCCTGTACCGGGTATCTCATCTCCGGATCGGGGATGGAGCGCAAGGAAGAAAAGCAATTCCTCATGCTCTTCGGCGGAAAGCAGCTTCACTGCCCTGCGGACAAAGGCGCTGGTTTCGACGACCGTCAGCATGGGGATGCTCACGAGAGCGAGTATGCGGCATTGCCGCATGGGTGTCAAGTTCAGACGGCGGCCTCTCCCCGGCCTTCAACCCGAATAAAGCCGCAACTCCGGGTCTCAAAGGCGGAACCTGGCGCACCGAGACTTGTCGATCAAAACCACTTTCTGGAGTTATGTAAAATATTAGTATACAATTTGACAAATGATTCGCGCCCATGATACGGTTTCACCATGGACTTGCTGAAACGCTCTGATCTGCCTGCTTGGCTCCTCGGGAGATTCGCGTCTGCTAGCTCTCTGGCCGCGGCATTGGGCGTAACGCGGCAGACGGCGCACAACCTCATTACGGGGCGAACGAGTCCGAGTGACAAGCATTGCGAGGCGTTGGGAATTATTCCAGCGTTTCTGCTGCCTGAAAGGGAGGCTACGCGAGATATGCAAAGCCTGGATCAATTTCTATCGATACGTCGACACGGTCGTAAGAGGGAGGGCGTAACGGCTGGTGCCGAATTGAGCAAAGCACCTTTGGGCAGCGAGCGTGGCACTGCTATGTGGAAAGGGTTGATCACGGTGACGCGAGCTACAGGTATGCGCGTCGGAGAGATAGATGGAGTGCCCTTTGAATGGGATGACGGGCCGCCTCTTGGTAAGAGTCGGTCTCCACTTTTGAAGTTGGAGCCAGTAGGCGCTCAATTCAAGGAGTTGATGCCGGCGCCCTTTGTTGGTGCACCCAGGAACTGCGTAATTGTCTTTGGATGGGTAGCTACTCTTATGGGATCGCGCAAGCAATCGCCTCCGGATCGGTGGTGGATGCTAACGCTCTCAAGCAATGGCGGCGAGGTCGTATGGGATGTCAACGATGATGAAATCGTTGGTGCCTCCTCCGCTGAGTTGGCGGAGCAAATCGTCAAACAGCTGATCGAGTATCGCGACGAATATGAGAGCACTTAGTCAAAGCGCGGCTGCCTTCTCGTCGTTTCCTCAGTTGTGCTTGCCTTTCCATTCCTCGTAGGGGCCCTGGAAGTCTTCGATCTGGCCTTCGTGGAAGTGCCAGAGGCGTGTTGCCACTTCGTCGATGAGGTCGTGATCGTGCGTGACCAGCAGCACCGTGCCCTCGTAGCGCTGTAGCGCGATGTTGAGCGCGTTGATGGCTTCGAGGTCGAGGTGGTTGGTCGGCTCATCAAAGATGAGGATGTTTGGCTTGGTGAGAATGAGCTTGCAGAAGACCAGCCGCGCCTGCTCGCCGCCGCTCAGCGCCTTGGTGGGCTTAGAGCCTTCCTCGCCGCTGAAGAGCATCTGGCCGAGGATGCCGCGGATGTCTTCGACATGCGCGTCGGGCTTCCAGCGGTGCAGCCACTCGGCCACGGTGAGGCCGTGCTCGATAGTTGAGCCAACGTCCTGCGGAAAGTAGCCGATCTGGGCTTCGTGGCCCCAGAAGACAGTGCCGGAGTCGAGGGTAAAGTCTTTGTCGGCGAGGCCGGGATAGTTGGCAAGCAGGCTTTTGAGCAGCGTGGTCTTGCCGGCGCCGTTGCGGCCCAGCAGGCAGATTTTTTCGCCGCGCAGCACGTTGGCGGTGAATCCGTCGAGAACCTTCAGGTCGCCGTAGTACTTGGTCAGGTGCTTGAATTCGAGGACGTGCTTGCCGCTGGGCCGTGTCTGATCGAAGCGAATGTAGGGGCGCTGAATGTTGGAGCGGGCCAGATCGTTGGTCTGCAGGCGCTCGACTTCCTTGCGGCGGCTGGTGACCTGTGAGGAGCGCGTACCGGCGGCGAAGCGCGCGATGAATTCGTTGAGCTGCGCGATCTTTTTCTCGCGCTGGGCGTTCTCTGCCTCAAGACGCGAGCGGATCTGCGTCTTCGCCATGACCATCTCGTCGTAGCCGCCGGTGTACGTAATGATGGTCTGGTAGTCGATGTCGGCGGTGTGGGTGGTGACGCTGTTCAGGAAGTGCCGGTCGTGAGAGATGACGATCAGCGTGCCGTCGTAGTTGAGAAGGAAGTCCTGGAGCCAGTGAATGGAGTCAAGGTCGAGGTAGTTGGTGGGCTCGTCGAGCAGCAGCGCCTGCGGCTTGCCGAAGAGTGCCTGGGCCAGCAGCACGCGTACCTTCTGGCCACCCTGCAACTCGCCCATCTTGCGCTCGTGGATTTCATCGGGAATGTCGAGGCCCTGCAAAAGGATGGCGGCATCGCTTTCGGCGGTGTAGCCATCCTCGTCGCCGATGGTGCCCTCCAGCTCGCCCAGGCGCATTCCGTCTTCGTCGGTCATTTCGGCCTTTTCGTAGATGCGGTCGCGCTCTTCAAGGGCTGCCCACAGCGGCTTGTTGCCCATGATGACGGTATCGATCACGCGATAGGCGTCGAAGGCGAACTGGTCCTGCCGCAGCACGCCCAGCTTGCGTGGGCGGACTACCGTGCCCTTCTGCGGCTCTAGATCGCCGGTGAGGATCTTCATGAAGGTGGACTTGCCGGCGCCGTTGGGGCCGGTGAGTCCGTAGCGGCGGCCCGGGGTGAAGGTGGTGCTGACGTCTTCGAAGAGCACCTTCGAGCCGTAGCGCATGGTCACATTGCTGACGCTGATCATTCGTATCCGGTTCCTGAGCGCGGGCCGCAGCAGGGTTTCGGCTGAGCCGGCGGGTAAGACCAAAAAATTAAGCGAAGATTTTTACGGCGCGCAGAGATGCAGCGCCCGAGAACTTCAGCTCTTCCAGTTTCTCACATGGTCAGGGCCATCGCGTGAAGAAAAGG
>JAJZAL010000374.1 GCA_021799405.1 Acidobacteriota bacterium
TTACTATCCGTGGAAACATCACCCTGCTCTGGGCGAAGCGGAGCGGCAACTGCTCACCTCCAGCCTGCCGCCAACTGAAGAGCAAGCTATACAGCCTTCGACGCAAAGTCTCCTCCGATATAGGCAAATATGGGCAATCATGCTGGGCCGGGCCTGCACCGATTCGATCTGGTGGTTTTATGTCTTCTGGCTGCCGCAATATCTCATCGGCTCCCGCGGTTTCAGCCTTCGGCTGCTGGCGACGCTCGGCTGGGTTCCATTTTTGTTCGCCGATTTGGGCAATTTCTGCGGCGGCGGAGCCTCTACTTGGCTGGCGAAACATGGACAGTCGTTGACCCGCGCACGAAAAGCAGTGTTGTTGTGCAGCGGCGCTATGATGGTTCTCGTGGCGCCTGCGACCCTGCTGCCGGGGAATGCCGCGGTGATAAGCACAATCAGCGCGTGGACGTTCTTTTATGCCGCCTTCTCGACAATTTTACTGGCCCTGCCATCGGATCTATTTGCTCCCACGGAAGTTGGCGCGGCTGCCGGTTTGTGCCAGGCGGGGTCGGGGGCAGGCGCAATTGTCGTTCAATTGTGCATCGGAGTTCTTCTGGATCATTTCCATAGTTATGGATCGGTATTTGCGCTGGCTGCCTTCCTGCCCTTGATCGCTACCGTCAGCGCGCTTGTCATGATCCCAAAGGTCGACCTTTTGCGACGAACTGACCAGACCGCTTCAACTGAAGTTTCTCCGGATTTCGGCTGACCCCCACATCGCATGCTGGTCAGCCGCCTCACGCCCATAAACAGGCAGAGCGGCTAGGTCGGGGGCGATCATCCGCTGTAGGTGTTTTCGATGCAGGCAACAAAGCGACAGATCGTGGATGCCCTGGGACGCGCAGGATTGAGGCGTGGGGACCATTTGCTGGTGCACAGCAGTCTACGGAAGGTAGGTCCGATCGACGGCGGCGCAGACGCGCTGATCGACGGCCTGCTGGAAGTGGTTGGTGAGGACGGAACCCTGGCGATGCCCGCCTTCAATACCACCCGATATCTTCCCACTCCCTGCTTCGATATGCGCTTGACGGCCAGCCGGTCGGGCATGCTGACAGAAATGTACCGTCAGCGACCGGCATCCCAGCGAAGTTGTCATCCCACGCACTCCGTTGTGGCGCAGGGGAGGCGGGCGGCGGAATTTCTTGCCGATCATTATCTACGAGAGGCGTTTGGAGTCGATTCTCCCATCGATCGCTTGGCGCGGGCGGGAGGATACGTACTCCTTATCGGCGTCACGCACATGGCCAATTCTTGTATTCACATCGGAGAATCATGCGCGGGCGTCACGAAGTTCTATTGGGACGACGGCCCGCTGCCCGTGGTTAAGTGCCGCCTGCCAAGCGGCGATATCATTGACTACGAACTGGATTGCACTGCAAGTTGTTCGATGGCGTTTAATGCAGTTGAGTATCTTTTGCGCAAACGGAACCAGGTTAGCGATCTCAATGTCGGCCAGGCGCTATGCTTTTTGATGCAAGGACGGGACATCATTGAGAATGTGGTGGAGATGCTCCGTGAAAGACCCGATTTCCTGTTGTGCAATCGGGAGATCTGCCGCCCGTGTGTGTTGGCCAGAAAGCATTTGTTCAGCCGGTGACCTGTTTGGAGTGCTGGGTAAATTGGAATACTCGCGTTGTTGCGGGGCGGGCGGTTCGAATTGCCACTGTAGACATGGAGTGAATGTCCCGAGGAAGAAATGGACGGGAGGTTTTCAGCGAGGGTTCAAGGATGAGCGCGAAGATACGAGTGAAGGCGCATGCGTTGCGCAATTACAAGCTGGATGGATGGAAAGAGAAGATCGCCGGCCGTTGGAGCTATAAAGATCTGGTTGCGGATCCGACATGGTTTAGAGGCTGGATCAGCTTTGACGCCGTCGCATGGAACCCTTCGGATAAAAAGGTCTATTGCGGCCTCAATTCCATGGACGGGGACCTGCTTTACGCCTTCGATCCGCGCAACCAGCAATTTGAATGTATGAACACCCAGCGATGGACAGACGAGTTTGACGTCAAAATTCATCGCACGCTCTTGCTGAACTCAAAAGATCGGTGTTTCTACTTTGGCACTTCGCAATTGCACGACGTGGATCGGCAGCGCGAGGCGCCGGGCGGAAAATTGGTCAGATTCGATCCGGGCGCTGGAGAATACCAGATCATTTGCGTTCCAGTCCCGCACCTTTACATCCAGTCGGTGGCTGCTGATTGGAAGCGGGATCTGATGTACGGGTTTACATACCCGGCGGAAGCGGTATTCAAGACCGATCTTCGGACCGGGGCGTCGGAAGTTCTTGCGTACATCAGCAACTCGATAATGCTGGCGCAGCCGCACAACGCGGTGGTTGACAAGGAGGGGCGTCTTTGGGGGACATATGCCGAGACGCGTGCTTGGGATGAAACTACGGGTAGAGAACCCATCCGGCTCTTTATGTACGACCCGGCCAAAGACTCGTTTGTGTGGTATGAACACGGGTTGGCGCGCCGGGATGATCCACGTCAGCTTCTCAACGATCCCGTGAAGCCTGCGGGGGTTGCAAGCGCTCTTGGGGAGACGCGGCATCGGGAGGATTACGGATTCTGTGACTCCATGGCCTACGACGGGGAGAGATATATCTACGCCGGTACAGTGGCGGGAGTTCTCGCTCGCATCGATACACAGGATGGACGCGTCGAGAAAATGGCGAATGTGGTGGCTACAGGACGCTTTCCGGCTTTACTGATTCGAGACGGTCACCTTTTTGGCGCAGGGGGCCTCAATGGCCACACCCAGTTCATTCACTGGGATATGCGCACGGACCGGATCGAAGGTTATACGGATCTGACGGACCCTGCGACGAATGAGCGTCCGGCGCGGGTTCACGACATCACGATGGATGACGATGGCCAGATTTATCTGGCGGAGAATGACAATCAGCAGCGGTCCAGTTACTTATGGACGATCAGAATGGACTAAAGGACGGATGGAGAGCGCCAGTGGCCTGATCCCAGTTTTCCGCACAGAACCGAGTACGATTTTCGTATTCAGGAAGGTGCGGGGAGATGTCGAGGAGCAAGCACACCGAAGCGCAGATGATCGCGGCGGCCAAGCAGATGGAAGCCGGCCGCAAGGCCGAGGATGTGGCGCGTGAGGTGGGGGTGAGCGCGCACACGATCTATGCCTGGAAGTCGAAGTACGGCGGCATGGATGTGAGCGAGGCGCAGGAAGCCAAGCGGTTGCGGGATGAGAACGCCCGATTGCGCAAGTTGGTTGCCGATCTGAGCCTGGACAAGGAAGCGCTGCAGTCGGTCATTGAAAAAGACGGATGGAGCTCGCAGCGATGAAGGCATCTGTCGAGCACATCCGGGGGTAGTTCGCCTTCACCGAACGCCGGGCCTGTCGCCTGTTGCTGGTTCCGGTTTCGAGCTATCGCTATAAGCCGCGGCAGAACGACAACAGCCTGCGTGACCGTCTGATCGCGCTGGCTCGCGAGAAGCCGCGCTTCGGCTATCGGCGTCTGCACGTGCTGCTCGGCCGTGAAGGTGAGCAGGTGAACCATAAGCGGGTGCACCGTATCTATCGCGAAGCCGGCCTGGCGCTACGCCGCAAGAAGCGGAAGCATTGCGTGCGCCTGAGCACACCTCTGGGGATCTATACGGCGGCCAACCAGGAATGGGCGCTCGATTTCGTGCATGACGCGGTGGCTTCGGGCCGCTCGATCCGTGTGCTGAACGTCATCGACGCGTACACGCGAGAGAGCCTCGCCATGGAAGTGGACACGAGTTTTGCCGGTCTGCGCGTTACGCGCGTGCTCGACCAGATCATCGCCGAGCGCGGTCTTCCGCGAGCGATTCGCTGTGACAACGGCCCCGAGCTGACCAGTCGCCACTTCCTAGCCTGGGCTCTGGATCACAAGATCGATCTGGTTCACATCCAGCCGGGCAAGCCTACGCAGAACGCCTACGTGGAGAGCTTCAACAGCAAGCTGCGCGAGGAATGCCTGCGTGTCAGCTGGTTCCAGAACCTCTTCGAGGCCAGGAGAATCATCGCCAACTGGCGCTGCGATTACAACGAACGGAGGCCACATAGCAGACTGAGCTACATGACACCATCAGAGTTCGCCGCGCAGTCAAGCGG
>JAJZAL010000375.1 GCA_021799405.1 Acidobacteriota bacterium
CTATCAATTCGTCTTTGCTGAAAACGCCGGCCACGTCGACCACGCCGTCCGCCTCCAGACGCTGCCTGAAGCACTGGAGTACGTCTGGCAGGGTTATCGAGGTACCTCGGCACGCAAAAATGTGTCGCATTGACGCGGAAATGAGCAGCGAAGAACGAGTGAGCGGCCCCTGAGCGCTTGGCAGGAAGTCACTCCGCGGGATATCGCCGAGTCAGCCATCGAACCGGGATAGGTAACGAGAATCGGCATCGCACCAGTTTGCCGGAGCAATTGTCATAACTGGGGTCCAGAGGTGAACAGTGGTTTCAGCGCGACTCGATGCCCGCGTCACACCGGCGACTGTGTTCTTATTGAATCGATGAGATTGCGCCGCGCCCGACGCACGAAGATTGGTCTGTCTCCTGCCCTTGGTCTCCTGCTGCTTTCGGGGTTGTGGGCTATCTCTTCGCTGAGTTCGGATCTTCTTCCGCATTCGCGCGATGTCCTGCTACCACCCACGCTGCGTCAGGCGGCACTCTTCTCAGCTTTCGCAGCCCTGGCGGCCTCCATCGCCGTTGCTCGCGGCCTCGACTTCCCACGCGGGCGGCTCGCTTGGGCTTGCGCTAGCGTCGGTTTGGGTCTCTTCGTGCTTCCATCCGTGCTGGTATCTCTTGCACAGGACGCGGTCTCTACTCTGGACAGGGTTGCGGTATTCTCACTCACGCCCGTCTTCGCCGTCGTTCTGCAGCCTTACCTTCAGGGCGACCTTCCTGGACGGGGAAAAGCCGCATTGGCCGGTTCCATATGCGCGGTCGCCGGCATCCTGTTTCTTTTTCCTCTCGACGTTCCCGCCTCATTCCGCGCAGGAGCAGCTCTGTGCGCGCTTGTTGCCGCAGCCCTTGGCATTGCCGTCACAAACTGTTTTGCGGTGAGGCTCGCTCGCAGCTTCGCAGACGGCTCCACCTTGCCCATGGCCGCGCAGGCGGGCGCCGCCAGCGCCGTTTGTTTCGCTGTGGCCAGTGCCATCACGCCACACACCGCATGGCGCTGGAGTCTGTTGCCGCCAGAACTTCTGGAGCCGTTTGCCATTGACCTTCCCGCGCTATTCTTGCTGTTTTGGCTGATGCGCTACCTCGCTGCCTCCCGCATGACGGCTCGCTTTCTCATTGCGCCCCTGTTTACGATCGTCGTGGGAGCGGCTCTGCAACCTGCTTCCCCACCCGAACGGGCCTGGCTTGGGATGGCTCTAGTGGCGGGCGGAGCAGGATGGCTCGCCTTCGCCCCCGCGGAACAGAGCGAGGGGAGCGAATTGGACCCGCTGAATGCGCTTTTTGCTGACTCATCCCGTCGCCCGCCACCGGGTTAAGTTCTTCGAGTCAGCAAGGCGCGTTTTGTGTGGGCGAATCACCCTCACCAGTCGAGGAAAAAGAGATGAGAGATCCGTTATGTTCACCAGGGAAGGATCTTCCGCACGTGACACTTCAGGAACAATTCGGTCAGATTGACATTTACCTGTTCGACCAGATTCTGCGCGGAAACATAACCCCGACAATGCGCGTGCTGGACGCTGGCACCGGTTTCGGAAGGAACTTGACCTACCTGATGCGCGAAGGCTGCGAAGTGTTCGCCGTCGATACGAATGCGCGTGCCGTGGAGCACGTACGCAGCCTCGCAGCCTCGCTTGGCAACCCGTCTCCGGCGGAGAACTTCCGCATCGCCGCCGTCGAGCAGATGCCGTTCAGCGACGCTGTCGCTGACGTGGTGATCTGTAGCGCGGTCCTGCACTTCGCCCGGAACAAGGAACACTTCCAGGCCATGTTCAACGAGCTCTGGCGCACGCTGCGGCCCGGCGGTCTGCTGTTCTGCCGCCTGGCGTCGCGCATCGGCATGGACTTCGAACCGCTCCGCGATGGTATCTACCGGGTTGGCAGCTCTGAGTGGTTCCTTGTCGACGAGCAGATGCTCCTCGCCTACACCAGCGAGCGCAGGGCCGAGCTTGTTGATCCGCTCAAAACCACCATTGTGCACGGCAGCCGCTGCATGACTACCTGGGTCCTGCGCAAGCCGAACACCACCTGACGGCGAACCTGCCGACAATTCATCCTCACGATGTCGATGCCGCTGTTCTGAGCGCATCGACAGTTGCCCTGCTATGAAGGTAATTCCGCCAATCGCAATTCCCCACAGGATAGAAATCAAAAACCGGAGCTTCAGCCGCAATCGGCTTTCCCTGCGCGCGCCAATTCTACACAGACCACAACTTCACGGTATCCTGAAAAGGACTGATCAGAGCACTCGCTTTCGAGATCAGCTTCGATCCGCACGTCAAGCCGCATAGCTTAGCCCGCATCGGAGAGATGCTTCAGCAATGGAACCGTCCCAGCCAACTCAGTCAGAACTGCGCGCCGAAGTCCTCCCTTCTTCGACGCGAAACCTCCTCCCATGGCTGGTTGCAGTGGCCTTTTTCATGGAGTCGCTGGACACCACCATCCTCAATACGGGTGTCCCCGTCATCGCCAAAGCCCTCAGTGTCACCGCCCTGGCCATGAAAGCCGTGCTGGCCAGCTATACGCTTGCGCTCGCCATCTTCATCCCGATCAGCGGCTGGATGGCCGACCACTTCGGCACCCGCCGGGTCTTCTCCGCCGCCATTGGCATCTTTACTCTGGGCTCACTGCTCTGCGGCATCTCCACCAACATCCACGAGCTGGTCTTCTGCCGTGTGCTCCAGGGCTGCGGCGGCGCCATGATGGTTCCCGTCGGACGCCTCACACTGGTGCGTGCCTTTGCCAAACATGAACTGGTGCGGGTGATGAGCTTCGTCTCCATTCCAGCCCTGATCGGTCCCATGCTCGGTCCGGTCGCCGGCGGCCTCATCGTCGATTACCTCCATTGGCGCATCATTTTCTTTCTCAACATCCCCATCGGCCTCCTCGGCCTGGTCATGGTCTACCTCTACCTGCCTGACTATCGCGAGCAGGATACCCCGCCTCTCGACCTGCTAGGTCTCATCCTCTTCGGCTCCGGAGTAGCCCTGCTCTCCTACGTCCTCGAAGTCTTCGGCGACCACACCCTCAGCATCCGCGAGATCTTCAGCCTGCTCGCGATCTCCTCCGCCCTTCTTGCCGGCTACTGGCTGCATGCGAAGGAGGCCGCCTTCCCTTTGCTCCGGCTCGCGCTTTTCCGGCTCCGCACCTTCCGCGCCGCCGTCGGAGGGGGCTTCATCACCCGACTGGGCATAGGCGGCGTGCCCTTTCTCCTGCCACTGCTCTATCAGATCGGCCTCGGCTACACTCCCGTCCAGTCGGGACTCCTCATCATGCCCCAGGCCCTTGCGGCCATGGTGATGAATGCCTTCATGACTAGGCTGCTGAACCGCTTCGGTTACCGCTACATCCTTATCTCCAACACGTTCATCATCGGCGTCCTGCTGGTGCTCTTCGCAGGCATTGGACTGCGCACGCCGCTCTGGGCCATCGTGCTGCTCGCCTTCCTCTATGGAGCCTTCAGCACTCTGCAATACACCAGCATGAACACCCTGGTCTACGCGGACGTCGTCGAAGAGGACACCAGCGCCGCCAGCACCATCTTTGCCACCATGCAGCAGATGGCCCTCAGCTTCGGCGTCGCCATCGCCGGGCTCGCGACGGCTTTCTTCCTTCCCGAGCACATTTGGTCGGTCCCCGTCGTTTTCATCCACGGAATTCACGAGGCCTTCGTCGCCCTCGGCATCCTGACCGTCGTCTCTACCGTGGTCTTCCGCAATCTCCGCCGCCGCGACGGCCTCTCCATCAGCCGCCAGAAACTGGTTCATGCCGGATAAGAGCTTTTGCCCTAATGTTTTGTATTGGAGGGCAGAGGGCGTGCGTTTTCTACCGGCGCAGCGCGTGGCGGTGGGAACAATTGAACCTGAATCCCGAAGTTGCGCCTTCTGTTTCGAGCACGACCTGAGAAAACTAGAGGATGGAGCCAAAGACTGCGGACAATCCAGTCCCGCGTGAGATCAGGGCGCTGTTCTCGGGTCAGCGCGTGGTCTTGTGCGAGAGTTCTCGCGCGGTGACGCCGCTGGGCGGCGCGGTCGTGTTTGTGGCTTTTCTTGAAACGCTGAACTTCGCCGGCAAGGTGCGCGAGCACATGCCCTTCCGATTCACCTCGC
>JAJZAL010000085.1 GCA_021799405.1 Acidobacteriota bacterium
AGCTTCGTGCGCGGTCCTTCCTTGTTAGGCTGGCGGTGATCTGAGCGGCATTGATCTGATTGGCTCGTCAAGATGTAGAGGCCAACGCCGCTCGCGCAAAGTTCGCATCAGCAAACGGCACGTCGTTGAGAGAAAATAAGGCGTTAGAAGTACCTCTCTATTTCCTCATTCAAAAAGACAAAAATAGTGGAGCAGACCGGCTGCTCCACTATGAGTATGAATAAGGATCTAACTACAACCGCTGGTTGAGCCGCAGCTCATGCAGCGATAGCAACTGCCGTTACGGACCATGATGGCGCCGCAGGTGCCGCAACTGGGCGCGTCTCCCATGTCGTACATATCGCGCATCGCGTCGGCCGCGTGGTAGATGCCGCGATCCTGCAGGGAGGGCACTTGCTCTGGACCCGCCGCCGGCTGGGGTGCAGATTGCGCCTCGGGCGTCCGCCGTGCCGGTGCGCCACCCGCAGGCGGAGCAACCGGATGAGCGCTCACCTGGTTCAGGCGCCTGGCCACCTCCGCCGCAAGCTTGGTCAGCTGATCCTGCGAGATATTCTCTTCCTCGGCGGCTTCAGTCTCCTCAAGCAGGCTGGGCGAGGCGGGCAGTTGCGGCGCCTGCGGAGCCAGACCGGCAAACAAAGCCAACTGCTGGCCTGAGAGGAAGCGCAGATGGAGCCAGCGGAAGATGTAGTCCATCAGGCTCTTGGCATAGCCAATCTGCTCGTTGCCGGTCCAGCCCGAAGGCTCAAAGCGGGTGTGCGCAAACTTTTCGCATAGCACCTTGAGCGGCACCCCATGCTGCAATGCGAGCGAAATAGCGGTGGCAAAGGCGTCCATCAGGCCGGAGACGGTCGAGCCCTCCTTGGCCATCCGGATGAAGATCTCGCCCGGCTGACCGGTGGGGTAGAGGCCCACGGTGATGTAGCCCTCATGGCCGGCGATGGAGAACTTGTGAGTGACCGATGCGCGCTCCTCCGGCAGCCGGTGGCGCACGGCGCGCGGCGGGGCATTCAGGTCCTGCACCTCTGTCGCGGCTTCCACGGCTCTTACAGTTTCAAGCACCGGCAGTTCGGCAGCCGCGGCGATCTCATCCAGGGCTTTCTGGAAGGCACCGGCTGCAACGACCACATCCTTGACACTCACCTCGAGCTTCTCGGCAGTCTTGGCTTCCAAAGCTTTCAGGTCGGCTTCGGCAGCGGTCTGGCCAGAGGCCAGTTTTGCCAGCACGCGACTGCCGGCGGCATCCAGAGCCGAGGGCTCGCGCTTGGTTTCGAGACTGGTATTCAGCGGCTGCGTGCCCTTGGATCCGTCGCGGTAAATCGCCACGGCCTTGATGCCCAGGCGCCAGCTCGCGGTATAGGCTTCGGCAACCTCATCCACGGTGGCCTCGTGCGGCAGATTCACGGTCTTCGAGATGGCGCCGGAGAGGAACGGCTGCGCCGCCGCCATCATCTTGATGTGCCCCATGTAGTGGATCGACCGCGTGCCCTTGGCCGGCTTGAAACTGCAATCGAAGACTGGGAGGTGCTCGGGACGAATGCCCGGCGCGCCCTCGATCGTCCCGGTCGCGTCGATGTAGCTGACGATGGCGTTGACCTCGTCGTTGTCGTAGCCCAGCTTGAAGAGCGCGGCGGGCACGGTATTATTGACGATCTTGATCATGCCACCACCAACCAGCTTTTTGTACTTGACCAGCGCCAGATCGGGCTCGATGCCTGTGGTGTCGCAGTCCATCATGAAGCCGATGGTGCCGGTAGGCGCCAGCACCGTGGTCTGCGAGTTGCGGTAGCCATGACGCTCACCGTAAACCAGCGCCAGGTCCCAGCTCTCGCGGCTGGCATCAATCAGAGCGTCGAGCTGCGGCACGGTGAAGGGCTCGCCGCTGGTCTTCGACTTGCCGATATTGTTGACTTCCGCGCGATGCATCCGGATCACGTCTAGAAACGGCTCGCGGTTGACGTAGAAGCCCGGGCAGGCGCCGCCCTGCCGCTCGACGCTCGCTGTCAGAGGCGTGGCCGAGGCCAGCGGCGGGCAATTGGCGGCAATCACCGCTGACTGCAGGTAGGCCTGGCCGCACATGATGGCCGTGAGAGCGGCGGCAAGATCGCGGCCGGCCGCGGAATCGTAGGGCAGGCCGAAGGACATCAGCAGCGCGCCCAGGTTGGCGTAGCCCAGGCCCAGCGGCCGGTAGTCGTGCGAGTTCCGGGAGATTGACTCGGTCGGATAACCCGAGTTGTCCACCAGGATCTCCATGGCCGTAATCATCACCGAGATTGCATGCCGGTAGGCCGGTATATCAAACGTGCCAGCCGGAGTTACAAACTTCAACAGATTGAAGCTAGCCAGGTTGCAGGCCGAGTTGTCCAGGAACATATACTCCGAGCAGGGATTCGAGGCGTTGATGCGCGCCGTGTTCTTGCTCGTATGCCAGCGGTTGATCGTGTCGTCGAACTGCATGCCGGGATCGCCGCAGAGCCACGTCGCTTCAGAGATCTTGCGCATGATTTCGCGCGCTTTGTACGTCCTCACCGGCTGGTGGTCCTTCACCGTGTAGGTGGTGAAGGCCCCGTCCGCTTCGTAGGCTCGCATGAACGGATCGCTCACGCGCACCGAGTTGTTGGCGTTCTGGAAGAAGATCGACGAGAATGCCTCGGAGTCCGGACCCGAGCCATCGTATCCAGCTTTGATGAGCGTGTGGGCCTTGGCTTCCTCTTTGGCCTTGCAGTCGATAAATTCCATGATGTCGGGGTGATCCACATTCAGGATCACCATCTTGGCGGCGCGGCGCGTCTTGCCGCCGGACTTGATGACGCCCGCGAAAGCGTCGAACCCACGCATAAAGCTGAGCGGTCCGGAAGCCTGCCCGCCGCCCGAGAGCAGCTCCATCGATCCGCGGATCGATGAAAGGTTTGTGCCCGTCCCCGAGCCCCACTTGAACAGCATCCCCTCGGTCTTGGCCAGGGTCAGAATCGAGTCCAGCGAGTCATCGACCGCGTTGATGAAGCAGGCCGAGCACTGCGGATTCTTGTATCCCGTGGCTGAGTACTTGACGCCGCCCGTGACCGGATCCCAGTGCCAATTCTGTCCGTCCGCCTCGGGTTCCAGCCGGTCGCAACCCACGTTGAACCAGACCGGCGAGTTGAAGGCCGCCTTCTGGGTCAGCAGCATGTGGACCAGCTCGTCGTGGAAGATAGCCGCATCGGCCGCGGTGGCAAAGTAGCCGCCGGACATACCCCAGTCACGAATCGTCTCCGCCACGCGCCCTACCAGTTGCCGCACGCCCGTCTCCCGCTCCGGCGTGCCGAGCTGCCCGTGCAGGTACTTCGAGGCCACAATATTGGTCGCCGTCATCGACCAGTCCATGGGCACCTCCACGTCCTTCTGCTCGAAGATCGTGTTGCCCTTGGTGTCACTGATGGATGCGGTGCGCCGTTCCCAGCGGATTTCATCGTAAGGAGAAACGCCTTCCCTGGAGAAGCGGCGCGAAAAGGTCAGGCCCCGTTGCGTGTAGGGAGTCTGGAAGGAACCGGTTGTGGTCTGAAGATATGTCTCGTTCATGGGATCCTCTCTCATGGGCAAACTTGGTGATGACCCGCCCCTCCACCCACTGCAGAACGGCCGGGAAGGAAACCGCGTAAGAATCTTGCGGAGAACAAAAAGCGGAAAACGGAAAATACCGTGAGTTGAATGTCTCAGCGGCCTCTCGGCGGGTTCTGGCGCCATGGCTTCTTAACAGTCCGTTTACAGCCGCAGATGAAAAAATACCGCTGTCTATGGTGGATGTCAACACCCGGCCACAATATCTTGTATTTCTTTGTCATCTGCCGCATCCTGCTTCTCAATGCCGGGATTTGCTTGTGGAAAGCTCCAAACAGCCCATCACAGCGTGGATTTCCGGGCTGTTTTCCGCCGGAATTCGTCCAGCACCAGGGCCTGGCGCTCCGGTTGCACGCCTCTTCCCCAAGCCTAGCCCCCGTCGAAGCGGGGAACAAGGCCGGACAGCGGTGCAAAATGAGGTCATCGCTGTGCGAAATCAGGCGATTTGAACGGCTTCCGCAGTTCCGCCCGGACGCACAAGCGCCCCTCGACAAGGCTTCACCCCTCGTAAGTCACGAAAGATCAAAGCCAGTACAGGGGAGGAATCCGCAACTGCCCTCGGCCCCGCGCCAACCATTTCCGATCCTGCATCACGGCCCCTGATCCCTGTTCCCTGACCTACCGGTACGTCGAGTCGTCAAAGTGCTTCATGTCGAGGTTGTCTTCGAGGACACCGAGCGTCACGACCGCGAAGGTAAAGACCGTGGTGCCCGGTTCCAGGTGGCCACCGAATGCCTTGTCCTCGTTAGCCAGCGTAATGTGAGGATGCAGCCTGCCGTCCATCACAATGCCGCTCATGCCGATGATGTCCGCCGGCGCGGTTGGATTCTTGACGAACAGATCGTGCGAGGGGAAGTCCCGGTTCGAGACCTGATGAACCTGGTAGCCCCGCACCGAGCCAAAGCCGGAGAGAATCACGGCGTTGCGAATCTTCTCCTGACGGATCATCCTCTGCAGGCCCGCCAGCAGATCGGTTTTGTACTTGAAGCGGAGCAGGACGATCCGCTGAAAATGCCCGGTGACAGCAACTGCGTCAGGGACACTGGGGCTGTTGGGCTTGGCATCCACGGCCGGATTGCCGGAGGAATGAATTACTTCATGGCGCGTTTCCTGGGCCGGAAGCGCGAGGCATGAGCCAAGCAATGCAATCAGGATCAGATGTTTCATCTGGCTTCTCCTTCTCCGCAAATTGCCCACAGTCGGAGCATCCTGGCGGCGGGCATCTCCCCATCATCAGCGGACCATCCAATGTATACCGATGGCGCGCCACTGCACCATCCGGAACTTTGCCGGTGTTCCTTCAGGAGAGCGAACTGGCTCCCTTCCGCGGACGTGTTTTGGGAGTATGCCGCTCCAGCCGCCGTGGCGACAAGGATTTTTTACGCAGCCTGCTCCGCCGCTACACTGGCGCCTGAGGATTGCATGATGTTCCGAGAGAATCGCACGGATTCTGTCCATAGCCGCAGAATGTTCCTCAAAACCGCTGCTGCCGCGGCAGGAATTTCCTGCATGGAACATGCCCCCCTTGCTTTGGCCGCAACGACGAAACCTGAGCGCATTCGTCAGGTCTTTCTGGATCTGAACAATATTCACAAATGGGATCACTCAAACGGCGACACGTGGGATCCTTTCTGGGCGGACGACGGCAATCTCTACGCCTTCAACTGCGATGGCCGCGGCTTCGGCACCGAGAAGCGCAATCTGGCTTTCAACAAGCTTGCAGGCAGCGTCTGCGATGGGCTCGCGGGCTCGTCAGTCAACAGCATGGACGCCTATGGAAGAAGCGGGCAGAAAGGCCCCGATGGCGCCACCTGGAAGGCCTGCGGCCAGGAGTGCATCGACGGCGTCTTCTACGCGTTCGTCTCCCGGAATACCTATGGTAAAGACAGCGGCGATCCGCTGATGCGCCAGACAGCCGTCAACAGCAGCCTCATCAAGTCCACGAATCGCGGGCAGACGTGGACGCGGCCGGCGGAGGAAAACTACAGCCGGCCCATGTGGCCCGGTCCGGCCTTCGGCGCTCCGTTTTTCGTCCACTACGGCCGTAACGGCGGAGCGGTATCGCACGATGGGGCCGACCGGTACGTCTATGCCTCTTCCACCAACGGCTTCTGGAACGATGGCGATAAGTACATCCTGGGCCGGGTGGAACGGAGCAAACTTCCGGCGCTGCAAAGCGCGGATTGGTCGTACTACACCGGTGGCGACGGCAGCCGCGACACGAACTGGTCCGGCCACATCGCGGATGCTCACCCGATCCTTGCCGCACTCGCGCATTGCGGCCAGGGGCCTATCTGCTATATTCCCGCGTTCAATCGCTACCTGCTTGTGGCCTGGTATAACACTGCGAAGCTGACCAAATGGTTTGAGCCGAACCGGATGCGGTATGACTTCTATCAGGCCGAGCAACTCTGGGGCCCGTGGACGCTGATCGGCTCGCACGAGGACAGGTTCATCTCAAGCGGTCATATGTACGGTCCCAGCCTCTGCGCCCGGTTTCAGCAGCGGGAAGGCTCCGAGATCAGAATGTCGATGTTTACCGCCGGCTGTCCGTTTGAGGATGTTCCCTCGGGCCTCTACAAAATGTGGGAGATTCCGCTGATCCTGCGCACGGAGTCAGCGCCGCCCGCGCAAACCATTCGCGCTGATGACCCGCGCATCACCTACCACGGCCAATGGCATGGCGGAAATGAGCGGTTGACGAGCCTGAGCCGGCATACGCGATATACAAATACCCAGGGAAGC
The DNA here is from genome assembly GCA_021799405.1 of Acidobacteriota bacterium. The sequence goes on from JAJZAL010000085.1 coordinate 6,340, forward strand.
TCGGCAGAGCTGAAGTTTGACGGAACGGGCATCGCCTTCTATACCGAAAAAGGCCCTGAATTCGGCCACGTGGAGGTGAGTCTCGACGGTCACCAGAGCGCGAGCCTGAATCTGCTGACCGCGACATTTCCCCGAATCTCCCACGTGCAAGCCTTTGCTATAAGTGGCCTCGGCAAGGGGTCGCACGCCCTTCGCATCACCAATCGCGGCGCAAGCTTCGCCGCCGTCGAGAAATTTGAGGTCATCAGCTAAAGGCAGCAGGCAAAACATTGGGAAGTCCCAGTTTCAAAACAGCTCCGGAATGCTATGAAATGCGATCCGGGTGGGCGCTGCCTTGTAAGCCGCCAGCATGGTGGCCGGCGCCAGCGTGGTCAGGCCGTATTTGTTATTAATCGCATCCATGGTTTCGAGCAACCGCGCGCGGCTCTGTCCTTCTTCCTGCCCCTCAAACAAGTTCAACGTGTGCAGCCGATCGGGGACCAGGCCGTTCAACTGCACGCCAATGAAGTACGGATGCTCGTATTGCCTGCCCGCCGGCCGGCTGGCCCACAGCCGGCTCAGTGCCGCAATCAGCGTTGGATTGTCCTGGCACTCGACCAGTCGCAGATCGCTGTGCCAGCCGCGCGTGGGCACGCCAAAACGGGAGACGGGCGCATTCTCACTGCGCGGCACCGCGAATCCGATCGCCAGGCCAATTTCACTCGCCCACAATCCATGAGAGCGCAAGCGCATTGCCGCTTTGTGGAGGAGTTTGTGTGCTACGGCCCAGGCCTTTTCTTCGGTGCGCATCTCCGGAGCCAGCACGTGCTGGTGGCTGAGCGACTTCAGGTGCTCCGTTTCCGCCATTTCAAAGTCTTCGCCGCGCAGCCAGTGCCAGAGCCGCTCGCCCCACACCGAGCCCCATATCTCGCCGGCATGTTCGCAGTCCAGGGCCAGCAGGTCGTCCATGGTCCGGATGCCGCGCTCGTTCAGGCGCTTCTCAGTGCGCGCGCCGATGCCGGGCAAATCCCGCAGCGTAAGCTGGCGCAGCGCGCCGGGCAGAATATCCAGCGGCAGCGCCACCAACCCGTCCGGCTTCTCCATGTCGCTGGCAACCTTGGCCAGGTAACGATTCGTGGCCAGTCCGACGGAGCTGCGCAGCATGGGACCGACCTGCTCCCGGATGCGCGCTTTCACCTTCCGGCCCAGTTCCAGCGCCGCCAGCAGCGGCCGCTCGCGGCCCATCAGACGGCAGGCCATCTCGTCGATCGAGCATACCGCCGTCACCGGCAGGCAGCTCTCAACTGCCTCCACAATCCGGTGATGGTATTCGGTGTAAAGCTCATGGCGCCCCTCGACCAGAACCAGATCGCGACACATCCGTCGGGCGTCGGCCACGATCGTTCCCGTCCTCACTCCGAAGGCCTTCGCTTCATAACTTGCCGCGATGCAGCAGGTGGTATCAGCCATCGTGGGCACCACGCCCACCGGCCGCCCGCGCAGCTCTGGCCGAACCTCCTGTTCGACCGAGGCAAAGTAGGAGTTCAGATCGACGAAAAGCCAGTTCACATAGGGCACACTCAGGGCTTCCTGCGGAGCGGGTGCGGATGGTAGCTTTAAGTCGGCAAGCTCCTCCGGCCATTCCGTAGAAATGGGCGACGGGACGGAATTCGAATCGTTCGCCATTGAGAGATATTTTCGCCTTTTGTTCTCCGGACAACAAGTGGGTGTTAGTGTAGATACTAATACCGGGAAAATTGCAGATGGAAAACCTAGGGTGGCACTGAAACGTCAAATATAGTGTCCACGGATTTTTCTACTAGCGTTTCTTCGTGGGGGAGTTCTGGATAGGGTCATGAGTATGAACACGCTGGCTCATTGGTTAGTGGTGAATGCGAGCGTCCTAGCGGTGCTGGTTACGGTGGGGGTCGCCGTTTTCCTGATCTGCTGTCTGGAGTGCTCCAACTGCTCCTGCCGCGATAAGGATGAGATTTTTCACCGTCACGAGGTGTAGCTTCAAGGCCGGTCGCATCGTTGCACTTTAAATAGAAGCGTTCTCTGGCGAACGCCACCCAAACGCCAGGTTATAGCCAAGGGGAGAGCAGGGAAAATCATCCTGTCAGACGACAGGTAAGCTTCGTCTGGCTGGAGTGGTTCCCGGCCCTTGCGGTGGAGCGTTGTCTTCGCTCACTGATCATTTCCTGCCGTGGCCGGCGGCTTAAGATACCGTTCAAAGTGCGCCAGAATGCTGTTGTACAGATGTGTCCGCGCAATCGGCCCGGCGATTGAATGCGTCTTGCGCGGATAGATTTGCAAATCGTAGGGGATTCCGGCCTGGATCAGCTTCTGCACAAACTGCACGGTGTTCTCAAAGTGCACATTGTCGTCGCCGGTTCCGTGTACCAGCAGCAGTCGTCCCTTCAGATGCTCTGCTGAGTTGACTACCGAGAAAGTCTCGTATCCTGACTTGAACTCCGAGGGCTGGCTCATATAGCGCTCGGTATAAATTGAGTCGTAGTTACGCCAGTCGGTCACCGGCGCCACGGCGACACCGGCGCGGAAGCGATCCGAGTGCGTCATGGCATAGAGCGTAAAGCTGCCGCCCCAGCTCCAGCCCCACCATCCCAGCCGTTTGGGGTCCAATTGCGGATACTTGGCCAGCGCCGCGTTGACCACAGCCAACTGGTCCTCAAGCTGCACGGATCCGAAGTCGTGGTAGGCCGCCTGCGCGAAGGCGCGCCCGCGGCCGCTCATGCCGCGATTGTCCGCGTGCAGGACGGCGAATCCGTGCTCCGCCAGCAACTCGTCGAAGAGCAGGCTGTCTGTCCATTTGTTCAGCACCGACTGTGCGCCGGGACCGCCGTAGGGGTTCACGATCAGCGGCACGCTGGCTGGCATTGTTGCGCCTTCGGGCAGCAACAGCGTGGCGTAGAGCGTCGTTCCGTCGCGGGCTTTCACCTCGAGCTGCTGCGGAGCCTGCAGCCCGTACGGCTCCAATGCTCTGCTTGCCCAAATCACATTGCACTCTTGCGCGGACCGGCAGAAGCGCATCGTCGGCGGACTCATCCGCGTTGACTGGCTGTCGAGAAACTCACCGCCCACGGGAGAAAAGTTGCCCTCATGATAGCCGGCGCCTGAACTCAACTGTGTGCGCTTGCCGTCGAAGCTCACCTGCCACAACTGCTGCTCCAGCGGATTGCCCTCGCTTGAGGCGTAATCGATAACCCGCTTCGAGTGGTCCACCTTGTAGACCGCGCCCACCTCGAAGTCGCCCCTGGTCAATTGCCGTTCCAGCTTGGCCGTAGCCCTTTCCGGATGAGCGGGGTTATAGCCGTAAAGATAAAGATCGTTGTGGCCGTCTTTCCAGTCGGTCAGTATGATCGATCCCGGCTCAACCGTAATGTCGTAGTTGTCGTCGAAAAATTTGTCATCTTTCAATTGCAGTACGGGGCGAAACTCCCCGGTACCGGCATCGGCAAAGTAGATGTCGCGATGTTTCTGGTCGCGGCTCAGCGTCTCGATCCACAAGGTATTGCGATTGACCCAGCCGAAGCGCGGGATGTAGTCGTCACCTGCCTGAATCGGTAGCTTGACCCACACCGTTCTGCCGCCTCGCGCGCTTACCACGCCGATGCGAACAGCCGGGTTCGAATCGCCCGGCTGCGGATATGGCTGGAGATAAACAGTTGGGTGCGTGGGGATCCAATCCGTGATCGGATACATGGGGACGAGGGTTTCTTTCGTCTGCAGATAAGCCAGATTCTTCGAGTCCGGGGACCAGAAGTAGTTGCTGCGCGTGTCCAGCTCCTCTTCATACACCCAATCCACTTCACCGTTCAGGGTGGCGCGGTCCGGCGAGGGAGCTACGACCGTGCCAGGCGTTCCGGCGACACGCAACTGCTCGACGACCAGGCTGTGATTGCGAATGAAGGAGATGCATGTTCCGTCAGGTGAAAACTTAGGATCGTCCCCTGCGGCCGCCTCCGTATATGCAACCTGCAATCCCGTGCCATTGCGCAAATCGTAGATCCAGATCTGGCCATCGGCATCGAAGAGCATGTGTTCTGAATCCGGGGCCCACAGGTAGCCGGGCATGCTGTAGCGCGCCCGGTGATCGCGGTCCATCTCCGTACCACCCTCGCGGATGAGCGGGGCCAGCTTGGCGCGGCTGATCAGCACATGCGTTCTGCCGGTGGCGGGATCCAGTTCCATCATCTCGCCGCTGTCGATGTAAGTGAGATGCTTGCCGTCGGGCGACCACTGAACCTGATCAGGAGGGTAGCCGAACAGCGACCCATGACTGTAGATCGCTTCCACGGTGAGCGGCTTCCGCTGTGCCTGTGCGCCGCAAGAAACCACGGTGAGGGGCAGTAAAAGAACCGTGGAAAGCAGAAGAGCAGCAGCGCGCGTCAAAGCATTCCTCCTCGAACAGGACCCGCTGTGAGCCTCAGGCTGCAATCTCAATCGGATGAGGCTTGCAAGCAAAGTGTAAATCAAGCGCATGCGTATGCTTGCGCGACAGGGGCGAAGCGTGTATGGTCCGGTGCATGCACTGGTCAACTCCGGAGGAGCGCCGCAAGCTGGGCCAGGCCCGGCGCAAGCAGGTGGGACGCCACGAGCACGGCGCATTCAATCCCAAGGCTCGGCAGACCTCTCCGCTGGCGCTGCTGGAGCGTTCGATGCGCGGCCGCGTGCCGCCGCTCGTCACGCTCAAGTACGAATCGATGGCGCAATCGCCCTTTGCTTATTTCCGCGGGGCAGTGCCGGCGATGGCTGCGGATCTGGCCATGCTCCCCTCCACCGGCATCGTCACTCAGCTCTGCGGCGATGCCCATGCGCGCAACCTGGGCGCTTATGCCGCGCCCGATGGACGGCTCGTGTTCGATATCAACGACTTCGACGAAACCATTCGCGGGCCTTTCGAGTGGGACCTGAAGCGGATGGCGGCTTCGCTGGTGCTGGCCGGGCGCGCCGCCGGCCACAAGGAATCGTCGGCGCAAGACGCTGCCGTGCGGTGCATCACGGGCTACGCAGCGCAGATGCGCGAATTTGCCCAGATGCCCCGGCTGGAAGTGGCCCGCTTCCAGGTGCACCGGCTGGGAGTGGCTGAGCCGGTACACGCGGCGCTGCTCAAGGCCGAGCGCGCCACGCCGCAGCATACGCTCGATCAGATCACCGAGCCGGCATCCGCCAGAACCGATGCGCCACGCCGCTTCAATGAGTCCAAACCGCTGCTATCACGCCTCTCTGCTGCCCAGGCTCGCACCGTGCTGGGCGCGCTCACCGCTTACACAGAGACGCTGCAGCCCGAACGCCGGCATCTTTTATCGTTCTACCGGCCGGTGGACGTGGCCTTCAAAGTGGTGGGCATCGGGTCGGTTGGCCTGCGCGACTACTGCATCTATTTCGAGGGCAACGGCCCCGGCGATCCGCTCTTTCTCCAGATCAAGGAACAAGTGGCGTCGGCCTACGCGGCCTGGCTGCCCGATGCTCGCCCCGCTCACCATAACGGTCAGCGCGTTGCCGAGGGGCAGCGAGCCATGCAACTGCAATCCGATCCCTTTCTCGGCTGGACGCAGATGGGCGGACGCCAGTTCCTCGTGCGCCAGCTCAACGATCACAAAGGCGCCATCGATATTGAGGACCTGGCCGGCGACAGTCTCACAGCCTACGCCGAAGTCTGCGGCGAACTGCTGGCCCGCGGCCACGCCCGCTCCGGCGATCCGCTGGTCATAGCCGGTTATCTGGGTCACGGCGATGCCTTTGCTGAAGCGATGGCCAAATTCGGTTCTCTCTACGCCGACCAGACGGAGAAAGACTGGCAGGATCTCCGCCGTTCAGGCAAGGCGAGGACCCGCCCCTGACCAAGCGCAAGTCCAGGGCCCGGGATAGGATCAGCAGTCTTGCCGCCGCCCCGGCCCTACAATAAGCACAATGTCCACCGCCGTCCGCTCTCACGCGAAGATCAACCTCGGCCTCCACATCGGCGCGCCGCGCTCTGACGGCTTTCATGGGCTGGCGACCGTCTATCAGACCCTTGAAGTCCATGACTTGGTGACCGTCACGGCTCGGCGAGCGGCGGTCACCGAACTGTGCCTGACCTCAAATGACAGCCGCGTGCCGACCGACCATCGCAACACCGCATGGAAGATGGTGTCGCTGGCGCTCGATGCCCTGGGCATCTGCGCGGAGGTGGAGATCGCCATCGACAAGCGCTTGCCGGTGCAGGGCGGTCTGGGCGCCGGCTCCGCCAATGCCGTGGCCGCGCTGGTGGGTTTGGAGCGGGAGCTTGAGATTCCGATGGATGGATGGATGGCCCGGCGCCTTGCAATCGCGGCTGAGGTCGGCTCCGACGTGCCTCTGTTCCTGATCGGAGGCACGGTGCTGGGGCTGGATCGCGGGCAGGAGGTCTACCCGCTGCCCGATGTTGAGCCTGTCTGGTGTGTCCTTGCCCTGCCGGAGACGGGCGTTTCCACGCCGCAGGCCTTCCGCGACTGGGATGCCCTTTGCGCCGCCGAGGGTTTGACCGCAGAGGCCAGTGCCCGTAAACTAAATGAGTTGAGCCGCGCCTATGCCAGCGCCTTTGCGGGAGCGATTCCGCAGGGCAGGCCGGGAGCGAGCTCCTCCGGTGTCCTCAGCCATGGTGGCGGGGACCTCGCCGGACCCCAAGAGTCCGCGCTTGTCCGCACCGGGATCAAGAGCTGGATCGAGAACGACTTCGAGCAGGTCGTCTTCCACCAGCATCCCTCCCTTGCCGAGATCAAGCGTCATCTTGCGGCTCCGGGGACGCCGGAGGCAGCTCTCCACGCCTCGCTGTCGGGGTCCGGTTCAGCGCTCTACGGGTTGTACCAGGCCCGCGGAGATGCGGAAGCCGCGCAGGCGCGGTTGGAGCAGCAGGCTGAAATTTTGAGGGTGCGGGCCACCCTTACACGTACGCTGCCTCGCTCCGCCTATTGGCGCGAAATGCTTCTGCCGCAAAGGCGTTGACAGGCAGACATCCGGCAAGAGAGACTCGCGGACGGCTGCCGTAATCGCTGGGCGATCGACTAATGGTAGGTCAAGTGCCTTTGGAGCACTCAGTCCAGGTTCGAATCCTGGTCGCCCAGCCAAGCTTTGATCGATTGAAGCCCCGGATAACAGCCAAAGCCAACCAGCTTGGAGGTAATCGGAGATGGAAGTGGGATCAGTGACGGTAGTGTTGGAAGACAAGCAGCAGGAAAGCGTCACCCTCGACGGAGCCGCAAGAGAATCCGCGCAGGGCGCGGCGCAAGCCATTGCCAGGGCAAAGGAGGCGAAGCCGGCCGCCGAGCGGAAACGTGCGCGCAATCTGAGCGAGGACAAGCGCTTCAAACTCTTCAGCGGCACTGCCAATCCCAAGCTGGCCGAGGCCATCGGCAGACACATTGGCGTGCCGGTAGGCGAGGCCAAGATCCAGCGCTTTGCCGATGGCGAAGTCTACTTCCAACTGCTCGAAAACGTACGCGGCGTGGATGTCTTCGTCGTCCAGCCCACCTGCTACCCGGTCGATCAGCACCTGGTCGAGTTGCTGATCATGGTGGATGCGCTCAAGCGCGCCTCGGCGGCCCGGATCACGGTGGTCGTGCCTTATTACGGCTATGCCCGCCAGGATCGCAAGGACCGTCCGCGCGTGGCTATCAGCGCCAAGCTCATCGCCGATCTGCTCACGACGGCCGGCGCCAATCGCGCCCTGTTCGTCGATCTGCATGCCGCCCAGATTCAGGGCTTCTTCAATATTCCCGTCGATCACCTCTTTGCTTCACCGGTGCTGGTAAGCTACTTCCGCGAGCTGAACCTGCCCAATCTGACGGTCGTCTCGCCTGACGCCGGCGGCGTGGAGCGAGCGCGCTTCTTCGCGCAGAAGATCGGCGCTCCGCTGGCCATTGTGGACAAGCGGCGCACCGACATTAACGTGGCCGAGGTGATGCACGTGGTCGGCGACGTGAGCGGCAAGACCTGCCTGATCATCGACGACATTATCGACACCGCCGGCACGCTGGTGAAAACCGTCGACGCTCTCTATGCCGCGGGCGCGTCTTCCGTCTTTGCCTGCGCCACGCATGCCGTGCTTTCGGGCCCGGCCGTTGACCGCATCACCAACTCGCGGCTGGAGCAGTTGGTGGTAACTGACACCATTCCCCTGCGCGAGGCCGCGCAGAGGCTACCCAAGATCAAGGTGCTTTCCATTGCGGGCCTGCTGGGCGCCGCCATCGAGAGCATTCACATGGAGACCAGCGTGAGCACGCTGTTTTCGTAGTTGCTGGCTGTCCGCTTTCAGCCTTCAGCTAATTCAACTGGAAGATTGACGCTCGCAACTGAGCGAAGGAACCTGCGATGAGTTGGAATCGAGACATTGCACAACCGCAACAAGCAACTGAAAGCTGAGATCTGATAGCTGAAAGCTGCTTTTAACAAAGGGAGCGGACCTCAATCGTCCGTGCCCGAAGCCAAGGAAACGAGAAATCGCATGTCAGAAGTAGTCGTAGCCGCGCCCCGACAGGGCAAGTTCAACAAGAATGCCGCGCGCCGCGTGCGTGCCGCGGGGCAGATTCCCGCCGTGATTTATGGCCCCGGATTTGACCCGGTGGCCGTCGAGGTAGATCCCAAGCAGATTTCCCGGATTCTCTATTCCGAGACCGGCCACAACACCATCTTCGATGTCGAAATCGCGGGCCAGCAGGGCGCCAAGGCAATGATCGTTGACTGGCAGCGGGAGCCGATCAAGGACAAGCTGATCCACATCGACATGAAGCGCATCGCTCTCGACAAGCCGCTCAGGGTCAAGGTGCACGTCAGGCTGCTGGGAATTCCTGTCGGCGTCAAGACTTACGGCGGCATTCTCGACCAGGTAATGCGCGAAGTTGAAGTCGAGTGCCTGCCCGCAAACATCCCCAGTCACATCGATGTGGATGTCACGGAACTGGGTTTGCACGCCGCGCTGCGCGTAAGCGACCTGCCTCATAAGGAAACGGTCAAGTTCATCAGCGCCGAGGATGCGACCGTGGCCCACGTGGTTTCGATCCGTGAAGAAGCGGCTCCGGCTGCGGGTGAGGCTGCGGGTGCTGAGGCGGGTGCTCCGGCGGAGCCGGAAGTGGCCAAGAAGGGCAAGACCGAGGGCGAGGCCGGCAAGTCCGAGGCGAAGAAGTAAGCCTTGTCCGAAGGGGATGAGTCTCGCGGCCTGCGTAGCCCGTTTCTGCTGATCGGGCTCGGCAATCCTGGCCTCGAATATATTTGGACCCCGCATAACGCAGGGTTCATGGCCATCGACCGCATCGCCCAGCAGGAAGGGGTTGTGGTCCAGAACCGGCGTTGCCGGGCGACTACCGCAACGTGCCGCATGGCGGGGCGCGAGGTGGTTCTGGCGAAGCCGGAGACGTATATGAACCTGAGCGGACTGGCTGTTGCCGCTCTGGTCAGAGAGTTGGAGATAGACCCGGCGCGCGATCTGCTCGTGATTTACGACGAGCTCGATCTTGCGCTGGGAACCTTCAAGATCAGGGAGCGCGGTTCGGCGGCAGGGCACAACGGAGCCCGCAGCGTTATCGGCGCCCTGGGCAGCCAGGAATGGCTGCGCTTGCGCATCGGCGTGGGACCCAATCTGCCTCCGGAGGCTGTTGCCGCCGCGGGCGGAAAGCGTCCGGGCAAGGATTATCTGCTCTCGCCCATGCGCAAAGCGGACCTGACGGTTTTGGACGAGGTGTTGGACCGGGTGGCTACAGCGACTCGGCACATTCTCGAACTGGGACCGGCAGCGGCAATGAACGAGTTTAACCGGAAGGACAGGGAACAGGAACCGGGGAATAGTAAATAGGAACCCAGGAACCATAAACTGCGCACTGGAACCTGTGAACTGAAAGCTGAAGGCTGAGAGCCGGAGGCTGCCAGCTCGGAGCGGAAGCAAACCGCTCCAGCAGAAAAGGAATGCTGATGTCCCGAGTGTATGAGGTTATGTTCATCGTGCGGCCCGATGTGGCTGACGAGGATGTCGACAAGCTGATCGCCGGCTTTACCGCCACCGTCACGAATGGCGGCGGGGCGGTCAAGTCCGTCGAGAAGATGGGCCGCCGCAAGCTCGCCTATCTGGTACGCAAGTTCAGCGACGGCAACTACGTTTTGCTGACCATCGAAGCGGGTGGACCGGTCGTGCTGGAACTGGAGCGGCGCTTGCGCGTCACCGAGCAGGTGATCAAGTTCATCACCGTGCGCATCGACGAGGAAGAGAAGCGTCTGGCGAAGATCAAGGCGTTGCGGGGCGTGCGCCGCAAGGTGAGCGCTGAGCCGGCGGCCAGTGAAGCGGCCCCCGCTCCGTCGGATGAAGTTGAAGCCGTCAAAGCCAGCGCCTAGTAAGTTCGCCGTCCATTGCCGCCGCCGGTCATTCGCAAATGGCTCAGCCGGCGCGGCTTGATTCTGTGCCCGGCGATGCGCTTCGAGTGCGTGCCGGCATCAAAGAGAGTAATTGAGGAAATACTATGTCTGAAGAGTCCCAAGCAAAGGCGCCGGAAACAGGCGCAACTACATCCTCCCAAGCCACGTCCGGTCCGGGCGCGGGCCCCCGTACGGCAGGAAGCCGCCCGCAGGCCGGCGGGCCGGGCGGCCGCGGCAAGTTCTTCCGCCGCAAAAAAGTCTGCAAGTTCTGTACCGAGAAGATCGACATGATCCCATACCGCGATGTTCGCCTGCTGCAAGGCTTTGTAGCTGAGCGCGGCAAGATTGTGCCCCGCAGGCTCACCGGCGTTTGCACCACGCATCAGCGCCGCCTGACCCGCGCCATCAAGCAGGCCCGAAACATCGCTTTGCTGCCGTTTGCCACGCGGCACTAAACTCCGCCGCTGGCTGTTGCTTCTTTGCTCCGGTGTGCAAGTAAGCGTGAATGTGTGACACCGGCTGATCGAAGCAGGCGACAAACCTACAGCTGCCGATCTAGAATCTTGCGCGGTGCGCACTTGGCCTGCGTCTCTAAGAGAGACAGAGCGGGTAACGCGCCGCACGGAACATTTGGAGAGTTTCACATGGAAGTCATTCTGAAGGAAGACGTAGCCAATCTGGGCCACCGCGGAGACGTGGTGAAGGTTGCCGACGGCTACGGCCGCAACTACCTGCTGCCCCGCAAGCTGGCGCTGCAAGCCACTGAAACCAACAAGGCCGTCATCGCGCAGATGAAGGCCTCTGCCGCGCGCCGCTCCGCCGCCGAAAAGGCCCAGGCGGAACAGTTGGTCACCAGACTCGAGCCGGTTGTGCTCAGCTTTACCCGCCGGGCGGGTGAGCAGGGCCATCTGTTCGGCTCGGTCACCTCGGCCGACATCGCCTCGGAACTGGCGGCGCAGGGCTTTGAGGTCGACCGGCGCAAGGTCCAGTTGGACGAGCCGCTCAAAAGCCTGGGCGATTTCACCGTGCCCATCCGCCTGCATCGCGAAGTCACCGCGCGGGTACAGGTGAAGGTTCTGTCCGAAGCGATCGAGGAAACCCCGGCCGAAGCCGCAGCCGGAGAGGCCGCGGCCGGGTAAACTCTGTCGAATCAATCTCCAAGCCGTCTCCGGCCCGCCGGAGACGGCTTTCCTTTCGGGTCGCTCTTAAAGCGCATCCAGAGGGGCGGCAGCGGCATCTTAAGCGCGGAGGGGCGGGTGAGATGGTGGACCACGACCGCGATGCTCTTCCAGGACCGCAGGGATGCGGGCCGGGGGCTGGCGCAACTTGTCGCCAAATTGCCGGATCTTCAGGATGCCATTGTGCTTGGCCTGCCGCGCGGCGGTGTCCCGGTCGCTTTTGAAGTGGCGCGCACCTGCCAGCTTCCACTCGATATTCTCGTCGTCAGAAAACTCGGCGCTCCCGGGCAGAGAGAATTGGCCATGGGAGCGGTCGCCAGCGGCGGCATTGTCGTGCGCAACCCGGAGGTTCTCCTGGAATTGCACGTGACCGATGCCGTGCTTCGTGCCGTAACAGAGCGCGAACTGCGGGAAGTGGAGCGCTGCGAACGCGCTTACCGCGGCGACCTTCCGCCGCCCACGATCGAAGGACGCACCGTCATTCTGGTTGACGACGGCCTGGCCACCGGGGCCAGCATGAAAGCGGCGGCGCGTGCGGTCCGGCCGATCGCCTGCCAGGTGGTGATTGCGGTTCCGGCCGGCGCCCGCACCGTCTGCTGTGAGCTTCAAGGCGAGGCGGACCGCGTGATCTGCGCAGCCATGCCGGAGCCATTTGTGGCGGTGAGCCAGTGTTACGGCGACTTCGAACCAACCAGCGATGAAGAGGTCCGTACGTTGCTTTTGCAG
>JAJZAL010000086.1 GCA_021799405.1 Acidobacteriota bacterium
TTAACCGCCGGCTCGTTTGGCTCGGTGCCGACGATGCTGGCGGTCAGCGCACAGCCATTGGCGCATCTGCGCCCGCTGGATATTGCCGTAGTCGCCATCTACTTTGGGGTGGTGCTGTGGATCGGTTTCTACCTGAAAGGCCAGTCGAACACCGGCGAGGACTTTTTCCTGGCCGGCCGCGAGATGACGGCCTGGATTGCGGGCCTGAGTTTTGTTTCGGCCAATCTCGGCTCACTGGAGCTGATGGGCTGGGCGGGGGCGGCCTATCAGTACGGCATTCTGGCCACGCACTGGTACTGGATCGGCGCAATTCCAGCCATGCTCTTCCTGGGCCTGATGATGATGCCCTTTTACTACGTGTCGAAGACGCACTCGGTCCCGGGTTATCTGAAGTTGCGTTTTGGCGAACACGCCCGCATCGTGGCCGCGCTCTCCTTTGCCACGGAGATGATCCTGATGAGCGGCGTGAATATGTTTGCGATGGCCGTGGTGATGAAGGTGGTCCTGGGATGGAACATCACCTTCAGCATTCTGGTGTCGTCGGTCGCGGTGGCTGTTTATGTGGGCCTGGGTGGGCTGCGGTCGGCGATCTTCAATGAGGTTTTGCAGTTCGTGCTGATTTGGGGCGGCGCGCTGCTGGTGCCGATTTTGGGCCTGGTGCAGGCCGGCGGATGGGATGGCCTGAAGGCGAAGATCCTCAATAATCTGCGCTCGGACAGCTACTTTCACCTGTGGCGCGATACCGGCAGCTTTGCCGCCAACCCGATGGGCGTGCACTGGACGGGAATTGTTTTCGGTCTGGGCTTTGTCATCAGCTTCGGTTACTGGACGACGGATTTTCTGGTGGTGCAGCGCGTGCTGGCGGCGCATAATCTACGCGCCGCGCGCATGGCGCCGATCATCGGATCCTTTTTCAAGATGGCAGTTCCGTTTATTGTGATTTTGCCGGGCCTGCTGGGGCTGGTGCTGCTGCAGAACCCCGATGGAAGCCGCAGGGTGCTGGTGGGTGAAAATGTGGTCGCCGCCTGCACAATGAATGGCCAGCAGGATACGGTCACGAGCCCGCAGGCGTGCTCGACGGCGATGGCGAACACGCGGCTCCCCGAGGCCTATCAACAAAAAGTCCTGAGCGGCGCGCCGGACGCTTCGCTGCACAGCTACAACGAGGCACTGCCGCTGATGATGGTGCGCTACCTGGGGCCGGGCCTGCTGGGTCTCGGCATCACCGCGCTGATTGCTGGCTTCATGAGCGGAATGGCCGGCAACGTGAGCGCCTTTTCCACGGTCTGGACCTACGATATTTACAGGCCGCTGATCAACAAGAAGGCTTCTGACAGCCACTATGTGCTGGTGGGGCGCTTGTCGATCCTGATCGGCGTAGCGGTTTCGATCGGAGCCGCATATCTGGTGATGCACGCGCGCGGCATCATGGACTATGTGCAGGCGCTGTTCAGCATATTTATTGCGCCGCTGCTGGCGGTGATTCTCTTTGGCATGTTCTGGAAGCGGGCCACGGCGCTCGCCGGCTTTCTCGCACTGCTCTGCGGTATCGTCTTTTCGGCAACGCTGTTTGTGTGGGTCAAGCTGAATCCCGCGGCGCTGGCCACGGTTGCGCTTTCGCCTGACGCCAAGCCGATGGCCGAGAATGTCTTTCGCGCGTTGTGGGCATTCCTCTTCAGCAGCGTCATCGTGGTGCTCGTGAGTTTGCTCACCAGGCCGCGGCCGGTGGCCGAACTGGGCGGGTTAGTGTACGGCGCGACTACGCTGCCCGCGGAAGAGCCGGTTCCGTTCTACAAGACCGAGTGGATGTGGGCGGGAGTGGCGATCGCAATCTTTGTAGCGCTGAACATTTTGTTCTGGTAAGCGGAGATTGCGCCCAGCGCGGGAAGGATTCCAGAGGAAAGCTGGAAGAGAGGATTGAGTTTTATGCATGGTTCCCGAATTGCCATCTGGTTTTTCATCGGCGTCTTATTGGTTGTCTACGGGGCGATGATCCTGGGCTATGGCCTCTACGAGGTGGCTACGGGTTATTATCCTCCAGGGGTACAGTTGACCAACCTGCATACGCCGATCTGGTGGGGCGGCCTGCTGGCCGCGCTGGGCGTGTTTTATGTGCTGAAGTTCCGGCCGGGACGAACGCACAAATAGGATTCCGCGCCTCAAAGAGAACGGACGCGGAGAAACGGCAGAGTTTGACGAAGGATTCGAATAAGGGAGTGAGCGATATGGCAGCACAGCGGACGATGACATATGGAATTTTGGTAGGAAACCGCGGATTTTTTCCCGATCATCTGGCCAAGAGCGGCCGCGAGGAGATGATCGCAGCGGTAGAAGCGGCGGGCGCCAGGGCGGTGGTGCTGGGGCCGGAGGATTCAAAGCATGGCGCTGTAGAGACCTTTGCTGAAGCGACACGCTGCGCCGACCTGTTCAAGAAACATGCGGCGGAGATTGATGGCATTATCGTCACTCTGCCTAACTTTGGCGACGAGCGTGGCGTGGCGGATGCGCTGCGCCTTTCGGGATTGAAGGTACCGGTCCTGATCCAGGCCACGCCTGACCGTTCAGACGCGATGACCATCGCCACGCGGCGTGACAGCTTCTGCGGCAAGATGAGCGCGTGCAACAATCTGATGCAGTACGGCATTCCGTATTCGCTGACCACGCTGCATACCGAGTCGCCGTCCTCGGCGGAGTTCAAGGCCGATCTGGAGTGGTTTGGCCAGGTCTGCCGGATCGTCAAAGGATTGAAGAACCTGCGCATCGGCGCCATCGGCGCGCGGCCGGCAGCCTTCAACACGGTGCGCTACTCCGAGCGCATCCTGGAGAGTAACGGCATCTCCATCGAGCCGATCGACCTGTCTGAGATCTTCGGCCGCATCAACCGGATGAAGGACAACGATGACGCGGCGCAGGCCAAGCTGGCGGCGATCAAGGCTTACGTCAGCACGGCGGGCATCAGCGATGCGGCCCTGCTGAAGATGGCCAAGCTGGGCGCGGTGATTGACGGCTGGATGAAGCAGACAGCGGTCACGATCAGCGCGGTGCAGTGCTGGACCTCGATGGAGGAGTTCTTCGGCATTGTTCCCTGCACCATCATGAGCATGATGAGCAACGAACTGATTCCTTCAGCCTGCGAAGTGGACGTGCCCGGCGTGCTGAGCATGTACATGCTGGCGCTGGCTTCGGGCACGCCGTCAGCGCTGCTCGATTGGAACAACAATTACGGCAACCATCCCGATAAGTGCGTGTGCTTCCACTGCTCGAATCTGCCCAAGCATTTTTTCAAGGAAGTAAAGATGGACTACCAGGAGATCATCGCGGGTACCGTAGGCAAGGAGAATACTTTTGGCACCTGCGTGGGCCGTGTGAAGGCCGGGCCGATGAGCTTTGCGCGCTTCTCGACAGATGATCGCTGGGGTGTGGTGCGCGGCTACACCGGAGCGGGACGGTTTACCGACGATCCGCTGGAGACGTTTGGCGGCGCGGGTGTGGCAGAGATTCCGCAGTTGCAGAAACTGTTGAGGTACATCTGCCGCGAGGGCTTCGAGCACCACGTGGCGGCCAACTTCAGCGACGTTTCGAAGGCCGTGCACGAGGCCGCCCTTCGCTACCTGGGTTGGGAGAGCCACTATCATCCTGCGCTTGGGGAGTGAACAGGGAACAAATATCGGGGATCAGGGCAAACGCATTTCAAGACATCTCAAAGAGTCTGAATAGGAACCGGTCATCGCAGCCGGCACGTTTGAATTTTCCACGCATGGCGCCTTTGGAACTCTCTTTTTGTGCGGCGCTGATGGCCATGTAACGGAGCACGGCCAGATTGTGCGCTCCATTTAAGGCTCGCGTTCGGTCCTGATCCTCGTTCATCACCACATCCAATCGCCAGTGTCCGCTGCGAAGGGTTTTCTGTGCTCCAGTGTTGACGGACCACCACATTGAGCCGCTCCGCCGTCAGGTCCGAACTGAGCAGGTTGTAAGCCGTTTCGGTCGTGGTTGTCTCCGCCGTTTCCCGTCTCCGCTCCACCTTGCCGATGGCCTTCACCCCTGGCCATTGGTGCTGCTTCCGGAGCCAGCCGATCTCGGGGGAAGCCGTCGTCGTGCGGGTCTCGATGCGTCCATGATCGGCCTCGACAAGCGGCTGCGTGCGGCTCGCTTGCAACTCCGGATCCTCCAGCAGCAGCACCACATCGTCGTGCAGCGTGCCTTAATTGGCTTTCAGCGCCAGCGCATAGTCGCCCTTCTGCTCCACGATCTGCTCGGCAATCGCGCGCTGGCAGTTCAGCACGTCGGTCGTCACGATGGCGCCTTCGAGGGTCAGCAACTTGAGCAGCTTGCCGTGGCCAGGATCCTCAAGACGCTCCCAACACTCCACAAACTGCGCTAAACTCCCTTGCGAAAGGCATCGAAGCCGTCATAGAAGCACCTTCGAGCCTGCGCGCACTCCTTCAAGGTACCTTCATGGTGCAATTGATTTTTAGATGCGTTTGCCCTGACAGGTCCGGCGCCTCGGATTGACGCTCCCTTTTCCTCCACCTATAATCCTTCTTGTTCCTGCTGGCGTTTTTCGTTTGCGGTTATTGCAGCCTCTTTGCCACCCGGCCGAGAGCCTACCCGGAAATGAGACGAGGTTTTTGGCGAAGGCGCAAACGGGTCGTTCGCGTAGTGAGTCGGACAGCCGGACAGGACAGTCGAAGGAGTTCTCAATCTTCATGAATCGCTTGTTCGCTACGCTTGCCTCGCTGGCCTTGGGCGGTGCGCTAATGGTTGCCGGCCAAACATCAGCCGCTCAAACCAAAATTGCCGTGATTGCCTTTCAGGCCGCAGTAACCCAGACCAATGAGTTTCAGCGCGACTTTGCCGATGTCCAAAAGAAATACCTGCCAAAGCGCCAGCAACTCCAGGCCCTGACCGACGAGATTACTACTCTGACCAAGCAATTGCAGTCACAGGGCTCCATGCTCAGCGACGCCGAGAGGGTCCAGCGGACAGAGGATATCCAGGAGAAGCAGAAGCAAGCGCAGCGCATGGCGCAGGACGACCAGAGCGACTACCAGTCGGATGTGCAGAATCTTTTCAATCTCATGGCTTCCAAGGTTGGATCGGTCATGAACACCTACGCTCAGCAGCGCGGTTACTCAGTCGTGCTCGATGCGGGGCAAACGCAGAATCCTACGGTCATCTACGCGAATCCTACTAGCGATATCACCAAGGCGGTCATAGAGGCTTACAACTTGAAGTCGGGTGTGCCCGCGCCGCCGGCTGCAGCCGCCGCGCCCAAACCCTCGGCGAACAAACCCGCCACCACACGACCCGCGGCCCGGCGCGCAACACGGACGGCAAACAGCCAATAAAATCCCTTTGAATCAACCCGATCCGAGGCCTCGCCATGCGGGGCCTCGATCCGTTTCCGGCAGGTGCTGCAATCTCCGCTCCGTGGGCCTGCGGAGGCTCGAAGATCAATCTTCAGGCTGTTTGACGCCCCTATCCCGCCCCCCTATAATCCACTAGTAGTTCCCGCTGACGTCTCTGTCCGCGTTACTGGTTGTCTCTACGTTAGCCTTTAGGCGGAGTTTCTGAGCAAGAAAACCTTGAGGCGTCTCTGAGGCAGGCAGCGACTGGTGTGCTGAACTGCAATATAGACAGCAGGAACCCCGAAGGAGCTTTTCACCCAGATGAACCGTTTGCTTGCATTTGTTCTCATGCTGGCCTCGGGCTTTGCCCTGAGCGCCGCTGCCCAAACACCGGCTGCGCCACGTGCTTCTGCGTCCCATGCGGGTACCGCACCCGCCGCAAAGGCTCCTGCCGGACCTGCCAAGATTGCTGTGATCGCTTTCCAGATCGCTGTCGCCCAAACCAACGAAGGGCAGCGTGACTTTGCCGACCTCCAGAAAAAATTCGATCCCAAGCGCCAGGAACTTAAAACCCTCAGCGATCAGGTCGACGCTATGACCAAGCAGTTGCAGGCGGATGGTGCCAAGCTGACCGATGCTCAACGTCAGGCTCAGGCAAACGCCATCGATACGAAGAAGAAGCAGTTGGAACGTAATTCCGAGGATGCGCAGAGCGATTTCCAGCAGCAGATGCAGGAGGTCTACAACACGCTTGCCTCCAAGGTCTATGACGTGATGGAGAATTACGCACAGGACAAGGGATTCACGCTCGTGCTCGATATCAGCTCGCAGCAGACACCTGTGCTCTATGCCAACGCGGCCACCAACATCACCAAGGACGTGGTCGATGCGTATAACGCGAAGTCGGGCGTACCTGCGCCAGCGGCGGCGCCGCAGGCAGGTGGACTGCCCTCAGCTCCCACTCCGGCGGCTCCGAAACCGGCAGCGCACTGAGGCATTGGGAACTCGGTCAGAAGGGCCCCGTCCCGACGGGGCCCTTTGCTATCTTCAAATTGCCCATAAGTACCGAAGCGACAGCTGGAATTGATTCGGAATTCGGGCGCGTCTGCGGCAAAAATATCCGCTCCCGGAAGGGCGTTCTGTGGAAAAAATGTGAATATCTTCGGGGAATCGTGAAGAAAAATTCCATTTCCCCCCCTTGCCAACTCGCGGCTCATTCTGCAATGCTTTCCAACTCGTTATTTTTCAAGTAGAAGACGCTTCTCCCGTAAATTGTTGCAGAAGAAAATCGATCTCGCATCGCGCGGCCCTCTCCAGTCACTTTCCCACAATCCATCATGAATTTCCGATGAATCCACAGCGCAAATTGATCGCACCGTTCAGCAGAGCGGCGCTCCATCGATGGGCAATTTGCGGATAAGCTCCTATTCGTTTTGCGGCAGCTTGTAGGGTGTTTGCAGATATGCCCGCGCCTGGTTGACCGCGCCCTGAGTATTGTCGTTGGTCTGCACGGCCAGGCGGTACTCATTGACCGCGCGGTCGCGCTGGCCGGTGAGGTCGAAGATTTTGCCAATCTGAATATGGCTCCAAACCTCGGTCCAGGGCGGGTCATCATCGCCACGCAGAGCCGCGCGGAAGGCATCCACGCTGGCCTGGTAGTTGCGTTGGGCAAAAAGCACTTCGCCAATCCGGTAGTGCGCGAGCGAACTCTCCGGATTCGCCTTCAACGCCTGCTGGTACTGGGCCAGTGCGCCCACGAGATCACCCTGCGCCACCAGTTGCTGCCCCTTCAGGATGTCAACCCGCACCTGCATATCGGGCGATGATTTGAGCACCCAGTCGTCAGGATCGACGGTGATCCGCCGTGGCCGTCCGAAGGTGTCCACTACGAACTGCGAATTGGTGCCCACCACTTCGATCTTCTGGTTCACCGTCTTGCCGTCGGTCTCGATACGCAGATCAACCGGCATGCGGAAGAGATCGAGGTCCTGGTTGATTTCTCCGATCGTACGGAAGCCCTTGTTATTCCCCAGGCGGTAGACGGCGTACTTGTCTGTGAACTGTGGAGCGCCGGTGCCATCGACCCATTGAGAGAAGAAAGGCATGAGCTGTTGTTGGCTCTGCTCCTCAGCCACCTTCTCAACCTGCGCCGTATCAACGGATTTGCCGGCGTATTGGCTCAGAATGCCCTTGAGCGTAGCCAGAAAGGTTTTGTCGCCGACCTCCCCGCGCAGCATGTGGAAGATCATCGCGCCCTTTTCAAGCGTCATGGACTGAAACTGCGGCGAGAACGGGCTCAGCCGCCCGGCGCTCGAGAGCGGAATCGTATCGTAAGCCAGCGCGCCGGCAGAGACGTCCGTCAGAGCTGCGTCCAGCGCGTTTCGGCCGCTCTGGTCTTCCAGAAACATCAGCTCGCCATAGCGTGACATGCCGTTGGTGATCCAGGCATCGTTCAGAGTTCGGGGGCTTACCTCGCAACCCCACCACTGGTGCGCGATCGTGTTGGCCAGCAGGCGAATGCCCGACTTGTCACCCACGCGCGATCCCTGCATGGCCGCCAGTTCAGGTCCCCATGCCGCCGGCAGCGTATCATCCGGCAGCTCCACCACGTTCAGGCGGCTCGTCACCGGCATCCCGAAGCTGTTGGTGAAAAAGTCGAACTCCTTGGCCGCAGTCTGCGCCAGCTCGCTGCCCGACTTTTGATGGCTTGCTGTCAGGTAGATCTTGATATTTCCAGCTTCCGCCGAAATCGGATTGTCGAAGCGGCCTGCAATGACCGTTCCCGGAAAGTCTGGCTTGTTCCAATCAAAGTTGAACTGCTCGCCCGGTTTCCCGTTCGAGAGCGTGACGGGCTGCGGAGCGCCCTGGCTGCCGCTGGCAATTACCTGTATTCCCTGCGGCACGCTAATCTGCATCTTCGCCGTGAAGCGGCCGGTCAAGTAGCCGACCATGGGAAACCACCGCGCAGGATACAACAGGTAGCTGATTGGCTCCTGAATGGCTGCAAGCTTCAGGCCTTCGACTGGCCCATCTTCATTTCCGGTGATGATGCCGTCATACACGAAGGTCCAGTGCACCGGTTGTCCTTCGACAAAGGGCGCGGAGGGCACCACGCGGATGCTGCCGTCCGCCGTGCGCTCGCCATCCAGCAACTTCCCGCTGTCATCGGTGATCTTGGTGATCTTCAACGCGGGATGGAATCCAAAGGTGGCAACCTCCAGGTTGGACGGAGCGGTGAAGGTAACTACCGTCGTGGCCGAAAGGTGGTGGGTCGATGGATCCAGTTCGGCGTTAATTGTATAGCCGGTGATGGTAAGTGCCGGACGCGCCTGCATCTGTGCCCGCAGCGGAGGCACCGGCATGAGCGCTACCGCCAGGATCCCCAACGTGCCAACCAAGGTGCCCAGTTCCCATCTCTTCCGCAAGTCCCGCCTGTTGCTCCACATAGCACTTATCATCGCATTGCCGCCGTTCTCATGGCAGTTGCTCATCTACCTCGTTCAGGAGAGCGCGGCGGGTTGGGTTGCTGCCCTGGCCCGTTCACCTATCTCCGCTACTACAATCTCTGCCACCCGCTCCACGGCGCCCGGAGTCTTATCTCCGCGCTCCCGTGCCCGGACGGTCAGTGCATTCCGAATCTCTGCCAACTCCTGCATCATGGACTGCCGAGGTGCGCCGTCCGGTAGCAGCCTCTCGATCTGTTGGACGATATTTGCGGCCGTGAAGTCCTTTTGAATCAATTCGGGCACGATCCGCTTCCCGGCAATCAGGTTCGCCATGGCCACATGCGGTACCTTTACCGTTCGCCGGGCAATGGCGTAGGTCAGGGGCGAAACCCGGTAGACGACCACGAAAGGATTGCCGATCAGCGCCGCCTCCACCGTGGCTGTGCCGCTGGCTACCACCGAGGCGCGGGCGTGCAGCAGAACGGCGCGGGCATCGTCCACAAGCCTCACCGTTACTCCACCGCCGTGCTCCTTCACCAGCGCCAGCACGTCGGACCGCTGCGCCTGGCTCAGGGTCGGAGCCAAAGGCGTCAGAAACTCGAACTCCGTGCTCGCTTCTCGCCCGGACCGGCCCGGCATCGCCAGGCAGCGCGCCGCCTCCAGCATCACCGGCAGGTGGTCGCGAATCTCTCTGGGACGGCTTCCCGGCAGCAGCCCGATCCATGTCTTCGCGGGGTTCAGGCCATTTTCCGCCGCGAATTGCTGGCGGCTGATCGCCGGTGGCGGCAGCTCCGCCAGCGGGTGCCCCACAAACTCCGCCTCCACGCCATGCTCGCGATAGAACGGCTCCTCAAAGGGAAAGATCACCAGCATTCGGCGGACGTATTTCTGCACCAGCCGGATGCGATGTTTCTTCCAGGCCCACAGTTGCGGGCTGACAAAGTAGATCACGGGGACATGCATCTGGTCGAATTCCCTGGCCAGCCGGAAATGGATCTCCGGGAAGTCAATGAGCACGGCCACATCCGGCCGCCGCTCGCGGATCGCCCGCTTGAGCTTGCGGTATTCGCCATAGATGCGCGGCAGATGCCGGACGACCTCGGTCAGTCCCATCACCGCTACATCCTCGGCGCGCACCACCCGATCGAGGCCAGCCGCCTCCATGCGCGCTCCGCCCATGCCAAAAAACTGCGCGGTTTGCTCGCTCGCGGCCAGCCGCTTCCGGATCGCCGTTGTCAGCAGCGCGCCGTAGTGCTCGCCGCTGGCCTCGCCTGCCGAGATGAAGAGGGTGGGGCCTGACATGCTGCGCGCCTCGTCCCGCGCTGGCAATCATCATACAAGCCCGCCGGTGCGGCCGCGGGAAAGGCATGTGCGAATGCGTTGCATGGACTACCTCGGCCCGGATACACTCGAAAGACCCGGCCGGGGATTTCCCCCCAAATTCAATACCCCAGCCCCGCAATGAGGAGGTTGACTATGAACCCCGGGAATCACTCTGAGGGACCCCTGACTCCAGCCGTGGTTTTCGAAATGCTGCAAGCGCATCAGCGCACGGCAGCTTTGAAAGCTGCAATTGATCTCGATATCTTCCGGGCCGTGGGCGATGGCCCCGGCGATGTAAGCTCTATCGCCCGCCACTGCTCGGCCTCGGAACGCGGAATTCGCATCCTTTGCGATTTCCTCACCATCAACGGCGTCCTGGCGAAAGAGGATGGGCGTTACCGGCATACGGCGGCAAGCGCTGCCTTCCTTGATCCGCGCTCTCCGTCGTGCCTGGCATCGATCGCGCAGTTTCTCGCCAACCCGGCCATGCATGAACCCTACAACCAACTGGCTGAGATTGTGCGCACGGGCCGCACCAGTATGCCCGGAGACGGCAGTGTCGAGCCGGAAAATCCCATCTGGGTGCAGTTTGCTGAAACCATGGCGCCGATGATGGCGCCAATGGCAGGCCCGCTGGGCGCGGTCGTGCTCGACGGGCACAACGGTCCCATGCGCGTGCTCGATATCGCTGCCGGCCATGGCCTCTTTGGTATCGAAATCGCCAAGCAGAATCCGCAGGCGCACGTTACCGGACTTGACTGGGCGCCGGTGCTGCGCGTGGCGCTGGACAACGCACGCAAAGCAGGCGTGCACGACCGCTACAACATGCTGCCGGGCAGCGCCTTCGATGTGGAGTTTGGCGGGCCGTATGACGCCGTGCTGCTCACCAACTTCCTGCACCACTTCGATCAACCCACCTGCGTCGGCCTGCTCAAGAAGGTCCGTTCTGCATTGCAGCCCGGTGGGCGCGTGGCCACGCTGGAGTTTGTGCCCAATGAAGATCGCGTCTCCCCGCCGATGCCCGCGGCCTTCGCTCTGACCATGCTGACCTCGACCCCCGCCGGCGATGCCTACCCGCTGAGCGCGCTGACGGCGATGTACAGCGAAGCAGGCTTCAATGGCATCACCGCGCATCCCATTCCCATGAGCCCGCATACGGTGGTGATGGGACACGCTTGAGGGCATGATAAGTCTTCCCGCTTCCCACCCGCCCTGGCGGAAGGGAAGCGGGGAAACCTACTTTCTGAATTGGGAAACTACTCCCTTTGTCTGGACCGAACGGCGCCAGCCAATTCTTTGAGCAGTTCGTGTGTCTCCGTCCAGTCGATGCAGCCGTCGGTGATGCTCTGCCCATAGACCAGCGGCTTGCCCTTGACGAGCTTCTGCGCTCCGGCCACAAGGTTGCTCTCAATCATTGCGCCGAGAATGCGCTTGTCTCCAGCCGCAATCTGCCCGGCTACGTCATGGCAGACGAGCGCCTGCCGCCGGTAGTCCTTGTTGGAGTTGGCGTGGCTGAAGTCGATCATGATGCGTGGCTCGATGCCGGCCTTCTCCATGCGCGCCGCCGTGTCGGCCACGCAATCGGCGGTGTAGTTCACCGTCTTGCGGCCGCCGCGCAGGATGATGTGGCAGTCGGGATTCCCGGTGGTGACGAAGATGGCCGATTGCCCATGCTTGGTGTGGCCCAGAAACGTATGCGAGTGCGCCGCCGAAAGAATGGCGTCGATAGCGATCTGCACGTCTCCCGAGGTCCCGTTTTTGAAGCCCACCGGGCACGAGACTCCGGAGACCAACTGGCGATGCACCTGGCTTTCTGTGGTGCGTGCTCCAATGGCTCCCCAGCTTACCAGTCCGGCAATGTACTGGGGCGAGATCATGTCGAGAAACTCGGTGCCCGTGGGTACGCCCATCTCGGCCAGGTCCAGCAGCAGGTGGCGCGCCATGCGCAGCCCGTCGTTGATCTTGAAGGACTGATCGAGGTGGGGGTCGTTGATCAGGCCCTTCCAGCCGATGGTGGTGCGCGGCTTCTCGAAGTACACGCGCATCACGATGCGCAGCTCGCCGGCAAACTCCTCAATTGCGCCCCTGAGCAGCGCAGCGTATTCGCGCGCCGCCTTGGTGTCGTGAATCGAACAGGGGCCGGCAAGTACCAGAAGTCGCGAGTCGCGCCCGTTCAGGATCGCGGAGATCTCTTTGCGGGTGTTGAAGATGGTGTTGGAGGCGGCTTCGTTGACCGGCCTTTCTTCTTCAAGAAAAACGGGCGGCAGAACAACCTTCGTCCATTTGATGCGGATGTCTTCTGTAGTGTGAAACATAGTACTTTCCTGAAATCCGGAACAGGGAAAAATGGCCTCGGCAGGGGAAAATTTCGATACACCCCTCCTTAAAATCTACCAGCCCGGGGCGGCAGATGGCGCGGGTGGAAGCAGCGCCGGTGGCCGCCACCAAGCCGGAGAGCCGGGTCCGGCGCATTACAATCAGGAAGGGGGATGTACGTCTTCTATGGCCTTTCTCAGCCGATATTTCCGCAGCCTGCGTCTTCTGTGTGGAGTGGCCGCGCTTGCGGCCTTTGCCCTTGTTTGCCACGCTCAATTCGGCTCCGTGCCGGCTACGCAGGTGCTGGACGCCTCCTGCCTGAAGCCGCCGCCGGGCGCGCGCGTCGCCATCGTTGAATTCGCGGACATGGAGTGCCCCACCTGTGGCCACGATAATCCCATCATCAAGGCGGCTGCGGAAAAGTACCACATTCCGTGGATCCGCCACGATTTTCCCATTCGCTACCACGCATGGAGCTTTCAGGCAGCCGTCTATGCCCGCTGGTTCGACACGCATTCCAAGAAGATCGGCGACGACTATCGGGATGCGGTCTTCGCCAACCAGCCGAATATCTATAACCTGGGTGTTTTGAGAGACTTTACGCGGAAGTTTGCCCAGAGCCACGGCTTAACCCTGCCCTTTGACGTCGATCCGCAGGGCAAACTGGCTGATGCCGTCAGAGCCGACTATGCTCTCGGCGTGCGTACCGGAGTGAACCACACGCCTACAGTCTGGATCGTCACGTCCCAGAGCAAGGGATCGCCGTATATGGAGGTTTCGACGGATATGTCGGACCTCGACAGCACCATCCAACGGGCGCTCAACGAAACCAAATGAGCGGCAACTTCCAGGGTTCTGCCGATTCTGTCCCGCATTCACGATGGGCAGGTCACCCAAAGCAGTTGCAGCGAGGGCGCTTCTGCACGGAGCGGGAAAATCGCCTTCAGACGCTAAAACGGTAAATGGTGATGGTGGTGTACAGAGCCTTCCCCGATCGGGGCTGAACCCTTCTGGGCGCTGTCCACATCACTGTATTGGACCGTTTCCACGGCATTGCTGTCTCCGTCGGTAAACGAGAATGAGGTGGGGGATAGCTTTCCAAGCGTGCCATAGCGGTCAGAGCCGTCGCCCATCACCAGGTGGATTGGGGTTCCGGGCTTATAGTGGCCGAGCTTCCTCTCTATCTTGCGCGCGTGCTTGGTTAAATTGTTGGCTTGCTTGGCTTTGTCAGGTTGCTTGGCTCCGTGCGCCGGCAGGGAGAGGGACAACGCGCAGGCAAGCGCCAGGCATAGGGTGAAATTGACACTGCGCCAGAACTTCATATTGCCTCCAAAAAAACTTGATGAACAACCGGGAACCCGGAAAACAGCGTCTATGCTCACAGTACGTAAGGGTTAATTGTAAGACCCGCACGAGCCCGAATTCCACACTGGCGGCAAGACGCGAAAGTGCATGGTGTCGCAGCGCCGCTTTCCAGGCTCCCCTCATCGGAAGTGTAGAATACGCTTCCTGCCATGTCTTTGACACCGATTCGGAGGATTGAATTCCATGAAGAGACTCTTGAACGGCCTGCTCCACAGCAGTGTAGCGTGGATTGTATTTCTGCCTTTGTTCGCATATGCGCAGCCGTCCGCTGCTCCCAGTAGCGCTCAGTCGCAGCAAGGGAAGACCTCTGCGCAGTCGCCGCACGCCCCAGCCATAAAGAGGCAAATTCCGCGTGCGGAAGCAGTTACCGCCTCCAGCGACGGGCGCATTCACCTTGATGTTATTGTTACCGATGGGAAGGGAATGCCGGTGCGTGGGCTTACCGCGAAGGATTTCACCGTCCTCGACAACGGGAAGCCCATGCCAGTTCTCTCTTTTCATGCCTACAACGCGGTCATGAATCAGCCCCCGCCTCCGGTGTCGTTCGCGATTGTGTTTGATACCGTGAATATCCAGTTCCGCCATATTGCCTATATACGGCAGCAGGTATCCAGTTTCCTGCGCCAGAACGGCGGGCATCTCACGTACCCTGTTTCCCTGCTGTATTTGACCGACACGGGGGTCAAGGTTCTCGCTCAGCCTTCGTATGACGGGAATGCGCTTGCCGCCACGCTCGATAAAGCCGATAGCAGGCTCCGGGATATTACGTTGCGGGCGGGAGACTACGGCCAGGATGATCGCTATCAGATTTCTCTTGAACTGTTCTTGGCTGTCGTCCACGATCTGGAAAGAGTACCCGGCAGGAAAATGCTGGTCTGGCTGGGGCCGGGATGGCCTATGCTCACCAGTCCTGAATGGGACCAGCCTTCGGCGAAAGATCAAAGGTCACTCTTCAACCTGATCGTCTCGCTCTCCGCCAGGATGCGCGAAGATCAAGTTGCGGTTGACAGCGTCGCCTATGGGGAGCCGGACGCTCACACGTATTTCTATCAGAATTACCTCAAGGGGTTGCGATCTCCTTACCAGGCCACTGCCGACAACCTCGCGCTGAAGGTCCTTGCCACGCAGAGCGGTGGGCTCATCGTATTCCCGACCAATGATGTGACCGGCGGGATCGACAGTTGCATCCAGGATGCCAACAGCTACTATTCGATTTCATTTCAACCGCCTCACGCACGCCGGCCCAATGAGTATCACGCGCTGAAGTTGAAGGTTGACAAGCCGAAGGTTACAGTTCGCACCAATACCGGATATTACGACGATCCGCAAACGGTGTCCGCGCCTTGACACCACTGATAGCCCTTTCTAGAATTGAAACGGGATCTCTGTTCATTTTTACTTTATAAACGCTAGAAAGATAAGCGGTTAGAGGATTACTGGCAAGGTCCGGCGCGGCCGGGAGCATTCCTTCCAGCCACGCCGAGGCCAGGACGGAGAGCAAAGAAGATGCCTGATGCGCGCATCAGTCCGCGAGAGCGTCTGGTGCTGATGGCAGTTGTAGAGCTGTATATAGCCACCGGCGAACCGGTAGCGTCGCAGGCGGTCGCGCATTTCTTTGCAAATCGGGAAGGGCTCAGTTCAGCCACGATCCGGAACGTCATGGCATCGCTGGGCGAAGCCGGATTGCTCGAGCAACCGCACACTTCAGCCGGCCGGGCGCCGACGGCTGCGGCTTTCCGCTACTACGTGGAGCAGATCACACAACCGAGCCGCCAGGCGGCCGGGGCACAGACGGCCAGTACGATTCGGCCTGGTCCATCCCAGCTCAGCGATGCCCGGCGCGGACAGATCGAGCAGAGCTACACGGGCGTGGCCAGTTCCCACGAGTATCTGGAGCGGACTTCGCATGTGCTGGCGCTCATTTCCAGCGGACTGGGGGTGGCGCTGGCCAGTTCCACCGTCGGCCAGGTTCTGGAACACATTCATTTTTCGCGTCTCTCCACGGGCAGGGTGCTGGCCGTGCTGGTGACGCAGGCGGGTGCCGTGCAGGACCGCGCCCTCACGCTGGACCGGGAGATGACACATCTGGAACTGGAAACGGCGGCGCGGTATCTGAACGAGAATTTCCGCGGCTGGCCCATCGAGCGGATTCGCGCCGAGGTGGAGCGGCGCGTCGAGGCTGAACGCGAGGCCTACCAGCAGCTTCTGGCATCGGTGGAGGAGCTTTGCCGGAAAGGGGCGCTGGCCGGGGGCGAGCCCGAGCAAGCCATCTTTGTCGACGGAATGGCAAATCTCATCAATACCGAGCTGGACCGCGAGCATCTCCGCCAGATGCTGATTGCGCTTGAAGCCAAGCAGCGGCTGGTCGAATTGCTGAATGCATACGTGGACGGACGCCAGCAGGAAGTGCGCGTGGTGGTTGGACTTGACGAGGCTTCTCCAGCTATGCAGGACCTGGTGCTGATTGGCGCACCGGCGCGTCTGGGCAGCGCCAACCTGGGCACAGTCGCCGTTATCGCACCCACCCGCATCCAATACCAGGAGATGATTCAGGCGGTGAGCTACATCGCGCGTCTTTCCGAGCGCATTCTTGAGTCGCCTGCTGCTTCGGCGCCGGCGCAGCCCGGCGGTGTCGTTACCCCTTGAACGAGCGGAGATACGCCGCAGGAAATATCATAAAAGTAAAGCGCAGTTTTTCTCGCGGGGGTGTTCGCAGAGTATGCGTAGAACTATGCCAAAACAGGAGAAGGAATTGAACGAGTTGGAAGCCGTGGAGACAGCGCCCTGCGGAGCGGCGGCAGAGCTTGTGCAAGAACCTGGAATCGATCCAGCCGCGGAGTTGCCAGCTCCGGAGATGAACGAGGTGGAGGCTCCCGCAGCCGCCGTGGAGGAAACTCCTGCCCGGGCGGCGGAGCCGGTGAGCCGTGAGGAATACGACAAATTGAAGGCCGAGCGCGATCAGTTGCTCGACCGCCTGGCCCGTCTGCAGGCGGAGTTTGACAACGCGCGCAAGCGCACGGAGCGGGAACGGCAGGAGTTTCGCGACTATGCCGTGGGAAACGTTGTCGAGCAGTTTCTACCAGTGCTGGACCACTTTCAGTTGGCGCTCAAGGCAACCGGGTCGGTAGAGCAGTTGCGCTCGGGTGTAGAGTTGATCGTCAAACAGATGGAGGATGTTCTGCGTCAGATGCAGGTCCAGCCGGTACCCACGGAGGGCGAGCCGTTTGATCCGCGCGTGCATGAAGCGCTCGGCTCGATTGAGCGCGATGATCTACCCGATCAGCACGTGGCTGAAGAAATCCGCCGCGGCTACCGGTTGCGCGACCGGCTTCTGCGCCCGGCATTGGTGCGCATTGTGCACAACCCAAAGCAGACGAGCGAATAGGAGGCTCCGGGAGCGTCCAGCTTCTAGCTGCCAGCTATGAGCTTAAGCGCGCCGAAGCATTCAGAGTATGAAGGACGGGCTGAAAGCCAGAAGCCAGAAGCCAGGAGTTGGAAGTTAGAGTGAGCAAAGCAGATTACTACGAGGTTTTGGGCGTCTCTCGCGACGCCACGGATCAGGAGTTGAAGAGCGCCTATCGCAAGCAGGCCCTCAAATTTCATCCTGACCGCAACCCTGGCGACCACGCGGCCGAGGAAAAATTCAAGCAGGCCAGCGAAGCCTACCAGGTGCTGAGCGACGCGGACAAGCGCGCCGCCTACGACCGTTACGGCCACGCCGGCCTGGGCGGCCAGGGCTTTGGCGCCGGACCGTTTGGCGGCGGCATCGATATAGGCGACATCTTCGGCGATCTTTTTGGGGAGATGTTCAACATGGGTGGGGCCTCGCAGCGCGCCAGCCGCCAGCAGCGCGGAGACGACCTGCGCTTCGACCTGACCATCGATTTTGAGGATGCCATCTTCGGCACCGAGACCGAGGTAAAGCTGCGCCGGCTGGAAACCTGCGCTACCTGCCAGGGACGCGGCACCGCTTCCGGACAGGGTCCAACCACATGCAGCCAATGCCACGGCCGCGGACAGATCCGCTACCAACAGGGCTTTTTCTCCGTGGCCCGCACCTGTGGCGCGTGCGGCGGCGCCGGCTCGGTGATCACTGATCCCTGCCAGACCTGCCGTGGCGAGACGCGGGTATCAAAAGAGATCAAGCTCAATGTAAAAGTACCGCCCGGCGTCGAGGATGGCACGCGCATCCGGTATTCGGCGGAAGGCGACTCCGGACGCTTCGGCGGCGCCAAGGGCGACTTGTATGTCGTGCTCTCGGTTCGCTCCCACGACTTCTTCGAGCGCGACGGCTATAACCTGCGCTGTGTCGTCCCCATCAGCTTTCCCCAGGCCGCGCTTGGCGCTGAGATCGAGATTCCGGGCATCGATGGCCCCGTCAGCCTGAAGATTCCCGAGGGTACGCAGAGCGGCAAGGAGTTCCGCATCCGCGGCCGCGGCGTCCCGTTTCTCAATGAGAAAGGGACCGGCGATCTGCTGGTAAGGGTTGTCGTGCAGATTCCCAGGAAGCTGAGCCGGGCGCAGCGCGATCTCGTGGCGCAACTGGCTGAGTCAATCACGGTGGAGAACAAGCCTACATCGCCCAGCCTGCTCGAAAAGATGAAGGACCTGTTCAGCTGAAGAAAAGCAGGGGACAGGGCTCAGAGATCAGGGATGTTCGTATTCCTGCCGATGCAAGCGGGACTTACGGGTGCGTGCCAAGCGCGCGGCTGGTCTCTCGTATATCTCCCAGCCCGCCAACCGTTGACCCCTGACCACTGATAACTGACCGCTGACAGCTG
>JAJZAL010000376.1 GCA_021799405.1 Acidobacteriota bacterium
AAGTCTCGCAAGGAAATACGCAACTGAAGCCGGTAAGGTGGAGATGCACGGGCGGTTGCTGGCCTTTCAGGTGTCCGAAGACGAAATTGTTGAGCTTTGTGATGGACTTTACCGTCAGCACCAGCTGCCGCTGAAAATAATCACTGCGTTTGATGAGCGGCATGGGTCCGGGTTTTTCAGAATCATGTATATTTTTGGCCTCCCCGATGAAGAGGCGTTTCTGGCGCCGTATATTTTGGTGGAGGCCGCATTTCCGTCACTGACCCCCAAGCTCCACGAAGCATCGATCTATGAGCGCAAGATCAAGTCCTTTTTCGGGCTGGAACCGCGGGGCCACCCGAATCCGCGGCCGCTGATCCTGCATGAAAACTGGCCCAAGGGCATCTTCCCCCTGCGAAAGGATTTCGATTGGAACACCAGGCCGGCCGAGGCGCGCGGCGTCTTCCAGTTCCGCAAGCTCGGCGGTGAGGGCATATATGAGATCCCGGTCGGCCCGGTTCACGCCGGGATAATCGAGCCGGGGCATTTTCGCTTCAGCGTCGCCGGCGAGGAGATCCTGTTGCTGGAACCACGGCTCGGCTACTCGCACAAAGGCAGCGAGAAGCTGTTCGAGACGCTGGCGTTGCCCGACAAACTGAAACTGGCCGAGCGAATCTCTGGTGACAGCTCCTTCAGCCACGCCCTGGCTTTCTGCCTGGCGCTGGAGGATCTATGCGGCGCCACGGTCCCGGAGCGGGTTGACTACCTGCGGGTGGTATTCTGTGAGCTGGAGCGCCTGGCAAACCATCTGGGCGACATCGGGGCCATCATGACCGACGCCGGCTATAACTTTGGCGGAGCGGCCTGTGGCCGGCTGCGTGAAACCGTCATGCGGATGAACGAGGCGCTGACCGGCAGCCGTTTCCTGCGGGGAGCTGCATGGCCGGGTGGCAGCGGCATCAATCCGGCGGCCGAGAGCATCCGGGACGCGCGCGCCGCTATCGCCCCCCTTGAAACAGACTTCAGCGAAGTCATGACAGTGGCCGAACAAAGTGGCTCATTGATGAGCAGACTGAAAAATGCTGGTATCCTCTCGCCTGCCATCGCCCGCGACCACGGTGTGCGTGGCATCGCCGCCAAGGCGGTAGGACTGGGCGCCGATGCGAGAGCCGATCATCCATATGCGGCCTACCGGAAGCTCAAGGTCAACGCGGTTACGGAGAAGCAGGGCGATGTTTTCGCCCGCTTCCGGGTCCGCATCAGGGAGGTACATCAGTCGGCTGAGCTGCTTCGGAAAGCTCTTGACTTTCTGGTAGGGGACGAGAAAGCGCAGGACAAACCCTGTGCGGATGCGTCTCCCCTGGCGCCGGCATTTCGTAAAAACTCATTTGCGGCCGGCGTCGTGGAGGGTTGGCGCGGCGCCATCGTCTACCTGGTGGCTACGGACTCCCATGGCGCGATCAGCCGGGTCGACGTACGCGATCCCTCGTTCCTGAACTGGACAGCGCTGGGTTATGCGGGGCAGGAGAACATGGTGCCGGATTTCCCGCTGATCAACAAGAGCTTCAACCTTTCCTATTCGGGCAACGACCTGTAGCAGCACGTTACGTTATTCCAGGCCATGCTGGAAGGCGAATTGGTGGGGGCGGTCGTACGTGATTTGAACTTCTCTATTTTGCTTTCAGGATCTGTGAAGAAGATTTCTGCTTAAGGCTTACATTGCTAACAATTTATATTTTATCAAGAGGATGATGACAAGCGGGACAGTTCCCCGTTCGTGACATCTTTCAAAAAGATTTCAATACATGGATCAGGGGGCGAGGTATCCAACCAATGGGGCACTTCCCTCTTCCGGGATATCCGGAATGTGCACATCCGATCCTCCATGCCCAGCCAGCTCGATAGAGCGGGGAACGCGACAAATCGGCCGTCTGCGGAGATGCTTATACCGTGGTAGCCGGCCAGAGCCGAGCTGACCCGCAGGACCTGGCCCGCACCATCTCTCGTTACCGGACCCCTGAGGTTGTACTTAGGCACACTTGTGACGCCAGTTTCTTTTTGACCATCCCGCAACTCTGGTGTCACCGGGATCATGTCCCCACTTTTCAGATTGATACGATAGATGGTCTCCTGTACAGGCGGAGTCGAGGTCGTCGGCTCGGTAAGTGAAGTTGGGGGAATCGCCTTGAGAGTGACAAAAGCCACGGCTCCTCCGTCTTTTGAGATGACAGGGCTGCCGGCGTTATTCATTGCGGCCCCGGATTCATTTTTGGAGAGCAGCTTCGTTTCACCGCTTTGCAGATTTTTAAGATACACGTTCGAACAGGAGGCGGTAATTTTAACACAAGTCGGTTCGGAAACCAGATTTGAAGCGCCCGATCCAAAAACCGCGAACCGGCCGTCGCCTGATATTGAGGCTGAATATGATGGGCCATTGGCATTTTCTCCGCTGGAACTTGTCGAGATCGCACGAAGTTCTCCCGTTTGCCGGTCCGTCATGAAGATGCCTGGTTGCAATCCGCTGCCGGTGATGGGACTGGTTGCGATACCGGATGGCGTGACGTCAACACGTTGTCCTTCAGATTGCAATCCGCTACTGCCACTGAGACTGGCCGCGAAGGCGACGAAGCGGCCGTCATCAGATATCGTCACAGCGTTAGGGGTATCTGGCAAACCAACATCCTTGCCGCCCGGCAAACCATCAAGAGGGATGACCTCTGATTGCGCAGCCGTCATATCACGAACATAAAGCTTCGCGCCCTCGCCGCCCTGGAAGAGAGCTGGCGAATAAGTCCAGTAGGCGATGAAGCGGCCATCTCCAGACATCGCCGGCAAGAAAAATGTGGCCAGATTCTGCGGCGCGGCAGGAGGCGCCGACACTGACGACAGTTCACCGCTCTGCATATCCTTACGGAAAAGCGCAGCCTCGCCGCTTGAATTCAAAGCATACGAAGAAAAGACGACATAGCGGCCGTCATCAGAGATGGAAACCTGTGTTGGCCCTTTTCCGAAGGGAGATGATGTGCCGCCGCCGTACGGGTACCCGTGTGGGTCGACGACAGCGCCCGCCGTCCTGGCAGGCTTACCCTCGCTATCTGACGACGCCAAAGTGATGTCGCCAGTTTGCACATCCCTGACATAGACCTGCCAGCACAGCTCCTCGGGACAGTCGATCTTTAAGAGATCCCGAAGAGCGGGGTCGTAAGAAACAAAAGCGACGTAGCGACCGTTGCCGCTCAGGGCCGGGCCGTAGCTATCCTTTCTGCCCAGACCGTTGCCTTCCTTTCTGCCCGAACCGCAATCAGTACTTGCCACCAAGATTAATAGCAGCAAGAGGATGAGAATCAATGACAGTCGTGGCCACTTCATGCTCTAATCGTGTCACATATAGAGAAAGAAGTACATGGGTTCAATGAAAGACGATACGCAATTCAAAAACAGTATTTGACGCAACCCGTGAATAATTGGCGCCGCCCAACCAAAGAAGAAACACACATCGGATTCGTTTCCGGCAAAAGGAAGAAATGAATCGAATGTTCCAAGTTCGAGTCTAGCCGGGTGTCATGAATTCGAATCGGGTAGGAGGGGGCTTACGCCCCCAGTCCTCCCACACCACCGTGCGTACGGTTCCGTACACGGCGGTTCACATTGTACATTGGAGTCGCATTAGTTGATCTTGCAGTGACACGAGTCCATGATGTTCTCGCGTCCGACCACTGCTTCCATTAACTTAAGGAACCTCTGATTAACCCTCCGTCAGCAATTCTATGATAGAATAGCGGAAAGTCAACCAGGGAGGTCTCCTTGAAGCAGCCCAGTTTCGCCACTCTGGCTTACGAAGGCAAGAAAAAGCAGACAAAGAAAGAGATATTCCTCGGCCAGATGAACCAGATCGTTCCCTAGAGAGAGCTAACCGGTGAGGTTGAGCCCTATTATCCGACGGGTGGAAACGGCCGCCCGCCCATCGGGCTTGAAAAGATGCTCAGGATCTACTTCATGCAGCAGTGGTTTAGCCTCCCGGATCCCTCCATGGAAGACGCCCTTTCCGACCGCGCGTCAATGCGCCGCTTCACCGGCATAGTGCTGGGCGCTGACCCGGTTCCCGACGAGGACCACCATCCTC
>JAJZAL010000377.1 GCA_021799405.1 Acidobacteriota bacterium
CGGAATCTTGTTCGCCCAAATAAATAGTCGTTCAAACAACTACTCTATAGATGAATGGCGGACGGGATTGATTCAGGCAATCTGTGCCGGCGGATGGGCGCATATCCCGCACCGCTGTTCCGCTGCCAATAAGGCGCAGGTCCGGTTGCTAATCAACGGCATAGACCGCGTAGACGCTGGCCGAACGCGTTACCTTCTGAGGTTCGATGGCTAACGGCGGCGACGGCTCGCCCGGACGAGCCATGGCAAGTGCGCGCATTTCCATCGGCCTTGGGAACGCTGGCCGGGAAAGCTGGTTGCTGGCGTAGATTAGCGCACCCAACTGCACGCCCATGGCCTTAGCCAACACCGCGGCATTTCTCTTGGCGCGCGTAGCGGCCTTCGCGAGCGCCTGTTCTTCAAGGGCGCTCTCGTCCTTCACAGTCCAGTCGATGGCTCCGCTGCTGTTTGCGCCCGCGGTTACGGCATCATCCAGAATCTCCGCGGCGCGCTTCGGCGAGGTCCGTACCGTCCATTGCTGGGTCAGCTTGAACTTGTGGGATTTGGGTTCGGTGTAGTCGCGCTGCAGATACTGCGATTCGCTGCGGATGTCGGTCTCGGCAATACCGGCCTGTTTCAGCGCTCCAATAATCGCATTCGAGATGCGCGCGCCGTTGGCGTAGGCAGTTTGCGGGTCGGAGGGCTGCGTCTCAAAGCCGATGTGCACAATGGCGAGGTCCGGCTCGGCGCTGACGCTCTCGTCGGCCGTGACGGTCAGTGTGCGATTGCTGGAGTCGACCTTCAACTCCGGCTGCGTGGCCTGCTGCGCAGAGACTGAAAGCGCGGTAGCGAAGACCGCCGGCATTGCGAAAACGCGGAGGTAATTCATCTGAGTGCTCCTATCCTGCCTCGACATTCGACGAAAAGGC
This sequence comes from Acidobacteriota bacterium, assembly GCA_021799405.1. Next base: position 909 of record JAJZAL010000377.1, read on the forward strand.
TTGACGCTGCACCAACCATGGGAATGATTGTCCCCAAAAATCGCGCGCGTGTCAGCTTGCAGATGAAATTACTGCGCCTTTTGGTATTTCGCCCTGAACCGGCGCAGCTTTTCGAGTGTGGCCGCAGCCTGGCCGGAGTCGATGGCCTCGGCACCCATCGCCACGCCCTGCTTCAGATCTTCGGCCACGCCTGCAGCCACCAATGCTCCGGCGGCATTCAGCAGCACAATGTCACGCCGCGCGCCGGGGATGCCGGTCAGCACGTCGTAGAGCAAGGCCGTGTTGGTCTCTACGTCGCCGCCAATGAAATGGTCGAGCGTGGTGCGCGGCAGGCCGGCCATCTCCGGCGTGACGCGGGCCGCCTTCAAGGTGAATTCGCCGGCCTCTGTTTCCTCCACGCGGGCAACGACAGACTCGCCGGTGGTCGTCAACTCATCAATGCCATCACTTCCGTGGACGACAAAGGCCCGCCTGGCTCCCAACTCCGCGAGCGTGCGCCCCACCAGCAGAACCTTGCTGGGCGCCAGCACGCCGATGACCTGGGTGCGCGCACCGGCCGGATTGGTGAGCGGGCCGCAGAGGTTGAAGATGGTGCGAAATCCAAGCGCCTTTCTGAGCGGGCCCACCGCTTTCATGGCGGGGTGATAATGCGGCGCAAAGAGAAACATAAATCCAGTCTCGCGCAGGCAGGCGACAGCCAACTCCGGTTCCAGGGCGATGGGCACACCCAGCGCCTCAAGCACATCGGCCGAGCCGCAACGCGAGGTAACGGCGCGGTTGCCGTGCTTGGCCACCTTGGCGCCGGCTGCCGCCGCCACCAGCGCTGCGCCGGAAGAGATGTTGAAAGTCAGCGGACCACCTCCGCCGGTGCCGACCACATCGACGAGTTCTTCGCGCTCTTCATCGGCCAAGGGAACCGGCGTGACGCGCGCGCGCATCACCTCAACGAAGCCGGCCAGCTCGGGCGCCTGCTCACCGCGCGTGGCCATCACCGCCAGCAGCGCCGCTGTCTCCACCTCCGGCACTTCACCGGAAAGAATCTCCTTGAGGGCGGACGCCGCCTGTTCGCGGGTCAGGGCCGCGCCATCTTCGGCCAGCGGTTTTAAAAACTCCTTCAATGACGCCATATCTTTCCATGGTAACGGCACGCGCGGTTGGTTTGCCGCTCCATCGGCCAGCAAGATACTATTCAGGAGTACCGCTGGCTCAGTCTTGCGGGCCTGGATTTGATCTGCCTGGCTCCAAATTCTTTTGACAGCAGCGGATGGGGCGGTTCCTACCAACTATGAAAATTCACGAATATCAGGCAAAAGAAATTCTGGCGAAGTACGGCGTTCCTGTGCCCAAGGGCGAGGTGGCCAACACTCCGGAAGAAGCCGCTGCAGTGGCCCGCAAATTGTTTGCCGAGGGAGCGTCGGGGGTTGTTGTGAAGGCGCAGATTCACGCCGGAGGCCGCGGCAAGGGCGGCGGCGTGAAGGTGGCCCGCACGCGCGAAGAGGCGGAAACGCACGTCAAGAACATTCTTGGCATGCAACTGGTGACCCACCAGACCGGTCCTCAGGGGCAAAAGGTGCGGCGGCTGCTTGTTGAAGAAACGGCAGCCATTGACCGCGAGCTTTATCTCGGCATCGTGCTTGACCGCGCTGTCGGCAAGCTGGTTTTCATGGCTTCGCAGGCGGGCGGCATGGAGATCGAAGAAGTGGCGGCGAAGACTCCCGAGGCCATCTTCAAGGAGACCATCGATCCCGCCGTCGGCTTCGGCGCATGGCAGGCGCGCAAGCTGGCGTTCGCGCTGGGTCTTAAAGCCGCACAGATCAACCAGGCGGTATCGTTCTTCCAGAGTCTTTACAAAGCATTCGTCGAAACCGATGCTTCGCTGGTCGAAATCAATCCTTTCATCACCACCAAGGACGGCAAGCTCTTCGCCCTCGACGCCAAGATCAACTTTGACGACAACGCGCTCTTCCGCCACGCCGACATCAAGGCGCTGCGCGATGTGGACGAAGAGGCTCCGCTTGAGGTCGAAGCCAGCAAGTACGCGCTCAACTACATCAAGCTCGACGGCTCCATCGCCTGCATGGTGAACGGCGCGGGTCTGGCGATGGCGACCATGGACATCATCCAGTACGCGGGCGGCAGCCCCGCCAACTTCCTTGACGTGGGCGGCGGCGCAACCCAGGAGCAGATCGAGCATGCGTTCGAGATCCTGCTCTCCGACTCGCACGTGAAGGCGATCTTCATCAACATCTTCGGCGGCATTCTGCGCGTGGACCGGCTGGCTACAGGCGTTGTCGCCGCGGCGCAGAACCTCAAGGTGAAAGTGCCCATTGTGCTTCGGCTTGAAGGCACCAATGTTGAGGAAGGACGCAAGATTCTCAAGGAGTCGGGCTTGAACTTCCAGGTGGGCGCAACGATGAAGGAAGCAGCAGAATTGGTCGTCGCCGCAGCGGCAGGAGTGAGGGCATAAGATGGCGGTACTGGTTACAAAGGAAACTCGACTCATCGTTCAGGGTCTTACCGGCAAGGAAGGCACCTTCCACGCCAAAGGCTGCGCCGAATACGGAACCAATGTCGTTGGCGGCGTCACGCCTGGCAAAGGCGGCACGACGCATGAGGGTTGGCCGGTCTTCAATACCGTCTCCGATGCCGTAGAGAAAACCGGCGCGAATGCGACGATGATCTTCGTTCCACCGCCGTTCGCGGCGGACGCGATTCTGGAGGCCGAAGACGCCGGAATTCCGCTGATCGTCTGCATCACCGAGGGTATTCCCACGCTCGACATGGTGAAGGTGTGGGCCAGGCTCAAAACCTCGAAGTCGCGGCTCATCGGCCCCAACTGCCCCGGCGTCATCTCGCCCGGCAAGGCCAAGATCGGCATCATGCCCGGCCATATCCACAAAGAAGGCTCGGTGGGCATCGTCTCACGCTCAGGCACGCTCACCTATGAAGCCGTGCATCAGTTGACGCAGCGCGGCATCGGCCAATCGACGGCCATCGGTATCGGCGGCGATCCGATCATCGGCACCACGCACATCGACGCGCTGCGCCTGCTCAATGACGACCCGCAGACCGAAGCCATCGTTATGATCGGCGAGATTGGCGGCTCGGCCGAAGAAGCCGCGGCAGCGTTCGTCAAGCAGAACGTGA
>JAJZAL010000087.1 GCA_021799405.1 Acidobacteriota bacterium
ATGGCTTCCTGAAGTGTGCGTGGCTCTCTCATGAATCCAGTATCGTAAATCTCGATTGATTTGTCAAGTATATTATTGCCGTTACTGGACATTAGTCTTGTAAGTCTTTTTAATCATATGCTTTGCGGGCGCGGGTAATACTACGAAGCAATACGCTCTATACGATTGAAGTCGTATAAATGGTCGATTTATTCGCAGCATGGGAGATTCTGACCGGAGAGAGGAAATAGAAACGGGGCCGGCTGGATGGCTGGCCCCGTTTTCATTTTGGTCTCTATTTCTATTCTAGCGAATTTGGGGGTAATTTCCGGCAGGCGGAGGCCGCGCAGGCGGGGGCTTCGCGTTGCGCGCAAAGACGGCTCGCAGCAAAGACCACAGAGGAGTGGGTGGATGGGAGCCCGTTTTTCAGAATGTATCGCCCAGACGGGATCACCCGGCCCCATAAGTGTAATGAAGGCGAGGGAGTTGGGACTGAGCCCTTCCGTCGGAAGCTTGGGTAGGGGAAGGCCGTTTGTTTACCAGCGCGACCCGCCACGGCCTCCGCCGCCAGAACGACGCCCGCCATCGCGGCCACCGCCGCGGGAGTGTCCACCGCCAAAGCCGGAAGTCTTCGGTCTCGCCTCGTTCACAATCAGCGCACGACCGCCCACTTCGGCGCCATTCAGCGCCTCGATGGCTGCCTGTGCATCACTGTCGCTGGCCATTTCCACAAAGCCGAAGCCGCGTGTACGTCCAGTGTCGCGATCAGTGGCGAGTTTGGCGCTCTCCACGCTACCGTACCGTTCAAACATCTGACGCAGTTCATCTTCGCTGGCGTCAAAGGACAGATTGCCCACGTAAAGCTTCTTCATTGGAGTTCTCTTTCGATTGTTTCTGTTCCGGAGGAATTCATTGTGGTGTTGGAAAGCGCTACAGAATCAGATGCAATTTCCGTGCTCCGTCCAGATTCACTGGATTTCGGGGACAGCGGAGATTCGTGCTTTTCCAGCCTGCGCTGGAGCTTGCGCTCCTGTTTGGACTGTTGTTTTTCCTGGCGAGCACTCTCTTTTTGCCGTTTTACAAAAGTGGCCCTGCTGCGTGATGCCAAAGTCAGCTCTTTCTCTTCCGGATATTAGCCGGTTTTTTGAATTTTTTCTCCGCTTCCATCGCAACGGAACTACTTGTCAAGGGAATGGTTTCTTCCGGCACCGCTTGGACGAACGAACGGGGCAGGAACTTCGGGTCGCAGTGGACTCCCAGATTTGTGAGCGCAAGAGCCGTTTTGACGAGCGCGGCGCGTTTTGTGGAGAGCTTGCGCAGGTGGGCTTCGCGCGCATCCTGAGACTCAAACGTCTCCCAGCTCTGGCTGGAAGCAATCTTGCGATCAATCAAATCAATCGTCTGGTACATGTCTTTCAAAACATATGGAGTATAGGAGTTCGCCTGCATTTAACCTCGCTGTCGTTGGGGAGAGTTGCCAGTGGCGGAAAGGACCAAATCCAGACCTTCCCATTAGCACAGCCGCCTCGGCTCACAGTGCCGGAGAAATAAGCAAAGGCTCAATCAAGTCAGGGCGAGCCGGTTCGGGAAGATTCATCGGCGCATAAAGGCCCTGCGAAATATCAGACAATGCGCGGCTTGCCGTATCCTGGGTTCGCGTCGAGTCAACGTGCAGCTTCCGTACGATCCGGCTGGTCACTGTCGCAAGAAGAAAGCGATTCTCGATGCTGCGTCCGGCCGAATAAACCAGATCAGAGCGCATGAATACCTCATTTCGGGGTCGTGGTGCGTTGGCTACCAAAGCGCGACTCGATGCATGCACCCAAGGTGGGTGCGCCTGTCGGTGAGCTCAGACCTGTCGTTGCGAATCAGTGCAGGTCTGGTGAGCGATCGAGGGCTGGCTGAGAAGTGCAGAACGATCCACTTGCAAGATCGTGACTACATCCAGTGTACCCTCTTTTCGCGCCTTCCATTCGAATCGTCATGAGATCAGACAAAAGGATGCTAGACTAAACCAGATCGTCGAATCCGACTTGGTTTCCTTGCCTGTTCCGCGTCATCGCTTGACTCGCAATTAATCCCACTAGAGTTCAGCGATACATTCAAATGATTTAAGGATCTACAAATATGGAACAGGGAACAGTGAAATGGTTCAACGATGCCAAGGGCTTTGGATTTCTTAGCAGACCGAACGGTGAGGACGTCTTCGTCCACTTCTCCGCGATTGCCAGCAACGGCTTCCGCTCGCTGCAGGAAGGCCAGGCCGTCCAGTTCAGCGTCGTCAAAGGCGCCAAGGGCTGGCAGGCTGAGAACGTTCAGGCTCTCTAAGAACATCCGCATCAATCAAAACGGGAAGATTGAAAATTCTTCCCGTTTTCTATTGCGCCGGAATCGGTCTTCCCATCGATGTTCAACCAGAATCCATCAGGGCGTTGGGTCTCTCGCTACGAGATGAAGTTCGTCCCGCCGTGGCATTCGCTTCAAGAGCGGTTGGGACGTCACACCCCAATTGCAGGTTGAAAATCTTAATGCTTTCAGCGCTTTCTATGTAAAGTGCCCGGTGGATCTGAAAAGCCGCAACACAATCTTTGTTTCACGGCAAATAGAACGGCCTATCTTTCTCGATGGCCCCCCGCACCCAGAGACCGAGGCAACCTACTAACTGTTCTGATTGAGGATCACTGTGGGCGTATCGGTTGTTTGTTGGCGCCCAATCGCCATCGCACTCATTGACGCTGATAACTCCCGAAAAGTCTGCTTGTGTTGAGGATTTGCAGACGGGGATGAAGTGGCTGGGCGGGGACTGGAAGGATGGGGCCGCATATTCTTCGGCAAAATCAGGCCGCCGGCGCGTGCTGCTTTGCTCAGAATGACCCGTCATGGCGACCTGGGCCTGTTCGCCCTAATAGTGTTAACAGGCCCTCAGAGGGCGAGCGCGGGGGATGGACCTGCGTTCGCTTTGCGTGCACTATGTCGCGCATGACGGTCATCCAGGTTTCAACTTCTTATTTTGCCTGCGCCAGCCCTTCAACAACCGCAGCAAGCTTATCGAGGATCTGGTTCCAGCCCTCTAATTGACCGCTATTTTTCGCGCTCTCCATCGGTTCATTTCCAATGAAGGTGAGTCTCGTCCGGCCGTTTCCAAGATCCTCAAAGATAGTCACGTCGTACGCACCCTCTATGGCCTCGTGTTCGATTCCCATCTGCGCAGGATCAACCCTGTTTCCGTTCGAGTCCGAAAAGTACATCAAGGAAACGATCTTCTCGTGCGGAACAATCTCGTGGTATTCGACCGCATTCCAGAACTCCTGCCCATCCGGCGCCTTCATGCAGCAGAGGAATTTTCCTCCCACGCGAAAATCCATCTGGCAAACGGGCGCAGTAAAGCCCTTCGGCCCCCACCACTGCGTGATGTATTCCGGGTCTGTCCACGCCTTCCAGACCAATTCGCGTGGGGCATCAAAAACTCTTGTCACAACCATCCGCTCTGACTCATTCACCGCGCTGTTTGTCATGTTCCATCTCCGCTTTTTTCATTTGATTCACAACCACTTCCAGCTTGTCGAAACTCTCTTCCCAGAACTGGCGATAACTGATCGCCCAATCGCTGACTGCCTTGATCGCCTCCGGCCTGAGGGTGCAAATACTCTCTCGTCCGCACTTCGTCTTGATCACAATCCTTGCCCGCACCAGGCAGGCGATATGTTTTGAAATCATCTGCTGCGAGAGCTCAAACGGCTCGGTCAATCCATGCACAGAGGCAGGCCCGTGGGAGAGCCGTTCGATCATCGCCCGCCGGGTTGGATCAGACAAAGCAGCGAATGTTGTATCCAGAGTATTCACAACCAAATGGTAGTGGATTGTTCGTCGATGTCAAGTGGGAAATTCGCGATTCGTGATTTCGGAACGCCGGCTCCTTCCCCTGACGATGAAAGTGCGCACCGCGACCTGTGCAGGAGCGCGAGCCGCTGCCATGGTTACGGCGGTGGGAGGTGCTGTCAGGCGGTGGCGGGCTCTTCGGCGAGGGATTCCATGAGGGCCAATGAGAGGGTGCACTGCTTGGCTTCGTCAAGTTTGGCGCCGTTGTGAGTGAGGTAGAAGACGTCGATGGCAATTTCGCCTTCGGTGTCGATGAGCGCCACTTCGATGTTGCAGTCTTCGTCGGCGAAGCAGAGGGCGATCTGGCGGAGGAGTCCGGGCGTGTCCTGGGTGGTGATCTGGAGCAGGGTGCTGTGACTGGAGGAGACGTTGTCGAAGGAGATGCGTGTTTCGACATGGACCCTGGAGGGCGTGCGTTTGAGCTGATGACGGCGGGCGGTCATCAGCGTCTTGAGCCGCGTCTGGTGAGCGATGACCTCGCGGAGGCTTTTGAGGAAGCGCTCGACTTCAGAGGGGTTGAGCTCGAGGGTGCGGTAGGGGTCAGTGAACTGGAAGGTGTCTACGATGATGCCGGCGGCGTTGGCGAAGGCGTCTGCCTTGACGATGTTCATGCCCCAGGAGGCGAGTGCTCCGGCCATGTCTGCGAAAAGGAGCGGGCGGTCGTGGGTGATCAGCGTGATTTCGTGCAGGTGGCGGACGGTGCGGTAGGCGAGCTGGACGGGGTCCTGGCGCATGGCGGCGCACATGGAGACGTGGCGTTCGACCTGCTCGGGCAGGCGGGTCTGGAGATAGCGCTGGGGCAGGCCTTCGAGGAATGACTGGAGTCGATCTGCCTGCTGGGGTATGCGAACGAGGATGCGCTCGAGAACACTGGGGTCAGTGGCGACGTGATAGCGGGTTTCGTCGACGCTGCGGTCCAGGACGTTGGAGGTGCTGATGTAGAGCTGCCAGATCTGCTCGGCCTTCCACGGCGTGAGCGCGTCGGGAGAGACGGCGCGGATGTCGGCGTAGGTCATGAGGGCGAGCATTTTGAGCTGCTGGGGGCTGCCGACTTTGTCGGCAAAGCGGCGAATGGTTTCCGCGTCGAAGATGTCGCGGCGCATGGCGGCGGACATATCGAGATGGAGGCGGATGAGCTTGCGGATGGTTTCGCGCTCTTCATTGTCGAATTCGAGGCGTGAGAAGAGGCCTTCGCAGAACTGGACGCTCTGGATGGCGTGGTTGCCGGTGCGGCGGGCCTTGCCGGTGTCATGCATGAGGAGGGCGAGGAAGAAGAGATCGAGGCGTTCGATTTCGGGGAGAAGGGTCGCGAGGCGTTTTTCCCAGTCTTCGTGGGGTTGGCGGAGCTTGTGGATGTTTTCGATGACGACGAAGGTGTGTTCGTCGACGGTGTAGCGGTGGTAGGCGTCGCGGATGACGAGCGAGTCGATGCCGTGGAACTCGGGGATGAGCAACTCGAGCAAGCCGAGGGCGTGCATGGTGCGCAGGGCGTCGGCGGCGGAGGGGCCGAGCAGAATGCCGCGGAGAGCGTTCCAGAGGAAGGGTCCTTCGGGAAGCTGGACGGCAAGGACGGGGAGGGCCTCGGCGATGCGGTCTTCGGCGTACTGGCTGAGGCGATGGCCGTGCTGGGCGATATGCGTGAAGACCGTGAGCATGTCTTCGGCGCTGGTGACGGTGGCTCCTTCGGTGAGGTCGATGCGGCCGTCTTCGACGAAGAAATCAGTGCCTGCGATGGGAGTGCGTTTGCGGCGGAGGGCCTTGTAGAAGGAACGGCGGGGCGGCGGGACGGCATCGATGAGGAGTTGGGCGCGGCGGAAGACGGTGCGGGCCTGGCGGTAGTAGGTGCGCATCCAGTAGGCGGGGTCGCTGGTGCCGGTGGATTCGAGTCCGATGCTGAGGGCGGCGGCTTCGTCCTGGCCGTGCCAGTCGAGGGTGTTTTCGTCGCGGCCGGCGCGGTAATGGAGGAAACAGCGGGTGGCGGAGAGGAAATCGTAGGCGGATTCGAGATCGGTGTGGGTGCCGTAGAAAAAGCTGGGCGAGGTGCGCGGCCAGGTGCGTTCGTCGTGGAGGCGGTTGAGGAGGGTGAGCCATTGCGCGACGTGGTAGTCGCGCAGGCCGCCGGGGCACTCTTTGACGTTTGGTTCGAGATGGAAGATGGTGTTGCCGTACCTGGCGTGGCGGGCACGCGCCATTTCGAGGAGATTCTGGACGATGGTCTGCCATTCCCGGAGGTAGAGAGCGGGCATGATATCGGCGGTGAGCTTGCTGTAGAGGGCTTCGTCGCCGACGAGGAAGCGGCGTTCGAGGAGTGCGATGGTGAACTCGAGATTGTCGACGGAGATGCGGTCGCACTCTTTGAGCGTGCGCGTTGCCGGGCTGGCGCGCAGGCCGATATCCCACATGGCCTGGGTGAAGGTGCGGATGGCGTCCCGGTAGTGTTCGGCGGCCTTGTCGTTCTCGATGAGGAAGAGAACGTCGACATCAGAATAGGGGAAGAGTTCATTGCGGCCGAAGCCGCCGGTGGCGATGAGGGTGATGGAGGAGGATTCGCTGCCGGGGAAGACCGCTCCCCAGAGTTCGCGCAGGCGGGCGGAGACGCTGTGGGCGCGGCGGCGGGCGAGGCCGGAGCCGTCTCCTGAGCGCTCGAAGGAGATGCGTAGCGACGCCAGGTCGGCGGCGACACGATTCCTGCACTGCGTGAGCAATTCGGCAGAAAGATTCATAGGCAAATGCGACAGCCGGAGACCGGGGGAAGGACGAACGGGCGCCGGAGCAGCACGCCCGCCGGGTTAGATGGCCGTCGGACCGCGCTCGTCGTTGCGGATCCGGATGGCCTCATCAATCTTTGAAATAAAGATTTTACCGTCACCGATTTTTCCGGTGCGGGCGGCCGAGAGGATGGCGTCAACGGCTTTGTCGAGCAATTCGTCGGCGACGACCGTCTCGATTTTGATTTTTGGCAGGAGGTCGACGGTGTATTCGCGGCCACGATAAAACTCGGTGTGGCCTTTCTGACGGCCGTGGCCGCGCGCTTCGAGGATCGTCATGCCTTCGATGCCTGCTTCGAGCAGCGCCTGTTTGACTGCGTCGAGCTTGGAGGGTTGGATGATGGCTTCAATCTTTTGCATATTTCCGTCCAGAGTAAGGATCGATAGTCAGAATACTCGGAAGTTGGCGGGGAAGCTACGACGCAAAGTCGTAGCCCTCTTCGCCGTGCTGTGTAATGTCGAGTCCTTCGTCCTCGTGCTCGGGGCTGACGCGGAGGCCGATGGTCATGTCCACCACTTTGAGGATAATCAACGTGCCTACGATAGAGATGCCCCATGCGATGGCGACGCCGACAAATTGATTGAGAAGCTGGCGCCAGTTGCCCTGGATGACGCCGGACGGCAGAGTGGCGCCGGCGGCGCTCTTGAAGATCGGGTTGATGGTGCTGGAAGCGAAGATGCCGGTGAGGATAGCGCCGATGGTGCCGCCGGCTCCATGAACGCCGAAAGCATCGAGGGAGTCGTCATAGCCGAACCAGGCTTTGACGCGGGTGACCATGAAGAAGCAGAAGGCTCCGGCGATGGCGCCGATGACGAATGCAGACATGGGCTGCACGAAGCCGGCCGCCGGGGTGATGGCGACGAGGCCGGCGACGGCACCGGAGATGCCGCCGAGGACGGTGGGTTTGCCGCGGTGGATCCACTCGGCGCCTGCCCATGCGAGCGCGGCGGTGGCGGTGGCGAACTGGGTATTGACGAAGGCGCTGGTGGCGAGGGGTCCGGCGTTGAGTGCGCTGCCTGCGTTGAAGCCGAACCAGCCGACCCAGAGGAGGCAGGCGCCGATGAAGCTCAGCACGAGGGAGTGGGGTGGGGTGGGTTCCTTGGGATATCCGATGCGCTTGCCGAGGTAGAGAGCACAGACGAGGGCCGAGACGCCGGAGGTGATGTGCACGACGGTGCCGCCGGCGAAATCGAGCGTGGGGAAGGTTCCGCCGAGGGCGGCGTTGAGGAATCCGCCCTTACCCCAGACCATGTGAGCCATGGGCGAGTAGACGAAGAGAGACCAGAGGGTGAGGAAGACGGCCATGGCGCTGAACTTCATGCGCTCAGCGAAGGCGCCGGTAATGAGCGCCGGGGTGATGATGGCGAACATGAGCTGGTAGACCATGTAGGTCTGGATCGGGATCGTCGCGGCATAGGCTGGGTCAGGCCTGAGGCCGACCCCGATAAGAAACGCGTGCTGGAGGCCGCCTATGAAGGGCGTGCCGGAGCTGAAGGCGAGGCTGTATCCAACCAGGCCCCAGACCAGGGTGACGATGCACATCATGGCGAAGCTCTGCATCATGGTGGCGAGGACGTTCTTCTTGCGGACGAGGCCGCTGTAATAAAGCGCCAGCCCCGGGCCGGTCATCATGAGGACGAGTGCGGCGCTGACGAGCATCCAGGAATTGTCGGCGGACATCTGTGCGTTTGCGATCTGCGATTGCAACTGCGCGATCCGGTTGGCAGTGGCAGAGGCCGAAGATTGAGCGAGAGCGGGAAGCCCGCAAAAAAGAAAGCTAAGAAATCCAAGAAGAGACAGCTTGACGGTACGAGGTCGCATAACGCTCCACATGGGCATTGATTTGAATCGGATCGACGGCAATCACGTGAGCCGTGCTGGATTCTGGAGTTCCGGCGGCAGCCGGACAGGGCCGTGCCGTTATTGACGCTACTTTTACATACTTTGTGGAAATGACCAACAGAAATTCGCGACGTCTAAAACAAAAGGCAAGAACGGCGGCCAGAGCCCCGAATGCGCCGGACGGCTTTATATTAGAAATATGACCGATACAGCGCGTGATCGATATCTTTTTGGCTCGCTGGAGAGCAGCGCAAAGAACCAGCTGAAAGTTCAGCAGGCCAGCTATGGCTATGAGGAACCGGAAGGCGTGTTTCTGACCACCCTGGACTCCGCGATCAACTGGATGCGGAAGAGCTCGATCTGGCCGATGACGTTCGGCCTGGCGTGTTGCGCGATCGAGATGATGTCGATGGGGGCATCGCGGTTCGACGTGGCGCGATTCGGGGCCGAGGTTTTCCGGCCATCGCCGCGGCAGTCTGACCTGATGGTGATTGCCGGTCGTGTCTCGCAGAAGATGGCGCCTGTGATCCGCCGGTTGTACTTCCAGATGCCGGAGCCGAAGTGGGTGATTTCGATGGGCGCATGCGCGACTTCCGGTGGGGTGTTTAACAACTATGCACTCGTGCAGGGTGTGAACCAAGTAATTCCTGTAGATGTATATGTACCGGGATGCCCGCCACGGCCGGAGCAGCTGATTTATGCGCTGACTCTGCTGCAGGAAAAAATACAGAACGAGCGTGGCACGGTGAAGCGGCTGCTGAATTTTCAGTAGTATGCGTTTGCCGTAGGTCCTTTGCCATAGCGCCTTTACTTTTGTTCATCTCATCCTGCTTTGGGCAAGTCCAGCGCGTAGTCGGAACCAGCTATATGGTTTTGGGGACCCATGTAGCTGAAGGCCCAGGTGTGAAATTTAGTTGCCGGAAAGGTGCATTACTGATTAGGCAACTCAGTTCAATTCAATAGCTCTAACGTAAGCGTTCGTAGCTCGTTTTTTCAGGGTCGTGGAGTTCTTTGCGGCCGATGGAAGATGAGCGCGGAACTGCGTCGCTTTTATTCGACATCTCACATTCGACTTTAGTTGTTGCGGAGGATAGATGCATGAATTTTCGTCCGATAAACTCCATAAATAGAATTCTGCTAGTTGCGTGTGTGGCGTTTTTGGGCACTACGGCACTTTTCGGTCAGAGTTCGAACTCGACCATGCCAGCTGCACCCAAGCAGCAGAACCCGTCCCGGGTCGATATCTTTACCGGTTACTCCTATCTGGCTCCTCATGCCACTGTGACCACTAACCTGACCTCCGGGGGCACCTACACGGACAGCTTGTCCTCGATTAATGAGGGCGCAATTGGCAGTGTGTCCTACTACTTCAACCGTTACCTAGGCGGGCAGATTGAGTATGAGAATTCGCCGGATGGCCGGAACGATGGCATCTCGACGATCCAGACGGGCATCATTGGCCGTTATCCGATGTCCGGAATGACTCCGTTTGCACATGCACTTGTCGGTGCCGCGCGGATTGGCGGTCCCAATGCCCAGCCTTTTACTGCTCACCCATACACATGGGGCCCGGCTCTGACTGTTGGCGGGGGTCTGGATTATGGACTTCCATTCTTCAATCACCATCTGTCGCTGCGTCTTTTCCAGGCCGACTATGAGTATCTGCATGCGGACTATGGCCCGGCGCCATTTGTTGGCGGCCGCGTCAATTCCAACACGGCGCGTCTGAGCACTGGTCTGGTGTGGCATCTGGGCAGCGTTGTCCCTCCTCCGCCGGTTACGTACTCCTGCTCTGCGAGCCCCGAGACCGTTTACCCTGGTGGCGCAGTCACGGTGACTGGCACGGCCAGCAACCTGAATCCGAAGAAGACGGCCAAGTACAGCTGGATGGGGCAGGGCTTAACTGTCAACAGCTCCACGTCCTCGGCGACCATCGATACGGCGAATCTGCAGCCCGGCACCTACAAGGTGGCAGGGCATGTCACCGAGGGTAACAAGCCGGGACAGTCCGCCGACTGCGCGGCGAGCTTCACGGTGAAGCAGTTTGAGCCGCCGACTCTGAGTTGTACTGCAAGTCCGATGACTGTGAAGCCGGGCGAGAGCTCGACCATTACGGCGACGGGAATGAGTCCTCAGAATCGACCGCTGACCTACAGCTATTCGTCTTCCGCAGGGTCGATCAGTGGTACTGGGGATACAGCGATGCTGTCGACTGCTGGAGCTCAGCCGGGAACGATCACGGTGACGTGCAATGTTCAGGACGACAAGGGGCAGACTGCCACTTCGACGACTACGGTGGACGTCGAGGCTCCTCCACCTCCAAAGCCGCCCGTGCGGGAAGTTCAGCTGGAGCACAACCTGGCTTTGCACAGCGTTTTCTTCCCGACGAATCAGCCTAGCCCTCGTTATCCGGAACGTGGTCTGGTTTCGAGCCAGCGGGACACCCTGAGAACGCTTGCGGAGAACTTCAAGAGCTATATGCAGTACAAGCCCGATGCAAGCATCACCTTGACGGGGCACGCGGATATTCGTGGCAGCGCCGCGTACAACAAGGCGCTTACGGAACGTCGCGTGAAGATCGTGAAGGATTACCTTGTAGATCACGGGGTTCCGGCATCGGCCATTGATATGGAAGCTCTCGGCGAGTCACAGCAACTTACCAAGATGCAGGTGAAGGCTCTGGTCGACCAGAATCCTGATCTGACGAGTTCGGAAAAGATGAAGATGGATCGGAACTTGACCAAGATTTATCTGGCCCAGAACCGTCGCGTCGACATCACCCTTAACAACACCGGTCAAAAGTCGGTGAGGCTGTATCCGTTTAATGCCGCTGATCTTGAAACTCTGATGAGCGAAAAGGCCAGGGGACCCAGGAAGATAGTCCAAGAAAAAAAGCAGTAGAGAGTGACAACCGAATGAACGGATATGAGGACTGGCCGGATCGCCGGCCAGTCCTCAGTTTTTTCTGCTGAGAGATTTTGCGGGCTGGAGCGAAGCAGCCGGCAAGTAAAATGTTCACGAAGTCTTCAAGCGGAGAATGCCCGAGTCAAGATAACAGACGAGGTATGTAAAAATGTGTTTGAGCGGATCGGGCAGCGGACTTGTGGGCTGACCCCTCTCCCCGGGAAAATTCAAAGAAAACGTGGCGGGGGGAAGCGACTTCTGAACGTCTTGTCGCGTATTTTGCTGTAGCGTTTTTATTTTCTTTGTCTTATTGTAAGTTGGGTAGCCCCGGGGTGTTGCGCCAGGTGCGAAATGCTTTAGGGGAGTTTAAAGAGCAGCCGGACGCGTGGACAGCTGTGCTGTTTAGAAAAGAATGCACTGTTGGTCAGGCAACTCAATCCGGTCGAAAGGCTCTAACGTAGTTGTTTGTATGTAAGTTTTTCTGCAAGGTCTAGCAGTGGTTTCGTGCCGGTAGCATCGAGCATGTGCCGTTGCCTCGTGTGGTTCCAATTTTCGATTTCGACTTCTGTTGTTGCGGAGGATAGACGCATGAATGCTCGTCCGTTGAGTTCTTTTAGTCGAATTCTGCTGGTTGCCTGTGTCGCGTTCTTTGGCACATCCGCTCTCTACGGGCAGAGTTCCAGTTCTTCCATGCCTGCGGCTCCGAGCCAGCAGAGCCCATCCCGGATTGATATCTTCACCGGTTATTCGTATCTTGCGCCTCATGGGACGGTAAAGACGAGCCTTCCGACTGGCTCGACGTACTATGACAGCTTGTCGTCGATCAACGCCGGCGCGATCGGCAGCGTCGCTTACTACTTCAACGAGTTCCTCGGCGGACAGCTGGAGTATGAAAATTCTCCCGATGGGCGGAATGACGGCATTCAGACGATCCAAGGCGGCATCATCGGGCGCTACCCGATGCAGGGAATGACGCCCTTTGTGCACGCGCTGGCCGGAGCGGCCAGAATCGGCGGTCCAAATGCGGAACCGTTCACTTATCATCCGTATACCTGGGGCCCGGCACTGACGGTCGGAGGAGGTCTGGATTACGGCCTGCCATTCTTCCACCATCATCTTTCGCTGCGCCTTTTCCAGGCGGACTATGAATACCTGCATGCGGATTTTGGTCCGCAGCAGATCAGTGGGGGTCGCGTGAACTCGAACACGGCTCGCCTGAGCACTGGCCTGGTGTGGCACCTGGGCAGCCTGGTGCCTCCGCCTCCGGTTGCGTACTCCTGCTCGGCCAGCCCCGATTCGGTTTATCCGGGCGGACAGGTGACAGTGACTGGCACGGCCAGCAATCTGAATCCGAAGAAGACGGCCAAGTACAGCTGGATGGGGCAGGGCTTAACGGTCAACAGCTCCACCTCCACGGCGACCATCGATACGGCAAATCTGCAGCCTGGTACCTACAAGGTAATGGGCCATGTCACCGAAGGCAGCAAGCCGGGACAGTCCGCAGACTGCACCGCGACCTTCACAGTGAAGCAGTTTGAGCCGCCGACGGTGAGCTGCGTGGCGAACCCGATGACGGTTCAGCCGGGTCAGACTTCGACGATTACGGCAACCGGCGTGAGCCCGCAGAACCTGCCGCTGACCTACAGCTTCTCGTCGAGCGCAGGCTCGATCAGCGGCTCAGGCAACTCGGCAACGCTGTCGACGACGGGTGCTCCATCGGGTCCGATTACCGTGACCTGTAACGTACAGGACAACAAGGGCCAGACGGCTTCTTCGACGACGACTGTGGATATTCAGGCGCCGCCGCCGCCGCCGACCCCGCACACCGAGAAACTGTGCACGATCACCTTCAACCGCGACAAGTATCGTCCGACGCGTGTGGACAACGTGGCCAAGGCCTGCCTTGACGATGTTGCCCTGAATGCGCAGCGTCAGCCGGATGCGACGCTCGTACTGGTTGGCAACTCGGCTCCTGGTGAGCGCGATGCAGCATTCAAATCTGCTGAGCGCGCGGTGAACGCGAAGCAGTACCTGGTGAAGGACAAGGGCATTGATGCCAGCCGCATCCAGGTGCGTACCGGCAACTCCGGCGCCAAGGAAGTGGAAGACTACCTTGTGCCTGCCGGGGCCAACTTCGAAAACGATATTCCGGGCACGGAGCCAGTGAACGAAAGTGAACTGCATCCGCACCCGGTGCACCACTACTATCGCCACCCCAAGGTTGTCCCGCACAAGAAGAAGTAACGGGATCCTTGAGGTGCAGCAGTCTGTCAGAGGGCTGATCGGTTATGCCGGTCAGCCCTTTGGCTTCTATGGTTCCTTTTGATATCGTGGCGGGCGGTAGCGCTCGCGCTGTGGAAGAATATTTTTATGCGGTTTCGTGCCTTGTTTTTTTTCGCCGTGCTGGCTTTCTGTCTGCCTGCGTTTCAACCACTCCACGCTGCGGTGAATCGATGGCTCTCGATCGGGCCCGATGGCGGGGACGCCCGCAGCTTTGCGTATGATCCGACAGACGTGACCCATGTTTACCTGGGCACAACGAATGGCTGGATCTACCAGTCAATGGACGCGGGGGCGCACTGGTCGAGGTTGTCAAAGATCGGGGCCAGCGACGAAGACCTTGTGGTCGATCATCTGATCGTGGACTCGGCGGATCCGCATACGCTTTACGCGGGCGTATGGCGCCTGGATAAGTTTGGCGGGGGAGTATGGGTGAGCCACGATTCGGGACTTACCTGGACCGAGCTGCCGGGCATGGACGGACAGTCTGTGCGGGCGCTAGTGCAGGCTCCGTCGAACCCGAATATTCTGGTGGCCGGCACGATTTCCGGGGTTTATCGCAGCGAGGATGGGGGCGCGCATTGGAAGGAAATCAGCCCTGCCGGCAGCGGACAGATCATCGAAGTGCAGTCAGTGGCGGTGGATCCCGTGAATCCCGATGTGATTTATGCGGGGACGTGGCATCTGCCCTGGAAGACTTCGGATGGAGGCAAGCACTGGGTCAACATTCGACGCGGGATCATCACGGACTCTGATATTTTCTCGATCCTCATCGATCCGAAGGCTCCGCAGACTCTGTACATGAGCGCGTGTTCGGGAATCTTCAAGACGTACAACGGTGGCGAGCTATTTCGCAAGGTGCAGGGTATTCCGACGACGGCGCGGAGGACGCGGGCGATCAAAGAGGATCCGCTGGACCGGCGCATCGTCTATGCGGGCACGACGGAAGGACTGTACAAGACGGTGAATGCGGGAGAGACATGGCGGCGCATGACGAATCCCTACATTGTGATCAATGACATTTACATCGATCCGCAAAATCCAGAGCGGGTGCTGATGGCGACCGATCATGGCGGTGTCCTGGCGAGCAACGACGGCGGAAAGACATTCACTACATCAAACCAGGGATTTTCCGGGCGGGAAGTGACATCGATCCTGCTGGACCGGAAGCATCCGGGGCGGATTTATGCCGGGGTGGTAAACGGGTGGCAGTATGGCGGCGTGTACGTGTCGGCCGACAATGGCCGTACCTGGCAGCAGCAGAGCGAAGGCCTGGGCCGGCGGGATGTGTTTTCGCTGGCGGAGGCGAACGACGGAACGCTACTGGCTGGTACGGACCGTGGGATTTTCCGGTGGACTCCGAACGGATGGGTGCAGGACGGAAACGCGATTACCGAACACACTCGAATTGTGGAATACACGCGAAATGGGCGTTTGTTGCAGCGGACGGTGGTGGAGGATTCGCGTCCGGAGCGGATTGAAGGACGTGTCGGAGCGCTGCTGGCGGCCGGAAACGACTGGTTCGCATCGACTCCCGAGGGGGTTTATCGGAGTACGGATCATGGCCAGATGTGGCGTGGCCCGGTGCTGAGCGGCGCGAATTATTTCTACCTGGGTAAAGATGGGCCGGCTCTGCTGGCTTCGAACTTCCAGGTGGTGCGGCGATCGCTGGACGGCGGCAGGACGTGGATTCCGCTGAACCGGCCAGCAGGCTTGACGCAAATCACGGCGGTCACGGTGTCGCCGGGCGGCAAGATCTGGGTTGGTGGTCCGCAGGGTGTCTACTGGAGCGGCGATAACGGCCATGAATGGCACGCCATCCGCCGGCTGCCGACGAACCAGATTCGCAGCCTGGCATGGGACCCGGCTAAACATCGCGTTGTGGTGACGTCGCGGATCACGAGCATCGTGTATGCGATCGATCCTGACACCCTGACGTGGAAGTGGTGGGACGCGGGCTGGAGACTGCACTCGTTGCATTCGGTCAACGGGAGGCTGCTGGCAGCTTCACCGACGAATGGCGTGATCCTGGAGCCGCAGCAGCCGGCAAACGGGAGCGCACTGGCAGAGATAAGGAGCCACTGACAGGATCGTGTGGACGCTGCGCACTGCGGAGCGGTCGGACTTCGATGCGCTCTACCAACTCGATCAGCAATGTTTTGAGCCCGGGATTGCCTATTCGCGGGTCGAGCTGATGGCCTTTCTTTCGCATCCGCACAGCTTATCGCTGCTGGCGGAGAGCACATCCGGGGCGCTGATCGGCTTCATCATTGCAGAAGTACGGCGCAAGGGAGAAATGCGCATCGGCCATATTGTGACGATCGACGTAGCCGAAGCGATGCGGCGCAAGGGGCTGGGGCGCGCCCTGATGTTTGCAGTCGAGAGACGGATGAGAGAGGTGGGGATTGCCCGGGTAAGGCTGGAGGTTGCGGCCGATAATCTGGGAGCGCAGGCATTTTACGAAGAGGAAGCATACGAGAGGATTGGCCGGATCCAGGGTTACTACCTGGGCCGGGTGGATGCCTTCGTGATGGAAAAGAAACTGGAGTGAGGCGGACGGCTGTTGCTGGATTGCTTCAGGAATGGAGTTGCGCGCGCAGCGCAGCTACCTTTTGTGGGTTCATGGGGCCGGAGGCCCGCCAGAGCACGTTTCCTCCGCGGTCTGTGAGCAGGATTACCACCTGGCGATCGCTGGGAATCTGAAGCTGTTTGCGGAAGCGGGTCTCGTTTAGATAAAGGGGTACGACGCGGGGCCAGAGCTGGGGGTCGGAGAAGTCGCTGCGCATGGCGGAGTTGTCCCACCAGCGGTAGAGCGGGTTTTTCTGCTGGGAGATGGGCAGCAGATAGTAGCTAAGGCCGCTGTCGAGCCGGCTGAGTGACTGGACTTCGGTGACCCAGCGGTTGATCTCAGGAGTCTGGTCAGCATCGAAGGAAAGCAGCAGGAGATTGCGTTTTCCGGTGAATGCCGCAGGCAGGGTGACTTTTGCCTTCGCCAGACTGTAGGACGTGACGGTAGGGAAATGCACTGGAGACGGACCAGGCTGCGCGGCCAGAGGGAGCAGAGCGGCGCGTAAAAACAAGGCGCAAAGAATGAGCTTCAGAAATCGCAATCGTGTCCTTCGACGCTACGGCCGGATACGAAAGCCGGGAATATTGTTTGAGTGTAACAGCGGTATGAACGTCTGTCTTGTATCAGTTTTGACGCCGAAGGGGATAGAGAATCAAATAGGCGCAGTGCAGTATCATATGAAGGATGGGAAGCCAGCTACATGCATTTGTGACGGATGACGCCCGGTTGCGGCCGATTGCCGAAAAGGTATTCGCAGGGGAGCGCCTGTCGTTTGAAGACGGTGTTGCGCTGTACCGTTCGCCAGACATTCTGGCCGTGGGCTGGCTGGCGAATCATGTTCGCGAAAAGATGCATGGCGATGTGGCGTACTTCAATGTGAACCGCCATATCAACCCCACCAACGTGTGCGTGGCCGCGTGCCGGCTTTGTGCCTTTGGGCGCAAGAAGGGCACGGACGGGTCTTACACAATGGCGCTGGAGCAGGCCTGGGAGACGGCGGCCTCGGGATATACCGAAGCTGTGACGGAGTTCCACATTGTGGGGGGGCTGCATCCGGATTTGCCGCTGGAATATTTTGAGGACCTGGTCCGCGGGTTGAAGCAGCGTTTTCCGCAGGTGCACATCAAGGCCTTCACGATGGTGGAGATTGCGTTTTTTGCGCGCCGAGCGAAGCTGACAATTACGGAGACACTGGAACGCCTGAAGGCGGCGGGGGTGGACTCGATGCCGGGCGGCGGCGCGGAGATATTCTCAGACCGCGTAAGGCACATCATCTGCGATCACAAGATCGATGGCAGCGAGTGGCTGGAAACGGCGCGGATCGCGCATAAGATTGGCCTGAAGTCCAACGCGACGATGCTGTATGGGCATGTGGAGTCGGATGAAGACCGCGTGGATCACGTGGTCAAACTTCGGGAGCTGCAGGACGATACGCACGGATTCCAGACGTTTATTCCGCTGGCGTTCCATCCGGACAACACGCCGCTGGAACACTTGCCGCGGACGACGGGATTGACGGATATCCGGCAGGTTGCGGTAGGCCGGTTGATGCTGGATAACTTTCCGCACATCAAGGCCTATTGGCAGATGATGACGCCGAAGATCGCGCAGATTGCGCTGCGCTTTGGCGCCGATGACATTGACGGCACCGTGGTGGAAGAGAAGATTTATCACGATGCAGGCGCGACGACTCCCCAAGGGCTGCGGCGCGAAGGCCTGATGCGGCTGATTACCGAGGCGGGACGCGTGCCGTTCGAGCGGGATACTCTGTATCGCGCCGTGACGCGGACGGAAGACACCTTTACGGTCGCGGTCTAGGGCAATTTCACTGACGCCATGAGGTGTCCTGGATCGATCTGGTGTGGCCGTTTCTGAATGGAACGTCTACTCCAACTTCACTTGTTTTCCTCTACACC
>JAJZAL010000088.1 GCA_021799405.1 Acidobacteriota bacterium
GATGTAGTCCGTGATCCCCGACCCGGCCGGAAGTTCGGCAACTGTGCGCGCCAATGTGGCCCTCCTGTACTTCCAATACAGAATGCCACAAAATTCGTTAAGTGAACAGTATTACGGCTAGAAACTGATTTTGCTCTTTGGATACCAGGTAAGCATAAGCTCGGTGCTGGTAACAGTCTGCTCGCCGGGAAGGTAGATCGGCGCCTTCCAATGCTCCAGGGTGAAGTTGCCTCTGAGTTCCAAATCTCTCTTAATGCGTTTAACGACCTGAAAGTTGATATCATTCAGCGTGGTTCCGTCAGGAATGAAATCCTTGGCAGCCTTCTGATTGCGCATTCCCACCTGGACCCATTCATTTCCGCTGAGATGATACGTAACCCAGGCCTGACCACCTTTGTCTTCGCGTCCAATCCAGTCGCCGAATATTTGACCCTCATTCGTATAACCCTGTTTTTCGATCGTCTCCCAGTACATGAATTTCCCCCCCTGGCTTGTCGAGACAGATGGATCGGTCATTGCCGCTTCGCCGCGAATATCGAGCTTGGGAATGCCGGGCACATGGGAGAGAAAGAGCCCAGGCCGCCACGCGGCGCGCCGCGGAGCGTCAATGGGCGAAACATCGTCATGCACCTCGGAGTCTGTGTAAAACGTGAGCCAGTTACGCAGGTACGGCAACCTGTAGGTGCAATCAAATGAGCCGAATCGCGCTCCGGGATCGCTGCGGCTATACTTAACTGCCGCGCTGGGTGCTGCCAGACTGAAGAAGCTCTTCAGAAAAGTGTGGATCGTTACCGGCGAATGGCCCTTACCTCCAAAAAGCGCAGTGCGCTCAAATCCGAATTCGAGATTCTTGGTGGGCTTGAAGTTGATCTTCTCCACATGCACCCACGGGTCGCCAGGATTAATTACATTCGGCTGGTTCGGCGCGGGATACGCTGGATTGGGCACCAGGGTATGGCCCCGCAGCGAGCCCACCAGAAACTCATAGCGGAAGGGGCCTGTAATCTTCGAGAGTCCCGGAATATACAACGGCTCGATGCGGTTAATGTGAAAGGCGTAGAAGTTCTCAGCGTTATTGGAAAAGGCCATGCTTGCGCCCATTGCAGGCCCCAGCCACTCGTCCTGCTTGCCAAAGGAGATTACGTGGTTGAGCACTTGCGCGGAGACGTAAGCCTCCAAAAAGCGTCCGTCAGTAGCTGTCCCGATGGGGCCTAAAGGAATGGTGGTCTGATTGTAGGGCTGATTCGTGAGGGGATTGATAAAAGGAATAAAGTCTACCTGACTCGAAAGTATCTGCGCCAGCGCAGCCGGATAACCCGCCGCGGAAGGTGCTCCTTGAAACTCGCCCCTCACATATACAGCAAAGCGTCCCGCTGAAGCATAGCCACTGGCCCCCGTGTAGTTAGTGAAGCCATTCTCGTAAGGCCGCCCGTAGTCATTGATAATCGTGGACCCGAGATGGTAACTGTCCCGCAGCGGCGTGCCGCTGATGGCTCGCATCAATGTGTAACTTGACTCAAGATGCACGTTGCCTTCAAGCGTCATGCACGGGCCCTGGATATCAGCTTCCAAAAAATGCATCAGGGCCTCGTAGATCCCTTCCGCCTCTTCCGCGGCCGACGAGCCATTAGCATCCTGAATCTCGGTTTCGGTACCTTCGAGCACATGGAGCAGGCTCGCGCGCGTCCAGGGCCGAATGCCCAGAAAAATGTCGCCCGCAAAGCCGAGCGAATACAGCCGCATCACGGCCGGATAGACCCAACTATCAACCGGGATATACGGTGACCCAAGAGAAGCTGGCTCACACACTGAAGCCGGGGTATTAGCGCTTCCTTCCGCTTGTGCTGTGCCAGACGGCGCTCCAGGCGGATCAGCCATCAGCACGTTGGCCGCCAGAAGAACTCCAGCCAATGCGCCTGCGCAAAGAAGAACAGGCGCGACAGATACGCGATTCACCAAGCCCATACCCCCACTCTATCATTCACACACTCTGGTTAAGATGCCGGAAATGCCAGCCAGGCAAGAACAGAGAAGGACATGGTTCCACGCGAATTAAATACAGCATTGAATATCTGCGCGAATTAGATGACTTCACGCATCTCCGGCAGAATCCACATAGTAACTGGCCAAGGCGCTTCCCGTTCAGCCAGTGTCCGCGCCAGCACACCAAGACCTCCTCGCAGCCGCAGTGTTGCTTGTAAAAAAATGCAATAATTTGCCCATAAAAGGCGCCCGCGCAAAATATGACTGCCCTATCCC
The DNA here is from genome assembly GCA_021799405.1 of Acidobacteriota bacterium. The sequence goes on from JAJZAL010000088.1 coordinate 2,260, forward strand.
AGAATCGGCATTCCTGCACGACTCCATCCTCATCGAAGCATCCACCTCGGAAGCAGAGCGCATACTCGAAAGCTGGAAGGTGATTCACCGCATTGCCAAGCCACGGCGTGCCGCGGAAGGCCGAGATCTCCCGGAACTCTGCATAGCGGCATCCCATTCCCTTCCGAATGCGGCAGCGGCCTCGCGCCGATACTTCTGCTTGAACAATCCCTTGTCTGTCAGATATTCCTCCATGACCAGGATGGGGTCGCAGGATTGCGAGCGGCGCGCCTGCCACAAAGCGCTGGATAGCTCTTTGTCATACATCGAGCAATCGTTGTCCGGCCAGCTTTCGCATGCGATCAGCGTGGGGCCGTTGCCTCGGCGAGCATGCGCGATGGCCTCAGTGGCGACCCGATAGACGGCAACCACATCATTGCCGTCCACAGTAATGCCGGGAAAGCCGAATGCCGGCGCCGGCCATACTGCATCCTTCCGCCCCATTGTTCTCTTCTCGCTTTCGGTGCCGGCCATGAAGCCCTTCCAGCAAACAAAGATCACCGGCAACTTGAGCTTGCCGGCAAGCTGCAGCGCACGCTGCCATGACTCCTCTTCCGTAAACCCGCCGGTGCGAAAAACAACTGCGACTGCCCCGCGCTTCATTGTGTTCCCTACCGCGGTTTGGATCGCGCGATCGAGCTGGGCATAGGAGGTGCGGCTATTCCCCCGGCCTCCGTCCGCGCCCAGTCGCGGGAGAAGCCGAACGAGCGGAACACCCTTGACGAAATCAAGGACGAATCCACCCGGGCACCGGACAATGACGTCTTTGGGCAGCAGGTCAACAGCCACTCCGACCGCAGCCGCCTCCTGACTTCTCGTGGTATTACCATTCGCATAAGATTGGCTTGACGGGAACAACGGACAGGCGAGCCTCTCCAGCATGCGGATCTTGACCATGGTGGAGTAAAGCTGGAGCAGCTTTTCCGTCGAGATGAGCGAGAAGCCGTTCTCTGGCGGTAGCGCGTCTGTGGAGGCGTATTTTTTTTTACGGTTGGTCGTCATTGAATGAAGGATTACGAAGACTTGATGCGATTGTAAACGGACAGCGAAATGAGAGCGCAACCCCCAGCATTAATTCCCCGAGAGCCATTGACCAGCCGAGCGGCGCGAGCGTGATGCAGTGTGCGCTTCCGAATCAAGATTCGCCGGTCCCGCACTCCGCGCAAGCGGCTGCCATCCTTCGATCGGGCATCCGACGTTATCCGAAATCTCGATGGGGCCATTTCAAAGACAATTTGCCCCGGGCGATACAGCGTTTGACGAATCCCCTCCAAGCGGCGACAATAAGAGAGTTGGATCCGCCTGATGTGGGCCTGTGGCGCAGTTTGGGAGCGCGCTTCCATGGCATGGAAGAGGTCGTCGGTTCGATCCCGACCAGGTCCACCAAATAACACCTTCCAATTTAGAGACTTACGCGGCCAGCCTCGGAGCTGGCCGGAATCGTTTTAGCGCTAATTTTGCATTCCTCCGCAAGGAGCAACCCTGCTCTTTCGCGCGCAAAGTTGCCGAAGTTTTGCTCGTTTCGATCCCTGCTTTGCTCGGCTTTCCGATCGGCGCAAATCCGAAGACATTCGATCTACTTGCTCCGTCCGATACCAATCCCAGGAAATGGCTGCGCATCTACTGGATCAATCAATAGTCCGGGAAGAAAATCAAGATCACGGCTGAAAGGAATGACAGCAGCCGGACCACGGCACCTGTACATGTATGGAGATTTATTTGCCTACCAAGCACGTCACCCAGAATCAAACTGTGCAGACAAGCATGGAAATGCTTGCGACAGGAAGACAACGGGATTGCTGTATCGGCCTCACGTGCGGATTGGCGAGATTTTCGCGATCGGCAAGGAATTGAGCAAATTGGAGGAAGTTGACGCCGGGTTGAGGCGGGGGGGACTCTTTCTGGCCGCGATCCAGCGAGCATCTCTGCCAGTGTCCGGCCACCGCTGTTTCCTACCTGATGCACATTTGGGTCGAAGTTTATGGCGCAGGGTGAAAAAATTTCGGCCATTGCACCAATTTTTGTGCAATTGGAAGGGAACACTTTCGCTGGGCTCTATCCTCCAACCTCTCCCCTGTTTGACCCTGCTCGCTCATCTAACTAGACTTTCAGGCAGGGTTTCTTCATGACGCCGCGCACATTTCGATGGTTTACCTTTCTTTCAGCCGCTGCTGCTCTAATGGCGGGCTTTGCGCCGGCCGCGGCCCGTGCTCAGTCTTCCAGCAGCAGTAGCAGTAGCAGCAGTTCATCCAACCAGCCGAACTCCTCCACGCAGGAGATGTACGTACAGGAGAAGACGCCGTCTCTGGTGGATCCCGCCGGTCCCACGATTTCTCTGATCAGCTCAGAACAGGTCTTCTACGTGGCCGTGGCGCTCAACGCCTGCGGATATAACGAGGGCCTTGAGCAGAGTTCTCCCATACGCAAGCAGGTGCGCGCCGAGATCAACGACGCGCTGGCCAGGAGCGAAGATGCCCGCACAAAACGCGACCAGGTGTGCCTCTACATTGCCCAGCACCGCATGACGGGCACGGAGAAGGATATCGCCCAATACATCTCCCTGGCGCTTTATCTAACGCCTCCGCCCCGTCTGGAAACGACTGCGGACCTGAGCGAGATGCCACCTGACGCCACTCAGGTTGCGGATTTTGTGCCTTTTCTCAGGGCCTTTGGCGAGGCGGTGGATCTGCATGGAATCTGGCTTGCGACGCACCACTACTACGATGAAGAAATTGACAGGTTGCACGATCCCCTGTCGCAGATGATCGTGGACACGAACCTCTACCTCAAGATGCCTGCGACCACCTATAGTGGACGGCGTTTCATTGTGGTGATCGAGCCCATGCTTTCGCCGGCGATGGTGAATGCCCGCGTCTACGGCGCCGATTACGTGGTGGTGGTTTCTCCGGTCAATGGCAATATTCCCATGGCGCAGGTGCGTCATACGTATCTGCATTACGTAATCGAGCCTCTGCTCTACACGCGGACCAACGCCATCAACCGTATGGCCCCGATTCTCAAGGCGATCCGCAACGCTCCATTGCCCTACATGTACCGGGCCGATCCGGTGCCGCTGACCGTCGAGTGCCTGATCAAGGCGATTGAGGCACGGATCATGGATACCGGCATTCCGATCTACCAGATTCCGCCCGGCGTGGACCGGTCGCAATTGCCGCGGTACGAGCGTCTGGTGATTCAGTCCCAGCAGAAAATTCTCGCTGCGCGCTGGGCCCAGGTTCAGCGGGACATGGCCCAGGGGTATGTGCTCACGCAGTACTTCTACGAGCAGTTGCTGCAATTTGAAAAGGGCCAGGCCAGCCTTGGCCAGACCATCGGAGAGATGGTGTACAGCATGGATATCGACCAGCAGGTGCACCGCGCTCGCGAACAGGACTTCGACCAGAACGCCGATGGCGACGAAGAAGTGTTGCAGCACAGCCAGCCGCGGAAGTTGACGGGGCTGGACCTTGCTGAGGCGCAGTTGGCAGCCGGAGATATGGCTGGGGCCAGCGCGATTGCCAATCAGGCACTTGCGGAGAAGACAAACACCCCGCAGTCGATCGCGGCGCGCGGCCGGGCAAACTTCATACTGGCCAGAGTGGCCATTATGAGCGGCCACCCAAATCAGGCCAGAGAGGATTTCGAGAAGACGCTGGCCACGAGCAAGGACGCCCGCGTTGTCTCCTGGACGCACATCTATTTAGGCCGGATGTACGATCTCGCTTGCCAGCGCGACCAGGCTTTGGAGCAATACAAGGAGGCCATGCAGACGCGCGATGGTCAATTGGACACCCGTCTGGCAGCCGAGCGCGGCCAGAAAGCTCCGTACGCGGTAAACGGGCATAGCTGCAGCGATGATTCGGCAGACGCCTCCTCGCCCGGCGCGGGAGCATCGCCGCCGGCAACGCCGGCAACGGCCCCATCGCCGGCGCAAGCGGGGCAAAATGGGGCGCAATCACCGCAATAGACCTCTGGCCGCGTCCATACCTGTCGCAACGGCGTCTAAAACCTAGGCGGCAGGCGTGCATTTTGGAACGGTATCTGGCTGGGATTGGAAATTCCTTCTTCCGCGGTGCACGGGTGTAGGATAAGCACAATCTTTTCTGCGCATTGCCTCTGTGGTACAGACTTTGCCTTACCAAGCCGCAGCGGGGCCCCGGCGACCGGGAATGGTTGCGGCCGGGCAGCCGTGGAACGCAAGCTGAAAGGTGCGAACCTAAAGGAATCAAATGGAAGCAGTCCTGACAGAACTCGAAGCGGCGCTTGGGCATACCTTTACCAGGCGTGAGCTGCTGGTGCGCGCGCTCACCCACCGGTCGCTGGCCAACGAATTCGCGCCAGAAAGCGCGGATGGTCATGACAAAGGGGCGGAAGACAATGAGCGCCTGGAGTTTCTGGGAGATGCCGTGCTGGGTCTGGTGGTGGCTGACGAGCTGTTCAAAGCGCATCCTGAGTGGCATGAGGGAGAGCTGACGCGGGTTCGTGCCCAGTTGGTGAGCCGGGAACACATGGCCGAGGTGGCTGAGGCGATCGGATTGGGGAAGTATCTGCGATTGAGCCGGGGAGAAGAGCGCAATGGCTTGCGGCACAGAAAGACGGTGCTTTCCAATACGATGGAGGCAGTGATTGCAGCGGTGTTTTTGGATGGAGGGCTGGAGACGGTTACGGCATTCGCGCGCCGCAACATCATGGGCGAAGCGGTTGAGCAACTGGCTGTGGAGTTACGCTCTGGAGCTGCGCTTGGCAACTATAAATCGGCACTCCAGGAACGGCTGCAGGCGGAGCGGGCCGGCACGCCTGTCTATCGTGTAAAGAACGAGAGTGGGCCGGATCACCGCAAGCGATTTCTGGTTGAGGTGCGCTTGAAGACCGATAGTGGAGAAGCCGGAAAGCCGCTGGCCCGCGGCATCGGCACGACCAAGAAGTATGCCGAACAGGATGCGGCGCGCCGCGCCCTTGAGCGGATGAAGTCGGTCCCCATAGCGGATGTCCGGGCTGGCGAAGAACCGCGGGAGCGGCCGGCGCCATGACGAATCTTGCCGATGGGCACGGCACGCAGAGGGGCGGATGGAGTGAGCTGTTTCTTCATTTGCCTACGCTGCCTGAGGCCGCCGCCTCGTTGCTGCGCACTATTGTGGTGGCTCTGTTTGTATTGACCTTTGTCGCGCAACCACTGTTCATTCCTTCGGAGAGCATGGAGCACACGCTGCTCGTGGGCGACTTTCTGCTCTTCAACAAGCAAGTATTTGCACCCGCGGCAGCCTGGAATCGATGGATCATGCCTTACCGCGATGTAAAGCGCGGCGACATCGTCGTCTTCCATCACCCCCGTCCGCCCTTGCTGGTCAAACGGATCGTGGGCGTTCCCGGCGACGAGCTTCGCATTGTGGATGGCCGGGTGATCATCAACGGCGTTGCTCTTAATGAGCCTTACGCGACCTTTGAGCCGGCTCCGCCAAATCTTTTTCGTGACAACTTTCCCGCGAAGGTCTACACCGATCCGCAAGTCGATCCCGATTGGTGGCGGTTGATGGAAAGTCTCACGCGCAACGGAGAGCTGGTCGTGCCGAAGGACGAATACTTTGTGCTCGGCGACAACCGTAACCACAGCGAAGATTCCCGCTACTGGGGATTTGTGCCGCGACCAGCGATCATCGCCCGCCCGCTGGTCATCTACTTTTCACTGCGCCGTCCCTCGTCGACAGACGTAGCGCAGGCCGCGGATGATAGACTCGGACACGAGAAGGAACTCGCGGCACGGATTATGGATTTCGCGCGCTGGAACCGGATCTTTCTTGTGGTTCACTGAATTTGTATGGCACCTTCCTTAGAATCGCGGAGCAAACCCGCCCAGAGCGACAGGATGACCAAGAAGAAGACTGCGGCTAATGCCCGACACGCTCCCGTTCCCGAAGAGGAGACTACCTTCGAGGCAATCGCCAGCATTTGCACGGTGCTGGTCGTGGGATTGTACATTCTGACCTTTTTGGCGCAGAATTTCGTGATTCCCTCTGGATCAATGGAAAAGACGCTGCTGGTAGGCGATCACCTGGTGGTGGACCGCATTACGCTGGCTCCGCCCGCGAAGTGGATGCCGCTGGTTCACTACCGCGAGCCGCGGCGCGGGGACGTTGTGGTCTTTCTCAAGCCGGTTCCGGATGAAGTGAATGGCAAGCTGGAGTACCTGTTTCTGGTAAAGAGACTGATCGGTCTTCCCGGTGATCACATTCATCTCAGCAACGGCATTGTGATTGTGAACGGGGTGGCGCAGTCGCAACCGTATGCCCGGCCCACGACGCCAGAAAATTACTCGGATTTTCTCGACCAGTTTCCCTCTGTTTCTCCCGATCCGCAGATGGGAGCCACCGAGGCATGGTCGATCGATTTTCCCAGTCACGTTGTGGACGGGAATCTGGTAGTCCCGAAGGGCGAGTATTTCATGATGGGCGACAACCGGCACGACAGCCTCGATTCGCGTTATTGGGGCTTTGTACCGAGAGCCAATATCATTGGCCGGCCGCTGTTCAACTACTGGTCGTTCAAAACTCCTGAAGATGAGTATGAGCAGACCGGGCTTGGTGACCGGATCGCCTGGATGGGGCATGTGGCGCTGCACTTCTTTACTGATACGCGTTGGGACCGGACCTTCCACATGATTCGATAGAGGAGCGTCTTTCACAGCCAGCCCTTGGATTTCCCGTTCCAGTTTTCTGTCAACGTAAAGACTCTATACAGCCCTTGCAGGAAGCAGAGTGGACCGCACTGCATCAGATAGTTATAGACCACGCCTGCGCGGGGTTATAAGACTTATATCTGCTGACAACCGAACTAAGGGTGCTGGACCGGGGTGTTCCCTGCCCCGTTTATAAGACCGTGATCGTGACTGTGTTTTGGACAGAGATCCCCTGAGTGACTCCCTTTACAGTAAATGTATAGTTCCCTGCCGTGGTGCCCGGTATGGTGACACGAGGCGCGCCGCCTCCGCAGGCAGTGAAGCTGCCGAAGAGAACCAGGAACAACAAGAGAACGAGCAGGGAGCGAATCCGGCGGCGGCGCAGTGGGAAGCTGAGGACGAGGAGACCGGCCAAGGTAATGACTCCACGTGCTGAGAGCCAGCGCACGCCGTTCGGCGCGGGAGGCTCAAGCTTGCTGGTAGTGGGCGGAGTCGTGGTGATGGTCATGGATGCGGTGGCGGGAGTTGTCCCGGCGATATTGACTGCGGCCGTGATGATGCAGGTGGGAAGGTGCTGCGCTCCGGACGGAGACGACGTGAGGGCGCACGAGAGACCGGCTCCGCCGGTATATCCGCCCTGGGGCGTGACGGTGACTGTGGAGACGTTGCCTGTCGTAGCGCCGGGAAAGATGGAGAGAGGTGTTGCCGAGATTGTGAATGGAGCCAAGTTAACGACCGTGACAACGGTTGTGGCTGGGCCGTACACGCTGTCACCGGGAGTACCCACGTCGATCGTGATGTTGCCCGGACCGAATGCGTTGCCGGGAAAGTTGAGACTCGCCGACCCATTGACGATATCTGCGTACGTATTCCAACTGGCCCCCTGCCCGTAAGCGTCGAAGTAGACGGTGCCGGTGGGCGCCGCCATGCCGGAAATACCTGTCACCGTTGCTGTCACGGTAAAGGACTGCGTTTGATTGATCGAGGCGGGAGTGGCGCTGGCGGAGATTTGCAGCGGCTCCCCGACAGAGACGCTGCGGGATACTGTGGCCGAGGTAAAGTTGCTGTCGCCGCCATAAGTGGCCGTGACGGAGGGCGTACCCAGCGGAAGGGCGGAGGTACTTACGCTGGCCAGCGAATAGCCCGCATGAATGCTGCAGATATACGAATAATATTCGGCAGGCGAGTTACAGGGAATCAGAGATGCGGTGCCCAGCGCTGTCGTGCCCAGAGTGAAGCTCACCGAACCCGTGGGAGACGGCGCGCTGGTCGGGACGCCAAAGACGGCGTACACCGTGTAATTTGCACCGAGCGAGATGCGATTCGCGCTGGCAGCAGTATCGCTGAGCGTCGTAGCCTTGGTGATGGTGAAGGTGAACGGTGTGCTGGAGGACGGGTTGTAGCTGGAGTCGCCTGAATAGTTGACAACGAGGCTATGCGTGCCTGCCGGGAAGCCGGTATGAACCCAGTGAGCGATGCTGGCGCTATTTACCGGAATCGTCCCGGAAGTGATGGCGCCCGCAGGCGAGGAGTCCGTAATCACCATCGTGCCAGTGGCAACGCCATCCGTAGAGCCCGGCGCGGCATGCGAGCCAACGGTCTTGGCATCGAAAGCCATGTAGAATCCGTAGGGATAACTGGCGCCGCTGGTCAATGTGCCATAGGTGTGGTTGAGGTAATTGTAAGAGATGCCGGAAAGATTGGTGACGCTGGGCTCCGGGCTGACATCGAGCGTGACCGGCTGCGAAGTGCTGGCAGCGAAGACGGTGTCTCCGCCATATCGGGCGGTGAGCTGGTATTGCCCGCCGGGCAGACTGTCAATGCTGGTGGACACGGAACCGTTCTGAAGCGTAAGACTGCCCACCCCGGTGTTGATAGCGGGCGTGGATGTCGTGAGCAGAGAGATCTGACCCGAAGGCGAGCCGCCTGTTCCGGTGACGGCAACACTGGCCGTGACCGGAGTTCCGTGGGTAATGGCCGTCTGGCTTAAGGTGAGCGTGGTGTCAGTCGCCGCAAAGGTGAGGGAGTTCCAATCCTGGAGCAGGAGAGCCGCGTCGACGCTGCCAAGTCCGCTGGCCAGATCATAGCCCTGGGCGGCATAGTACTTGCCCAGTGTGTAAATGCCATTGGTATTGTCTTTCAATGTGCTGAGAGTGCATCCCGGCGAGCCTTGCACGCAGGGCACGTTGTTGCTGCCGATGGTGATGTCATGAAATACGGCGGCGTGCTGGGCAGCAAGAGGATAGAGCGTAAAGTTGGCCTGACCCTGCCGGCCAAACTTCTGATTGACGAGCGCCAGTATGCCGGCCATGGCAGGCGAAGAAGCGGATGTGCCGCCTACGCCGGTGATGACCAGATAGCCATTGGACACGACACACTCTTTTGACGACCCGCAGATGGGATAGAAGCTGTCATTCCTGCCGTTCGCGGCAAAAAGCGAAACGTCAGGAAGATCGCGGACACCATCCGCAGGCACTCCGAGGCCGGTTTGCCACGCGGGCTTGGTGTAACCGCCGGAACAGGCGGAGAAGGTACCGTCCGCGGCTGCTGTTCCCGTGGAGCAACTGCTGGCGCCTCCACTGCCGGCGACAATCGTGGGCGGGAACTTTGTGGTGTCATAGACACCGCCGGTGTACAGATTCAAGCCGAAGGGATTGTCCCATGGCTGTTCGGGAACAGGCTTGAGTAGAGATGTGGCGGGCTGCGTGCCGGTTGGGCTCTGGTTCCAATAATTGGCAAGCTCGGCACTCTGCGCGGTGTCGGTTCCGTTGTAACTGCTGTAGTAGAAATCGGTGCCGCCGACAGCAACATTCCAGGGCGTGGACGCCATACCGCTCACGGCAAGGCCATATTGAGCCGGTTGCGGAAGGGCAAAGTTGTCGCAGCCAGCAGAGCCGCCGTCACCGGAGGAGACGAGGGAGGTTTGGCCCTGGGCGGCGGCCTGTTCCCATATGGCGGCCCAGAACTGGTTCCCGGCTGAACCCAGGTCCTTCTCACAAAGACCATAGCTGGTGCTCAGAACCGAGGCCACATCCTCATCAACGGCGCGCATGGCGGCGGAATAAAGGCCGTCCTGGACGTTGGTGGGTCCGGCTGTGTACAGATCGATGGTGGCTCCGGGAGCAACGGCTCCAGCTACCTCGACGTCCAGATAAGACTCCAGCGCAGCGCCGTTCTGCCCCGGATCGTTGCCATCCACGATGACGTTGAGCGGGTTGGCCGGCAGCCCGAATGCGGAACGGTAGGAGGCAACAACTGAGGGATCGACGTTGGAGTCGCCGATGATGCCGATGGTGACACCTGCACCGTTGACGCCCGCATTGTAGACGGGATTGAGGTCGTACTGGACGGCGAAGTCACCGGGAGCGAGCGCGAATGCTGAACTGGTTAATGTCCACTGTGGCGTGACTTGATGGGTGCGGAGATCGTACCCGGCCTGGCCAAGGACTACCACGTTGGGTTGTAGTGGGAAATTGTTCATCGGCGTAATGCCGGCGATTACCGGCGCGAGCGCGGCGGGAATCTGCGGATCGCTGGCATTGGCGTAGTGGACTTCTCCCCGGACGGCATACGTGTGAATCTGCGTGTGGAAGGCTGTGCGAATCTGGCCGGCGGTGCCGGAGAACTCGATTGCGGCTTTTCCCTTGCTGACGTGCGCGACCGAAAAGCCGCTTGACTGGAGCCACGCCGTGACTGAGGCAATGTCGGAGTCGCTGGGGCCGTAGAAGTCGCCGAATTGCTGCGGCGTGAGCCATTTGTGATAGCTCGGACTGCCGGGAGTATGGGCATCCCGGATGAACTGGCGCAGGGATGCCTCGCTTTCGCGCGAGCGCTTGAGGATCAGAAGCATGCGCGCGGCGGGGAATGAATCAGCAACGGCGCCCCGATCGTAAAGCGGCTGCGCGAGAGGATGCACGTTGCCGCGCAATGTGACGCGAGTGTCGTCATCGATGGGCCGTGTGATGAGCGGCCCGGGCTGGATTTGAGCCGCAGCGAAGAGAGGAACGATGCACCCCAGGGTCAATAACCACACTTGCCGTTTCACCTGGACAACGTTCCACACCTTTCGGTACCCGATTCCTGAGACTCGACGGCGTTCGCAGCGACAAGTTTCCGATGCGAAGGGCCGGTAGACTCTTATGACTTTCCATCAAAAATAGCACGGATTTATCTACTTATCTAGTGTAGTCCTCCGTTAACTTGCAACCTGTTTTGCACAGATCAAGCACTCGGGATTTCTCTCCGAGTCCGTATACCATGTACAAAGATCACTGATGACTAGCCCGAAAAACCTATCCCCTGAAATTCTTCTTCATCTTGCACAAACCCTGAACCTCCCGATGCGCGGGATCGTTGCGGTGATTGAATTGCTTGACGCCGGCGGCACCATTCCCTTCATCGCGCGCTACCGTAAAGAAGCCACCGGCAACCTGGATGAGGTACAGATTCGTGCCATCGAGGAAAAGCTGACATACTTTCGCGAATTGCTGGACCGGCGGGAAACCATCCTGGCCTCCATTGCCGAGCAAGGCAAATTGACCGATGAGTTGAAAGCGCGCATCGAGTCCACGCTGGACAAGAGTGAACTCGAAGATCTCTATCTGCCCTACCGGCCCAAGCGACGGACCAAAGCCACCATCGCACGCGAGAAAGGGCTGGAACCGCTGGCCGCTTACCTGTGGGCGCAGCAATCCGGACCGGAGCCGCTAGAGCAGCTCGCCACCAGCTTTGTGAATCTGGAACTGCAGGTGGCCTCGCCGGACGAGGCACTTGAGGGAGCGCGGCATATCGTGGCCGAGTGGATCAGCGAGGATGCCGACTTGCGCAAATCTCTTCGTCAACTCGTGTTCGACGAAGGTATCATCATCAGCCGCATGGTAACCGACGCCTTGGACGAGCAGGAGAAATTCAAGATGTACTACGACTACAAGGAGCCGGTAAAGACAATTCCCTCTCACCGGATGCTGGCCATTCGGCGCGGCGAAAGTGAAAACGTGCTCTACTTCCTCATCGACGTAGAACTGGAGCGCGCCCTGGGCATTCTTCGGCGGCATGTGCTGCGCCAGCCGGGCGACTGGACTCCTCAACTGGAGCTGGCCGTTGACGACGCCTGGAAGCGGCTGCTCAACTCCTCCATCCAGGCAGAGGTCCGGCTGGAACTCAAGCGCCGTTCTGACGCTGAAGCCATTCAGGTCTTCCGCGACAACCTGTACAATCTGCTGCTGGCTCCGCCTGCCGGGCCCATCTCCGTGCTCGGCATCGATCCGGGCCTGCGCACGGGCTGCAAGGTGGCCCTCGTGGACGAGACCGGCAAACTGCTGGCGCATGATGTGCTCTATTTGCACACCTCCAAGCACGGCAACGCAGAAGCTGCTACCAGGCTGGAGGTCCTGCTGCGCCGGCATAATGTGCGCGCCATCGCCATCGGTAACGGCACGGCTTCGCGCGAAACAGACGCTTTTGTGCGCGGATTCCTTCGTGAAAAAGGCGTTCAGAACATTTTCTCGGCGGTGGTTAGTGAATCGGGAGCAAGCGTCTACTCGGCTTCGGATGTTGCACGCCAGGAGTTCCCCGATCTCGACCTCACGGTCCGTGGCGCGATCTCTATTGCGCGGCGATTGCAGGATCCACTTTCAGAACTCGTAAAGGTCGATCCCAAGTCGATCGGCGTGGGCCAATATCAGCACGATGTGGACCAGCGCCAACTGGCCGACTCGCTGCAAAGCGTGGTGGAGAGCTGCGTCAATCGTGTCGGCGTGGACCTCAATACGGCGTCATGGACGCTGCTGCGCTATGTGGCGGGCATCAATGAGCGCACGGCGCTGAACATCGTCGCGCATCGCAACCAGAACGGCAGCTTCCGCTCACGGATGCAGGTGCTGGAGGTGCCCGGCATCGGCCCGAAGACATTTGAGCAGGCGGCAGGCTTTCTGCGAATTCGCAACGGCGACAACCCGCTGGACAGCACGGCCGTACACCCGGAGTCCTACCCGGTGGTTCAGCAGATCGCGCAATCGCTCCAAACTTCGATCGTAGAGATTATCCGCCAGCCGCAGATGCTGGAAAAGATGGATACGAGCCGGCTCTCGGCGGGCGCCTTTACGCTCCAGGATATTCTGGCCGAGTTGCGCAAGCCGGGCCGCGATCCGCGCGACAAGTTCATCGCGCCCACCTTCCATGAAGAGGTGCGCGAGATCACCGATGTGCAGGCGGGAATGGTGCTTGAGGGTGTCGTCACCAATGTCACTAAATTCGGCGCGTTTGTGGATATTGGCGTGCACCAGGACGGACTCGTCCACATCAGCGAGCTTTCGAACCGCTTTATCAAGGATCCGTCCGATGCGGTAAAGACTGGCCAGATCGTGAAGGTCAAAGTGCTCAGCGTCGACACCAAAGCCAGGCGAATTGCGCTGTCCATCAAAGCGCTCAACGCACCCCCGGCCACCGGCAAACCTGCGAATAAGCCTGCCCCGAAACCCCAGGCAACGATTGACGAGAAACTCGCTGCGCTCTCTGCCAGGTGGCGCGTGCGCGTCTGATACCCTCTGCACCCACCTCTGCGGCCAATGTGCAGCCAACGGGGGAAGTGTTTTTCCAGAGCACGCTCTAGCCGCGCAACCTCAACGGTTTAGAACGCATCTGAGTACTCGATTGGTTTGACCAGCCACGCAAAGCCAAGCTGTAAGCAGTCCCCTATCTCGACAAGCAGGCGCATGGGATCTTCGCCGCTCACATGCTGAGACGGAATGATCCCGGCGGGTTCTCCTGCGTACGATCGCTCGCTGGCGAAAGAGCGCGGCTCTTTTAACGAAGAGCAGTATGCGTCGGAGGGGACACCTAAGTACGACAGTTAGCCCCACTGGCCGGATTGCGATGTGTTCGGCGCAAGTTGGGTGGAGCATTACGGGAACGCTCTGGGGCCTCGAAGCACCGGCGGCCGTCTTGCATGAGTCCAAGGGGCGAAGGTGAATGAGTAGAACACCGGGCGTGCATGCATGCTTGTTCTGGCGGTGGCCGCGGTCTGTGAAGTGTAAGTTTCCCCGACTGCTTTCGTGCACGGCAGCAGTCTGACTTGGCGTTCCGGCGGATGACGCACGCGGAAAGACGGCCGTGGTCTTTCTGCCGGGATATTCACTTATAGGAGTTTTCGCAGAGGGAACCGGCGTGTACGATTTCCTGAAGTTGCTGGGGAGCAGAGTTCCCTCGGAAAGAGGAGAAAAATGAAGATTCGGCTTGGTCGTACAGCGGTTCTTGCACTCTCCACCACTGTGGCGTTGTTGGGAAGCGCCTGCAAGCAATCCCCTAAGCCCGAAGTTGCTCAGCAGGCAACTCCAAAACCCGCGCCATCCGTGCCAAACATCAAGGTGACTCCGCCCGTTCAGGCCAAGGCAAAGACTCCCAAGGCCGGGCCACACGCCACAAAGAAGCCCGCCACCGATGCTATTGGCAAAGGCAAAGCAGCCATTCACTTTAAGGGCCGCTCTCACGACCGCTCTTTCTGGGCCGAGCAGCTGGATGTGGATAACTCCGGCAACCCGGTTTTGGTTGACGAGGGATGGGACAATCATGCCAAGGTCTTTTATGTAAGCAACGATCGCACCTTTACCTGCGGCAATGGACAAATTGCCACGGGTTCCACGCTGATGGCTGTTTATGGAAAGGGCAACCCGCGTAAACGGCCCGAAGGTTCGGGCTGGTGGGTTTCGGAGCTCAACGCGGGAGACTGTGGCGTGCCCAGGGCTGGCCTCTACGGTTGCCGTTTTGATGCGGCCGGCAAAAACCATGACTGCGGAGAAGCCAATATTCAATCCGACACAAATGACGTCTTAATCGTGCCAATGCCTCAGTCGGGAGCCTCACAGGGCGGCAGCAGCGCGTCCGGACAGGCGTCACCTGGAAACAGCAGTTCCAGTGCTCCCTCGGGTACTGGTTCAAATGCTTCACCCGGTACAGGCTCAAACGCGCAATAGAAGCAGAAGCCGGAACCGCGCCATCCGCGCGGCCGGCTTACACTTCCAGCAGCGATACCGGCCGCAACTCCGCGTGGCCAGAGGGTTGCCCGGGGACAATCTCCAATGTCTTGAGTTCCCACGGCGCGAATGCGACCTGATGTTCAAGCCCTAGAAGGTGGCTTCGCAACCGCGCCGTGGTGGCTTGGCCTGTGCACTCTTGCATGCGAAGGATGAAGCTGTTGCCGCGCTCGGAGCGCTTGAACGCAAGCACGTCAATCCCTTCAGGCTCAATCTCCAGATAGGATTTCTCCCATGGCTCGGTGCCGGTGTGCGCGGAGCACATCACGTACTCGGCGGGGCTTTGCAACTCATCGGCAAGACGGTTGAGCCCCAGCGGCTGCCAGGGGCCGGAGGCGCCAACGATCCAGAACCGGCGCTCTTGACGGCCCTGATCCTGCCACGCATCTGCGGGGTTGTACGCGATGGTGCCCGGGTTATGACGAGCGTAGGGCGCCGAGCGGACAAGGATTGTACGGAATAGGCCGTTCAGGCAGTCATAGCTGTAGGTCGCACTGTTTAGCACGCCGATGTTGTAGGTATGGCCTTCGAGATCACCTTCCAGCGCAATCCAGTCATGATAGGGCTCTTCGTCGCCTCGGATCTCGCGTTGCACAACGGCGCCGGGGACCTTCGCGAAGACGCGCGGCGCGGCGAAAGCCGTCGGAATTTCGAACTTCAAAATCTGCTCGTGCTCGTTCCAGTCCACAATGAAATGGACCTCGATAAAGTCAAGGCCGGCAAACTCGCGCAGTTCGATGATGATGCGCGATTTGCCCCACTCTGCAAACTGACGCGTCAGACGCGTGACCGGGCCTTCTTCAATGACTTTGGTGGCGATGAGTTTGGGCCGCCCGATCTCATCGCGGAAACTGTCGATGCCGTGCGCCCATGTGTCACTCTTGTCCGCGATGACCACCAGCCCCGCCTGGCCGGCGAGAAGCTGGCGGCCATCCTCGGCAGTGACAGAGGAGATCCCGATCTGCGCTGGGTCGATATGGAAACGATTGGGGAATGCAGGCGCTGCCGGAGCGGCGCCACGGCGCAACTCAAAGGTCTTGTAACCACACGGCGGCAGGTCGACCCACGCGGTGAGACGCGGAAAGAAGATTGCCATGCTTGCTGAATATGTCCATTGC
>JAJZAL010000089.1 GCA_021799405.1 Acidobacteriota bacterium
CATGTGGAGCATGGCGTCGCAGAGTTGCTGATCATTGGGATTGGATGGCGTGCCCGGTGCGGCGAGATCACAGGTCGCGATCTTCCGCATGAGGACTGCCATTTCGCGCGGAGTGGTTTTGCCCAGGCCAAAGCGCTTGTGATCGTCTGGCACGGGACCTTCCGCGGGCCGGAAGACCTTGCGATACAGGTATGTATTGGTCAGGCCGAGTTTTTGAATCCGGTGGTTGATGCGGGCAAGGCCGAGATGGTCGATTACCAGATTGGTCGCGGTGTTGTCGCTCATGGCGATCATCATGGTGAGTGCGTCTTTCAGCGTAAGCGTCATCGGTGTGTCGAAGAACAGCAGGACACCCGAACGTGGAACCTGATCGGCCTGGTGCATGACGAGGGGATCGCTGAAATGCGCATCTTCCGAGCGGATCTGCTGAATGGCTTCGTAGAGGATCGCCAGTTTGATCACGGAAGCAGTTTGCACCACCTCATCGGCGTGGATACTGGCGGTCTGGCCGGTCTTCAGATTCTCGGCAAACAATGCGACGTCTCCGCGATGCTGGGCGGCGATGGATTCGAGAGTCTGTTGCAGGGGCAAATGGTCAGGCATAAAGACCTCGCATTTTCATCACTTCAGTTTTGAGCGGGAGGGATCCAGCACCGATTCCTCGCTGAACATCATGGCTGCAGTCCATCCGCCGCAGCGGCTTTGTCCCGGCGCACCCGCATCCACGCGTACATGGGGAGTCCGAGCGCGATGACCACCAGGCCGCCAATGGAATTGCGCAGGTTGCTCTCGAAAAGATAAAGAATCACAAGCGCGGAGGAGACCACGAAGATGGCCGGTAACCAGGGATACGCGGGCACCCGGAAGGGGCGCGAGCGGTTGGGCTCCCGGCGGCGGAAGGCAAAGAGAGAAGTTGCGGTGAGCAAGTAGAAGACCCATTCCCCCAGCAGCGCCAGCTCAAAGAGCGCCTGAAAACGCCCGACGAGCAGAAGCAGCACGGTCGACATCGCTGCCTGGACCACCAGCGACACAGAAGGGCTTTGAAAGCGCGGGTGAATGCGAGCCAGGGAGCGAAAGAAGATGCCGTCGCGCGCCGCCGCAAAGGGGATGCGCGCACCGGAGAGCACGGTCCCGTTCAACGACGCCAGTACGCTGATGACCATGCCGACAGAAACGAGTGCGGCGCCCCACAAGCCCACGGCGAGCACCATCGCATCGGATGCCGGGCGCGGTGAAGCGGCGATGGCGCCGGCCGGCAGAAGGTATTCGACCGCGGCATTGGTGAGCATGTAGAGCACGGCCACCAGGCCGACTCCGAAGATCAGGGCGAAGGGAATGCTGCGTTCCGGCTTCTTGATTTCCTCGGCGACCATGTTCAGATCGTTCCAGCCATCGTAGGCCCACAACGCGGCAATCATGGCCACTGCAAACCCGGTGATGCCGCCCTGTTTACCGGTAAAGACGGTGGAAAAATTGCCAAATTGGCCATGCGGGCTGGTGAAGCAGAAAAAGACGATGCCCAGGATCAGGGCGATTTTCAGAACCGTGAAGATGAGCTGGAAGGCTCCGGCTCGACGCATTCCCAGATAGTTGAGGCCTGTGATCAGCCAGGTGAGCGCGATGGCGGCGATTTGTCCCCACTCCATTTGCCAGTGAGGCAGCAACGGGCGACTCAGCCAACTGAACGCGGCAAAGATTCCCAGGATTTGAACGGCGCCGATGGCACTGCTGGCGATGGATGCCGGCTTCGCGAGAGAAAACCATGTCCACATGTAGAGGAACGATGGCAGTTCGCCATACGCGTCGCGGATGTAGACATATTCTCCGCCGGCGAACGGGCGCATCGCGGCGAGTTCGGCATACGTCATGGCTCCGAAGAGCGAGAGCAGGCCAGCGGCGATCCACGCCAGATAAACCAGGGTGGAGGAGCCTGCGGCACGCATCATTTCCTGCGGAACAAGGAAGATTCCGCTGCCGATGATGGTTCCCGCAACGACCGAAGTCGCCTGCCAGGGACCGAGAACGCGGGGAAGATCGTGGTGCTTGGATGGATCGCTCAATGTTGCAATCAGAGTTGCATGGACACGGTACTCAAGTCTACGGATTCCCGGCCTTCACGATAAAAAATCCTGATACGCTAACAAGCATCGCGGCGTCAGGTCGTTGTACCCGGGAATGAGTCAACGTGGGCGCCGTGAAAGGCCTCTGTTCGTTGCGCGACCACGCCGATGTCCATTGCGCTTCATTCGCAGCCAGTCGCCTAAGGAGTGTCATGCCAGTCATGGGACGTTTCGCCTCCACAGCTCTCATCTTCTGCTCGCTGTCTCCCATAGCCGCCGCGCAACCCGCGACGACGAATTTCACCCTGCAACAGGTGATGAGCGCGCCGTTCAACTCCGACCTGGTCGCCGCGCCCGTAAAAGACCGGCTGGCGTGGCTCTCAAACGAGGAAGGCCGGCGGAACATCTGGGTCGCCGTGCCGGCCAGTAGTGGCAAGGGGTATATCTCGCGCCAGATCACGCGTTATACGAAGGACGATGGCCAGGAAATCACGGGTTTGCGGTGGTCACCGGATGCCAGGTCCATTGTCTATGTTCGGGGCGGCGATCCGGGTGGCCAGTGGAACGTGTCGCCGAATCCCGCTCTGTTGCCGCAAGGCACAGAGCAGGACGTGTGGCTGGTTTCTCTGAGCGGAGGCGCACCGCGCAAGCTGGGGCCCGGTCACTCGCCCGCGTTTTCGCCGAAGGACAATGAAGTAGCCTGGATCTTCGACGGTCAGATCTGGTTTGAGAATCTCGGGCGGTCGAATCCCAAAGCAGTGCAATTGCTGCACACGCTCGGTGAAAGTAAATCGCTGCGATGGTCGCCGGACGGCAGGGAGCTGGCCTTTGTGAGCGACCGAGGCAGTCATAGCTTCATTGGGGTGTATTCGTTCGCCACGAAGACACTGCGGTATCTGGATCCCGGAACCGATCATGATCTGTATCCGATGTGGTCGCCGGACAGCCGCGAGATTGCCTTTATTCGCGTTCCGTACTCGAAGGATGAGAACTTCGATCGAGTGGAGCGCTCGGGACAGCCGTGGTCCATTCTGGTGGCGAATGCCGAGACCGGCGAGGGGCGGGTCATCTGGACGGCCAATCCGGGGCCGGGCAGCGTGTTTCGCGAAATCGTTGGCCACCATCAGGTCTTCTGGGGTGCGGGCGATCATCTTGTGTTTCCGTGGGAACGCGATGGCTGGACCCACCTCTATATGATTCCCGCACAGGGAGGCGTAGCCAGGCTGCTGACGCCGGGCAAATTCATCGTGCAGGATGTTTCCATCAGTCCTGACCGCCGTACCATTGTTTATTCGTCCAACCAGAACGACATCGACCGGCGCCACGTCTGGAAGGTTTCCGTATGGGGAGGAAAACCCGTCGAACTGACGCCGGGTAAGGGCATTGAAACGCACCCGGTTGTTGCCAGCGACAACCAGACAGTCTCTGTTCTGCGCTCGGACGCTCGCATTCCGATTCGTCCGGCGATTGTCGGCGCGGGAGGGCAACTGCATGACCTCGCTCCACAGATGATTCCGGCGAGTTTTCCCGCAGCGAGCATGGTCATTCCGCAGCCTGTCATCTTCAACGCAACGGACGGCCTCAGGATTCACGGACAGTTGTTTCTTCCGAATGGCGTTGACAATTGCGTGCGGCATCCCGCGGTCGTCTTTGTCCATGGAGGCTCGCAGCGCCAGATGCTGCTTGGCTGGCATGACATGGACTACTATTCGTATGCCTATGCGATGAATGAATATCTCGCCGGCCAGGGATACGTCGTGTTGTCGGTGAACTATCGCAGCGGCATCGGTTACGGGCTCGATTTTCGCGAGGCGCTGAATTATGGACCCATGGGAGACAGTGAGCTACACGATGTGGAAGGCGCGGGCCTTTACCTGCGCAACCGCTGCGATGTGGAACCCCGGCACATTGGTATCTGGGGCGGAAGCTGGGGTGGTTTTTTGACGGCGTTGGCCCTGGCGCGAGCCTCCAACCTGTTCGCGGCGGGTTCCGATATGTCTGGCGTGCACGATTGGAATGTGGATAACCCACAGAATTTTGCCATCTCCGATAGCGCGGCCAATCCCAATGCGAGGTGGCAGCTTGCCTGGAGGTCTTCACCCCTCGCGTCGGTGAAGACATGGCGTTCTCCTGTTCTGCTGATCCAGGGGGACGATGACAGGGATGTCCCGTTTCTGCAAACGGTGCAATTAGCCGCGGCCTTGCGCAGGCAGCATGTTCCGTTTCAGGAGCTCATTTTCCCCGACGAGGGGCATACTTTCCTTCTTCATCGCGATTGGGTCGCGGCATACGCGGCCACGGCGAAGTTTTTCAATGAGTATCTGAAGACCGATTCCAGCCATACAGCGCCGGGGAAGCACGGAATGCATCCCACTGAATAAAGAAGCGCTACCGGCTGGTTTCCGGTAGCGCCTCTTCCAATCCTGCAATGACGGGGACTAGAGCATTTCCCGTATTGGTATCGACCGAAGTGAGAATTTCAACGCAGCTTTTCCGTTAAGAAAAGCTGCGCTTGGTTGAATTCAGAAAGTTCACAGGAATAGAAGAAATGCTCTAATTGCCGGGATAGAGCAGGTAGGGCTTCCTGCGTTTCATGAATTCCTGAATCCCTTTGCGCCAGGTGTCGGAAATGGTTTCAGGGTCCACGTGATTTTCAAGCGCCGTCAAGGTTGCCTTGTTGTCCAGCAGATGCTCTATTTCCTGCAAGTGGTACTGCTTGGGATAGAGCTTGTAGAGCATGGCGGCGATCTCAATGCCGACTTCCGGGGTATCCAGCTGGTTGCGGTGGGTGATGACAAATCCCACACCGTGGCAACGCTGGCCGGCATACGGATAGGGCGCTTTTGGCGTGAATTGAACAGGTACGAAGCGAATGCCGGGGATCATCCGTTTGTTCAGCGCGCTGGCAAGCTGCGTGGCGTTGATCCACGGTGCGCCGATCCAATCGAATGGCGTAGCGGTCCCGCGGCCAACGGAAATGTTCGATGACTCGATCAATCCGATGGCGGGATACATCGTGGTTTCCTCAAGGTTACGGAGATTAGGCGAGGGATCGACCCAAAGCAGGGAAGTGGAATCATACCAGTCGCCGCGCTGCCAGCCCTTCATGGCAACTACGGTCAGCGGCGCTCCGATATGGCCCACGCCGTTGAAGTAACGGGCGATTTCTCCCAGCGTCATTCCGTGTCGCACCGGCAACGGCATGAAGCCGGTGTAGCTGGATGTCCCGGGATCGGAGATCGGCCCCTGCACAAACGACCCGGTGATGGGATCGGGCCGGTCGAGGATGATGATGTGCGTGCCGGTGTGGGCGGCAGCCTCAAGAAGATAGGCGACCGCGGTTTCGTAGGTGTAGAAACGGACGCCGACGTCGCGCAAGTCGACGACCACAGCATCCAGGTTACGCAGCTTGGCGATGGGCGGATGACGCTGTTCCGATGTCGCGCCATAGAGGCTGATGACCGGCAGGCCGGTCGCGGGGTCGGTGCTGTTGGGGATATGCGTCGTGTCCATCATCCCGCTGATGCCACCTTCCGGGCTGAAGATTGTGGTCAACTTCAGCCCGGGAACCTTGGCCTCGGCCTCGTGATACAAGACATCAATGTCGCGCCGGCCCTGGCTGTCCACCGCGGTGTAGTTGGTCAGGATGCCGACACGGAGGTGCCCGCCATGCTCCTTGGCGAGCGCAGCCAGCGGCGCGAAGTTCTCCTGTTCCAGAACGTCAATGCCGGTTTCCACCTTGCCGTTGCGGGATTCCCAGCGCCGCATGCCGACCAGCGACTCGTCATATCCGGTGAGGCGGGCGATTTCCTTGCCGTGCTCGGGAATCTGGATGTTGAGCGCCTCGGCGGCGGCGTTGGCGATCTGACCTTCCAGAGGGATGGTATTAGGGAAGCGGTCAGGATAATTGCGATTGCTGAGGAAGATCACGTAGCTGTCGCTCCAGGGATCGATCCAGATGTCGGTGCCCGTCCAGCCTGTGTGCCCGAAGCCTCCTACCGGAAACAGTTCGCCGCGATTGCCGGAGAAAGGACTCTCAATGTCCCAGCCGAGGCCGCGCAGCGCAACTCCGGTAGCAGGGTTCTGCGGGGTGGTCATCTTTTCCGCGGTGATCCGGTTGAGGGGGAACTTGCTTGGTTTACCCGCCAGCAGGTTCAGCAGATTCTGCGCGAAGATGGAGATGTCGGGTGCATTGCTGAAGAGGCCGGCATGGCCGGCCACGCCGCCCATGCGTCGCGATGTGGGGTCGTTCACCACTCCCTGCAGCATGTGATGGTGCTTATCGTATTGCGTGGGGGCAATGTCTGGGCGCCACGAGGCTGGCGGCAGGAAGCGCGTATGCGTCATCCCCATGGGGCCGAAGACATACTTCTGTACATAAACGTTCAAAGGCATGCCGCTGAGCTTTTCGACCAGCGCGCCCATCAGGATGAAGTTGATGTCGCTGTAGCGGAAACGGATTCCCGGCGGATACATGGGCTTGACCGCAAATGCCATTTTGTAGGCCGTCTGCTTGCCGTGCCAGGGCTTCTTCAGATTCAAATCAGGTGGCAGGCCGGAGTAGTGTGTCATGATCTGGCGGATCGTAATATCTTTTTTGCCATTGGCGGCGAATGCGGGAAAGTATTTGGAGAGCGGGTCGTTCAGGCGAAACCGGCCCTCCTGGTACAGTTGCATGGCGGCCGTGGTCGTCGCCAACACCTTTGTGCACGACGCCATGTCGAAGATGGTGTTGACCGTCATCGGCACGGGCTTGGGAATGTAAGAGCGGTCGCCGTAAGCCTTTTCAAAGACAACATGCCCGTCGTGGCCGATGAGAATTACCGCGCCAGGGATCAGATGGTCCTTGAGCGCCTTGGCCATGATGCGGTTGATGTCGTTGAAACTCGGTTTGGCGGGTTGCTGCGCCTTGGCCGGGAGGGTGAAGGCGATCGACATGATTGCAATCGACAGGTAGAGGCAGGTCTTCCATCCGGTATTTGCGATATGTCTTGGCATATTCAGTCCTAAGTTGCGAATGAGGTTAAGAATATCGTTGTTGGGCAATTTGTTCTTCAGTAATTTGCGTTGAAGAAAAGAAATAGCTGGCCAGATATCCGGTCAGGAAGGTGGCGATCGCTCCAAGAACCACGTACCAGGTCCAGGCAACTCTGGGGAACGTAAATGCGTGGCCGCCCAGAGAAAAATGGAGAGCACGCGGCTGGAGCCACAACAGTACATTCAGCGTGAATCCGCAGATCATGCCGACAATTGCGCCGGACTCATTTGCCCTGCGCGTAAGCACGCCCAGCAGGAAAACGCCGAGCAACGCCCCATAGGCCACGGACGCAATGGCCAAGCCAAGCTCGACAACATGGCCGCTGGTACGGGATAGGATGGCCAGAATCAGCAGCACAACTGCCCAGCCGACGGTGCTGGCGCGGGAAACGAAAATGCGCCGGGATGGAGTGGAGTTGGGCCGAAGACGAAGATAGATATCGATGACGCTGCTCGATGAGAGCGAGTTGAGTGCGGCGCTCAGGTTGGACATGGCGGCGGCAAGAATCGCCGCGACCACCAGTCCGGCAAACCCTGTGGGAAATTCCGTCACGATAAATCGCGGGAAGACATGATCGGCACTGGAGAAATGAGCACCCGGGGCCACCTGGGAGTAGAAGACAAAGAGGGCCGCGCCAATCAGGAGAAAGACAGCAAACTGAATCAGGATCAGCACTGCGCTGCCCATCAGGGCGCGTTGAGAATCGCGCAGACTGCGCGCGGCCAACAGGCGCTGCACCATCAACTGATCGGTGCCATGGCTGGCCATGGTGAGGAAGCATCCACCAATGAGCCCCGCCCAGAATGTGAATGTGGTGGTGAGATTGAAGGTGAAGTCCAGCAGGTGGAATTTGCCCGCGGCGGCCGCGACATGGTGGATGACCGGCCAGCCTCCGGGAACGCGATGCACCAGGAGCCATAGTGCCATGACGATTCCGATGGCATAAATGCCCATCTGTACCACGTCGGTCCAGATGACCGCGGAGAGGCCGCCTTCAAAGGTGTAAACGAGCGTGAGCAGCGCAATGATGATGATGGAGGCGACATCGCCCGTGCCCAGCGCCGCATGCACAATAATGGCCACGGCAAAGACGCGGACGCCCTCCGCGGCGGCGCGCATCACCAGGAAAAAGAGCGCAGTGACGCGATGCAGTCTTGCGCCGAAGCGCCGGTCGATCAATTGGTAGGCGGTCAGCAGTTCTCCGCGAAAATACCGCGGCAGAAAGGCA
The DNA here is from genome assembly GCA_021799405.1 of Acidobacteriota bacterium. Next base: position 8,327 of record JAJZAL010000089.1, read on the forward strand.
ACGCAGACTACGGCACGGCCGACCAGATAGCCGAAGGCGATGGTCAGAAACCCGAAGTCTCCCGTAAAGGCAAGGCCGGGCACACTGATGACGGTGAGCGTGCTCGTTTCCGCCGAAACGATGGACAACATGATGGCCCACCAGGGAATGTTGCGGTCGGCAAGGAAATAGCTCTGCAGAGTGCGCTCGCGCTTGCGAAAACGCAGGCCAAACCAGGTGATGCCGCCCAGGTAGGCCGTCACGACAAGCATGTCCAGTGCATGCAGGCGCGGGTGAAAAGCGGTGAGCAGGGAAAGATGTATCCACATGAGCGCGAGACTTATCTGCGTGAAATGACCACGGCGATTCTAGGGCCTGTCAGCCCTGGTGGTGGAAGACGAAATGGAAACGTTGGTGCTATTACCTGCCCCCATGCAAGCTTGAAATCTGGGGCTGAGCCGATGACGCAGCCTGGGGCACGGTGCCCGGCAGCAGCGGTAGCCCAACGTCTTCCGGTGTGGGAAGCGTATGGGTCTGATACCACTGGTGCTGCAATGCAGCAAATTGATCTCCGCGCTCGATCCAGAACTGTTGCGCCAGCGCGTAGTGCGCCATCACGTTGTCGAGCCAATACGGCCGATTTTCGTTGAGCCAGGCCTGGCGATAGAGCTGGCGGATAAGTCCGTAGCCGTCGCGGATGTTCTGGCATTGGCCATCCACCCCCGAGATGCTCCCCAGCTCATACCCCACGTCCTCTTTACCCGTGGGGTCTTTCTGCTCCCAGTAGGCGCGGTTGTATTCTTCGGCGATCTGCTGTGCGGCTTCAAATTTGTAGCCCAGGAAATCCAACCGCCGTGCCGCCATCTCCACTGCGTCCAGGGCTTGTGGTTCGCGCAGATTGCCCTCAGTTCGCGCCTCGTCGATCAGGATGATGGCTTGCTCGGCATCCGTTCGCACCGTATACACGACGGGCAGAAATTTTGCGGAAATCTGTTGCCCCTCCGGGCTCCACGGATCGACCCAGAACATGTGGTCGGTGTCGGCTGCTAAACCAACCGTCTCCAGCGCCCTTTGTGCTGCCATGAGCTTCTGCTGCGCCAGGTTGATTTTTCCTGTCGTATCTCCGTGGAAGACCTGGCCGAAGCTGTTTTCGAACTGCGGGATGTCAGCCGGACCGGACTGCCAGCCGGCCGCTGCCCCGTAGAGTGCGCCGTACCAATCCAGGTTGAACAGCCCCTCCCCGAAGTCGTTCCACACCGTGTTCAACTCGCCCGTGGCACCGAACCGTTGGCCATCAGCGACGAATCGCTGAATATTGCTGAAGCCAACATTGAAGTCCGGATAAACGCGCCGCCAGTTGCTGATTCCCGGAGCCACCCATGTCTCCATGCCCGCATCAACGTAGGGCGCTATCCATTTGCGGTACCCTTGCGGCTGAGGGCTGTAGACCCACGGAACCGCGATCATGTCCTTGGGCAGCGTCTTGACCAGCTGCGGACTGTGCATCGCGATGTCACCCCAGAACAGGATTCGCTTATGCAGGGGTGCGAGGGCCTGGTGAATTTGCTTCAGGAAGTCGATATAGACCGCATCCAGCCCCTCTTTTTGTACAAGGGTCTTGGTCTGTCCCCTTCCCAGGTCGAAGGTTTCGTCAGCTCCGATGTGAATGAAAGGCCCGGGAAACATGGATGCTATTTGCGTGAACCATTGCTGGATGAGTTGCAGCGAGCCAGGCTGTACCGGAGCAAGCACGGAACCGTGCGGCGTCTCTGCCAGTTGCGAATAGATATCAAACGTCAAAACATGGTTGAGATGGCCGAAGGCCTCCTGCTCGGGAATGATGGTGACGTGATACCGCCTGGCATAGCGCACCAGTTTCGCAACGTCGGAGGGGGTCATGGCTCCGCCTGGAGGTGCGGCCAGTGGATTCTTCGGGTAGGCAAGCGTGTTTTCGAAGTAAGGCGAGTAGACGTTCACCTTGTATTCGGATAACACCTTCAACTGGTGCTCCTGAAACGCCAGTGTCGGCACCGGTCCCCGGGAAAGGTCATCATCCTGCCCGCGATATTTCATCGCCGGCCAATCCCGGATCAGCACGCCGCGCAGGATTGGTTGCGAATTCCGTCCAGGTCCTCCGGGAACCACCAGCTGCTTGATGGTCTGCGCGCCGTAATAAAGGCCGGCGCTGGTCGCCGCAATGTCATAACATCTGTTTCCTTCTGTGAGCAGGACGTATCCCTGGTCGTGCATCGCGGCATTGAACGTGACGTGCGCGCGTGCCAGAACGCGTTCCGCCATATTCGTATCCTGCCGCAGGAGAATGATGTTCACGCGGCCCCGGTGCCCTTCCTGCGCATGGATGCCGCGTTCCTTCAGGGCAGCGATGAGGTCCTTGACGGCAAAAGTATCCTGCGGTTCACGACTCGGAGTAGATACGCCAACGCCGTGAGACAGCGAGAGCGGAGCACGTTCCTGGATCTCGCGCGGCATGGGAATCAGAGCCCAATTCAAGGCTGGTGTCGTCACAGGAGCCGCAGTTCTCATGCTCTGCGCATGCGAAGCGGCCGGCAGCAGAAGGAAACCACCAACAACCGTGAAGATGACAGTTCGGAAACCAGCGGCCCGGGGCCGTTTCCGGAGCGGTGCTATCGGCATTCACGTCTCCTTAGAAGAAAGATCAAGTCTGCCCACGAAGTGGACTCATTGCGGGCATCGAAGGGTGTGGAACTATTGATACGAGTCGGGGACTTACGGTTGGTGTACGTATCCGGCAGGCGAGGGAAGGGAATCTGCGGAATATGGCAGGCGTAAGGAATCGTCAAAACAACATCTCCACGCAGGGGCATCTGCCGGGCGAACAGGAACAAGGTGCACTGCGGTTCAAACTTGCTGCTTGAAGAATGGTCGTGCAACTGATATTGCCACTTCGCGTTGCAATCAAATTCAGCCGGATCCGATTGACTCAGGCCGCATCCTCTCCGGGGCAGGGATGTCGACCGGTGCCGGAGTCGCTCCGAACGCGAGTCAATCCTATCCCGATGTGGGAGACTAGAACTTAGGAGTAGGAGTATTCCACGGGGCAGAAGGCATGTCAACATTCTTTTAGACATTTGCTCAGTCAGTCATCTAGAAGAATAGAGGATTGTGGAAAATAAAAGAAAAGGAATTGCCTTGACAGGAATCGAAGGCGAGATATATTACAGGCCGTGATGCAGGAAATTTCCATGCCACAATTGCAGCCTCTGGACCGCCGGAGCGGCGTGCCGCTCCATTATCAGATTCAGCAGCGCCTGATGAATCTGATCCGGTCAGGGGCGTTCAGCCCCAGTCAGCCCATTCCTCCCGTCCAGGAAATCGCCACCAGGCTGGGCGTGAGCCAGATGACGGCACGGCAGGCCATCAGAGCTCTGTGTGACCTCGGAGTGATCTATACCCGGCAAGGGAAGGGAACGTTCGTTTCCGGGATCAAGCATGCCAGGGACTTTCGCCAGGTCCACTCATTCACCGAAGAGATGAAGAGCCGCGGATTGGTTCCCAGCTCCAAGGTCTTGTCGTTCCGTCTGCAGGTGGGAAGTCAGGAAGTGAGGAAGGCGCTGCAGATATCCGCCGGGCAGAAGGTATTCCGGTTGCGGCGTATCCGTTACTCGGATGGATTGCCCCTGGCCGTCGAGTGCAGCTGCCTGCCTCATCACATTTGCCCCGGCCTGCTGGAATCGTATGATCCAAGTACGTCTCTCTATCAGGAATTGGCAGAGCGTTACGGAATACGGATGGAGGTTACAGACGAAGTGGTGGAGGTAGGCAAGGCAACTGCCGAAGAGGCACCGCTCCTGGGAATTGATCCCGGAAGCCCGGTGTTTTTGCTTACCCGTCTGTCTTATTCTGAAAGTGGAGAACCGGTGGAATACGTGAGGTCCACCTATCGGGGCGACCGATACAAGATCGTTAACAGGCTGACGAGAGCAAAGCAGGGACCGCTCGCCGCGTCGATGCAGATTTAGGACTCAATTGAAGGCCAAACGTTCCACTCGGATGCACTCAAATCTGGAAGAATCCGACAGATTTTACCTCCGATTGTCTGTGTCTGCGTTCCAGCGTATGCGAGTTGCGAATCATCCTGCTACTGTCTACCGGTTGAGGTCAGGCCCAAGTTGTACCACTTAAAGGAGCACCGTGTTTTTTCCCATTGATTTTCGCCGCATGAGGATTTTGCTTGCCCTGCCCGCGTTGCTGCTGGCGTTTTTGCCGGCATTGGCTCAGAACACCCACGCGGTAGTGAATGTGCCGGTTGCCAACATGTTTTCTGGTCCGTCAGCCAATCTCGACGTGGTCTCGCAGGCCATCTACGGGAGCAATATCGACGTGCTGAAGCAGCAGCCGGGATGGGTGGAAATCCGCACTCCGAGGGACCAGTACACCGGCTGGGTTCAGCGTGCCGATCTGGTAGACCTTGGTGAAGGCAGGAAATATGCTTCCAGCGGCGAGGTTGCCGTGGTTGAGGAACTGCAGTCTCATCTATACCCTGTTCCAGATGTGACCCGCCGTGCGCCATTGCTGACCGTGCCATTCGAGACCCGGCTGGAAATCGTGAAGGAAAAGCCCGGCGGGCGCTGGCTTCTGGCAAATCTTCCCGATGGGCGCAAAGCGTGGGTGCAGCAGGGCGACGTCAAGCTGTATAAGAACGGGGCTGATATTCCCAAAGGCGCGATGACCATCCCCGAGATGGTGAATTTCAGCCGTCGCTTTCTCGGGCTTCCCTATACCTGGGGCGGCACTTCCAGCTTCGGCTACGATTGTTCGGGGTTTGTGCAGATGTTGATGCGACAGCGCGGATACTCGATCCCGCGGGATGCCGATGTTCAGGCGGCATGGAGCGGCTTTGAGCCGGTGAGTGTTGGCCATTTGCGGGCGGGCGATGTGCTCTTCTTTGGTCATAACGGCAAGATTACGCATACCGGCATGTATATCGGCGACGGAAAATTCATTGACGCGACCACGCATGACCATCCTGTCATTCAAATCGACAAGCTCAATCAATATTGGCGCAAGAAGCTGATGGCACAACGCCGGGTGAAGCCATGAGCCGTCCGAATCCGGCGCAACCGGGAGGGACTGACGGTTTGCCCGCGAGTCCGCCAAGTGAGACTCCGGGAACTGCTTCCACGGGAGAGCGCAGTTCCGTAACGACAGAGATTATCCGCCTGAAACTCCGCCATACCTGGACGACCACGATGTCTGCCAGCGATTGGCGCGACACCCTGTTTGTCCATTTCGACCATGACGGGATCGAGGGAATGGGTGAAGGCGCTCCGATTGTGAGCTACAAGGAGAGTGCGGAAAGCGCGCGGCAAGCCGTGGATTCTGTGCTTCCGCTGCTGTCTTCCTCCGACCCGGCGCAGTTTGAAAAACTCATGTCGCAGGTTGGTGCGCGCGTTCCCGGCGAGTGGGCGGCAAAGTCGGCCATCGACATCGCCCTGATGGATTGGGTGGGAAAAAAACTCGGCATTCCCCTGTACGAGCACTTTGGGCTCGATCCCGATGACGCGCCGATCACCTCTTTTTCCATTGGAATTGATAAGCCGGATGTCACCCGGCAGAAAGTGCGTGAAGCGGAAGAATACCCCGTGCTGAAAATCAAGGTGGGTCTGGACACGGATGAAGAGATGATTGCAGCCGTGCGCAGCGTCACCCAAAAGCCGTTGCGCGTGGACGCGAACCAGGGTTGGACCGACCGCGAAATAGCTGCGCGCAAGATCGACTGGCTTGCAAAACAGGGGGTCCAGTTTGTGGAACAACCGATGCCAGCCGGCCGGATCGAAGATATGCACTGGCTGCATCAGCGCTCCAGCCTGCCACTGATGGCGGACGAATCGTGCCGGCATCCGGAAGATATCCCCGCGCTGGTCGGTGTCTTTGATGCGGTGAACATCAAGCTCGACAAGGCGGGAGGCATCGGAACCGCCTATCAGATGATTCAAATGGCGCGCGCGCTTGGTTTCAAAACGATGCTGGGCTGCATGGTTTCCAGCTCCTGCGCGATCACCGCGGCCGCCCATCTTTCTCCGCTGACGGATTACGCCGATCTGGATGGCAATCTGCTGATCGCGAATGATCCCTGCAAGGGCGCCATGGTGGAAAACGGAAAGCTGGTACTGCCGCGCCGACCAGGCCTGGGCCTGCTTCCAGCTTAGGGGCGGGCTCTTTGAGTGTACTGGGAATAGGCGAATCTCTCTGAACCGCCAATTGCCGCCACATTCATTTCGATTCGATGCCGCGCCACATGCTGGGAGCCTGTTTGAATCCGCGGGTGTGAACCGCTAGGTAGACGACGCCGATCCCCAGCCAGATGAACCCGGCCGTTTTGGCTTCTATGCTGAGATTCAACCAGACATAGATGCACACCACCGCGCCGGCCAGTGGCATCAGCAGGTTATGCAGCAGGGTGCGTCCGGAGCGTTGTTTGCCCGTGATCCAGAAGTGCTGAATGACCGACAGGTTCACCAGGATGAAGCCGACGAAGGCGCCGAAGTTCAGCGTTTCGACCGCGATCCGGTAGCTCGACAGGAGTGCCGCGATCAGCAGTGCTCCGGAGGTGATGTAGATGGCCCGGGTCGGCGTCCCGAAGCGGGGGTGCAGACGGCCGAACAATCTCTGCGGAATCACCCCGTCACGGCCCATGGCAAACAGAAGGCGTGACGATCCGGCCTGTCCTGTCAGAGCACAAGAAATCCCGGAAACCACCAGCACGGCCGTCAGAATCAGGAACATGATCTGGCCACCGATGCGGCGGCCAATGTCGAGGATCGCCGTGTTGATATGGGCGAAGCTGTGATAATCGTTCCACGCCAGGGCGGCAAAGTAGACCGTCGCAACGCAGATCGCGGTCTGAATGATGCAGACAATGACCGTGGAAAACCCGATGTCCTTCTCCGGGTTTACGCTGTCTTCGGCGAGGGTTGAGATGGCGTCAAATCCGATATAGGAAAGTGCCGCAATGGATGCGCCCAGCATGATGGGGCCGCCCGAGAAGTGGTGCGGCGGGTAGATCCCAGCCACGGACACCAGCGCGCCCGCGCCGTGATGCATGGCCACATAACGGATGGCCAGTGCGATGAAGAGCACCATGCATGCCGTCATGGCGACCATCATGACCGTGTTTGCATGAGACAGAGTGCGGATGCCGAGCACGTTGACGAGCGTGATTCCAGCGGTAAAGAAAATCACCCAGAGAGAATAAGGGATGGATGGAACCAGGCGTGCTGCGGTCAGGGCGGGAAGAATGATGCCGATGAGCGGAAGCAGGAAATAGTCCAGAATCATTGCCCAGCCGGCAAGAAAGCCGATGTACGGGTTAAACGTCTGTTGAACGTAGGTATAAGTTGAACCAGCCGACGGATAAACAGCAGACATTCTGCCGTAACTGGTAGCGGTGAACAACATGGCCACCATGGCGACGAGGTAACTCAGTGCCGCCTGGCCGTGCGAAACCGTCTGGATAATGCCGTAAACCGGGTAGACGGCTGTCGGACCTACGATCACCAGGCCGAAAAGGATCAGGTCGCGGCGCCTGAGCACCCGGCGGATGACGTCTTGATTGGATGGATTTGATGCGTGAGCTTCGAGCAATTCACTCATTCCTGGGCTCTTTAGAGCATTTTCACTGATGCTATGAGGCGTCCTCGATCGATCCGGTGCGGCCGTTCTTTGATGGAACGTCCACGCCAACTTCCTTGTTCTCCCTACATCCTCAGTGAAAATGCTCTGGCCCGTCCATGACTGGGGCCGAGCAAATAGGGTGTGTCCGATCTTACCTCGATTGAATGACCATGCGGGAGCAAAAAAAAACGAGGCAGCCCACGAAATGGGGGCTGCCTCGCAATGTACTAGAGGTTTGGATTACGGATTCTGCCCGATCTGGTAACGCAGCGTTGCGAGCGCAAGCCGGTACTCATAGTGGGCGTTGGTGAATTCGATTTGCGCCGTGGTCTGTTGCAGTTGCGCCTGACTCAGTTCCACGATCGAGCTCAACCCGAGCTGATAGCGGGTTTGCGCCAGCGAAAGGCTCATGTCCGCCTCCTTGACGAGTTGCGCGGTGACGCCCAGCTTCTGATAGGCCGCCTGTGTCTGGAGCCATGCAATGTGCACATCCCTGACAATGCGATCACGCAGGTTGCGTTCGTATTCTGCATCCGCTTTTGCGTGATACTCGGCTTCCTTGGCCTGGGAGGTGTAAAGAAAGCCGTTGAATATCGGAATGTTCAGATTGACTCCAATCGCGCCCCACCAGTTGGAGTTGTAGTATTGGTCGGGTCGCACGGGTGTTGCCCCGACGGTTCCCAGGACGCTTATGGAAGGCAGGAGTTGATCCCACTGTGCGCGAGCGAACTTCTTCGCCGATTGCGTGCTGTAGGAAAGGGATTGGAGGTCCGGCCGCTGATGCAGCGCTTCCTGCACCAGCGTTTTGGAGTCCAACGGCGGTGCGCCTGGAGTGGCTGGATTGTCGATCAGACGGAAGGTCTGGCTGTGGTCGAGGCCGAGGATGGCATCCAGAGTCGCCATGGTGGAAGCGGCATTGTCTTCTGCATCGATTTCCATCAGTTTTGCCTCTGAAACATTGACCTCGGCAATGCTCAGGTCGAGGGTCGAGCGCAATTTGTTCTGCGTCAGTTCCCGGACCTGCGTTTCTGTCACCGTGCGAGTTGCAACTGTCTGTTTGGCGACCTTTAAAATTGCCTCAGCGGTCAGCGCGTTGTAGAACGCCTGATCCGTGTACAGAACAATTTCCTGGTTCGTTGCTATGGCGTTGGCCTGCATGGCCTGTTGCTCAAGTTTCTGGGTGAGCACCAGGTTGTGGACACGGCCGAAGTTGGTAATCAGCTGAGACAGCACCAATCCGCTTCCGGCATGGGTCAACATTCGCGACGCAGACAGATCACCGGCGGACAACCGGCCCCCCTCCTGCGCATCCATGGCGGTCGTGTCTTCCTCGGCAAAGGGCAAATCCGCAGAATGAGCCTCGCGGACTACCTGATGCTGCGCCAGCGCGAGCAGGCGGCTTGCACTGATTCTGGGATTATTGCGGATCGCCATCTGTTCAGCCTGATGGCGCGTCAGGGTGGGGATGCCACCCTGACTGGGAATGCCCGCCCCATTACCCATCTGCGCAGAGTTCAGCGTCAGATGAATCGACGGAGCGGGGGGTAATGAAGTGAGGCCCGGGGATTGCGCCATGGCGGAGATGGAAGCCATGAGAGCAACCGAAGCAACAACGCTACGAATGATCCTCATGCTCCCACCTCACCCTGGATATCTTCCACGCTCGGAGTCTCCTTTTGGTCGTCATGGGCGTGAATCAACAGATAGACCGCGGGAACCACAAACATCGTGACAACCACTGATACGGCAAGTCCGCCGATGATGGCACGTGCGAGCGGAGCGTATTGCTCGCTGCCTGCCTCGAGGCCGAGAGCCATTGGAATCATGCCGAGCAGAGTTGCGACAGAGGTCATCATGATCGGTCTGAGGCGCATCTTGCAGGCCTGCACGACAGCTTCCATCAGCGGTAAGCCCTTCCGCATGATGTTGGCGAAGTCGACGATGAGGATGCTGTTGGAGACCACGATGCCAGTCATCATGATGGTTCCCATGAGCGACATCAGGTTCAGCGTGCTTCCCGTTAGCACCAGTGTGAGCACGACGCCTGCCAGGCCCGGCGGAATCGCCAT
>JAJZAL010000090.1 GCA_021799405.1 Acidobacteriota bacterium
CGGCAAGGCAGGCCACTTTTTGGAGTGACCTGCCCATGCCCAGCTAGAACGTGAATTGTGCTGTGAGTTGCATAATACGCGGATTCCACAGGGATATCGCGCCATAAGTTGGGTTGTCGAGGGCGCCAAACGAAGTACTCGTGACGGTCGAGTTCGGGAAGAGCTCGCCCGTGTTCGAATGCCAGGTGGATCCCACGTTGAAGATTTCCGCACGAATCAAGAGATTGGTATGGCCGGGCATGTGGGTGGTTTTCCCAAACGCGGCATCCAGATTCGTGAAGAAGGGTGTGGTTTCCGGGCTCTTGTTGGTATTGCCGTAACGACCAAGAGCCGGCGTGGAGTACTCAGAGGTGTCGAACCACTGGTTGAGCGACCGTTTGAAGCCGGGGCTCTTCTGATAGGTTGAGTTGGCCAGGATGCGCCCTGCGTAATAGATGGCCGTCTGATCGGCAGGTTCGCCGCCATAAACCGCGAACGGGAAGCCGCTCGACAACTGGTAGATGCCGCTGGCAGTCCAGCCCGCAGTCACGGCATTCAGCCAGCCGCGATGGAAGAACTCGGGCACCTGATAAACATAGGTAGCCACAAAGCGGTTGGTCTGGTTCGACGCAGCGAGACCGTATTCCTGGTAAGGATCGTGGGGGTTCTGGATCAGGTTCGGCTCACCGTTGATGAGGTTAATGCCCGAAGTCAGATCCATGGTCTTCGAGTAGGTGTAGTTAAGGTGATAGGTCATGCCGTGCCACGGACGCTGGATCAACTGCACCTGAAGTCCGTTGTAAGTGGACTGGAACCCGTTGCGGTTTCCATACAGGTAAGGCGGCATATTCGGATATGGTTCGCGCGTGTCAATCGGCTGGAAGTTCGGATCGTTCAAACAATATGCGTTGCTTCCAGTAGCCTGAGAAATATCGGCCAGCGAGTTACAGGTATCGCCTGCCACTCGGGGCAGATATGCTGCGCCAAGAATATCCTGGCTTGGCTGACGGAGACCGTGATCGCCCACATAGCCCACGTCGAGCATCAGCGTCGGCCGGAGCATGTACTGCGTATCCAGGTTCCACTGTTCGTCGTAGGGAGTGTGGTTGGTAGGCCAGTTGACCTGATTGTAGGGGAACAGATAATTCGGAAGGCTGAAGCTCTGGTTGGCCGTAATAGGCGCGTTCCAGAGGTGCCTCATCTGCACCGGAGACTGCGTCTCGTTCCCGGTGGGGGTGGCATAGGGAGCAGCAGCAAGGTTGTAGAGACTGTCCTTGTCATACTGCGTGCCGTCATAGTAGCGGTTATACGCGCCGTAGAAGATGCCGAAGCCGCCGCGCACGACGAACTTCTTGCTGAAAGGCGGGCGATAGGCAAAGCCGAAGCGCGGCGCAAAGTCTCTGGTGTCTACGGGGACCAGCGTTGCGCTGGCGCCGCAGCCCAGGTAATTCGGGTTGCCGCCGCCGGCGAGAATGGGTTTCACGAAGTTGCAGTTGGCCCATACCAGCTGACCGCCGTTAGCCGTGTTGAAGGCATAACCGCTGTGATCCTTGCTCTTGAAGTTCGGCGGACGCTCCCAGCGAAGGCCGAGGTTGAGAGTCAGATTGCTGGTGACACGATAGTCATCCTGGAAGTAGAGATTCCAGTTGTTGCCCCAGACATTGAAGTTATCCGTGCCCAATGGCGGCGGGCCCGATTCACTATTCGGGTCGCCGAGCAGAAAGTCTGCGACCGGGTTGCCCTCATAAGGTGCGCTGGAGCTATAGGCGCCATTCGATGCAAGGCTGTCACCGGCATATGAGGGGACCGCTGCGGTGAATTCCCCATTGAAAGCGAGATTTCCGGTGCCGCCATAGTTATCCACCTCGGCAAGGTTGATCCTGCGGAAGTCGATGCCGAAGTTCAGCGTCTGCTTGCCGCGCGTCATGGTGAAGGTATCTCTGCCCTGGTAGATGTTGTCGACATAGGTCGTCGGCTCGCCGCCACCGATGCAGTAGTAGAAAGTGAGGCAGATATTTGGCAAATCGAAGGTTACAGGGTTGGTGTTGGTGTTCTGGAAGCCTACATTTGCTGAAATATTGGGTCCATAAGCCGTGTTCTGACCACTGAAGAAGTGATCTCGATCATAACCGAGGACGGCTTCATTGATGGTGTTCTGATTGAAGATGTGGGTCCAGGATGCGCCGATCAGTTTTGGCCGTTCATAGGTCGTATTTCCCTGGCCGAAGTTAATGCTGGAGCTCGCCTGTGAGAGGTTCCCTATATTTACCGTGAAGATCAGGTGGTCCGACTGGCCGATGTACTGGTCAATACGACCGGTACCAATGCCTGTGGTCTTTGTTGTTTTCGTGAGCGCGGAGTAGTTGCTGCAGCCTTCGAGAATGTGCTGTTGTTCTCCGCAGGTTCCGACATTGGGAACATCCCAATATTGCAGAACCTTCTGCGCGATAGGATCGATCATGCTGAGCGGAATCTGGTTATTTGGAAACGGCTGGCGAATGATCGGATCATTCGTCGGGCTCTCGGGCTGATTCGGATTGTAGTTCGGATTGGCGACCGTGGTTTCCGGATTGTAGATGGGAAACGGCCAGGCCCTAAAGTCGCCTTTCAGTTCGGCAGGCAGCGGAGTAAATACGGTAGACGGACTGTTGGTGGCAGTGTAGAGACCTTCATCGTAGCTCAACATGAAGAAGGTCTTGTTGTGACCGTTATAGACGTGAGGAATCCAGACAGGCCCGCTGATCATGCCGCCAAACTGATTCTGGTGATACGGAGGACTCAGGGAAGCATGACCTCCGGTCGCCAGATTCTGGGCCTGGATGTAAAGGTTGTTCGGCTGCATCCAGTTGGCCTGCAACGTTTCATAGGCCCCGCCATGAAAGCGGTTTGCACCGGATTTGACAGCCACGTTGACCTGGGTCACGCCGCCGCCGTACTGGGCGCCGTACATCCCGTTCATCATCTTGAATTCCTGAACAGCCAGCTCGTTCGGGATGTTGATCGGCACGCTGAAGAAGAGATCCGTATCGTCGATGCCGTCCAGAGAATATCCGGTGGACTGGGCCTGGGCGCCGTCGACACTGACTTCGGTGTAGTCGGTGTTCAGACCGTGGTAGGCCCAGACGCCGCCCGAGCCTCCGGGAGTGATATTCGCACCAATGTCGGTCAGCATCAGGTTGGTGAAGTCGCGGCCTGCAATAGGCAGCTGTTCAATGGTCTTGCCCTGCAGGACCTGACCGACGGTAGCATCGTCGGTGTGCAGCATCTGCCCCAGAGCCGACACCTTGACGGTGGTGGCCACGCTGCCGACTTTAAGCGTGAAGTTCTGGCGCAAGGTCTGATTGACTTCCAGAGTGAGATCTGTGGCGATCTGCGAAGAAAATCCAGAAGCTGAAACGCTGACCGAATAGTTTCCCGGATTGAGGTAAGGAACGACGTAATCACCATCGGCGTTCGTCGTGACGTTATTTACGACGTTGGTGTTTACATCCTTGATCGAGACTTTTGCCCCGGGGATGACGGCTCCTGTGGGGTCTTCCACATGGCCGACGATGGTGCCTTGAGCGCTTTGTGCGAATGCGAGCTGGCCGCCGAATGCGAGAAAACCAACAGCCGCCAGCAGGACGAGGTACCGCCAAAACGATTGTTGCCTGATGTGCAACATTTCCAGCCTCCTAAGTTCAACTGACCTTACAGCTACATATTTCGCCGGGCCTTTCGATGAGGGCTCCGACAGATTTTTCAAGATGGATCAATTTACCGCGTCAACGCTCAAATAATCAATATTCGATCAAAAATAAATCAATTTGATCATTAACAATGAGCTGAGTGAGCAGCTAAACCATCGTGAAATCAGGAATTTAGGTCTTCGGCGATATCCAATTAGGCGCGGATCTTTGTCGATCGGCTATTGCCTCATGTGGAAAACTTCAGACTCCGCAGGCACCAGTCACGAACACAACGGAGGCAGTTGCCGGAGATGCATTGCGGGAAGTGGATCGGCGCGAAACCTGGTGAGTTGGCAGGGAGCGACATGGCAAAGGGCGCGGAATGCGGGCACTGGCTGAAGAGCGGCCTCGCGGCAATCAAAAGGCGCCTGACCATTTTCGATCAGGCGCCTTGATGACAAGCAAGACTGGAGTGGGTTTTGGACTTGATTAGCTCATATTTCTGCCATGCCGGCTGGTCAAAAGTCCTGACGGAGGACGGTCCGCGGGTGCGGATCCCCACTCCTTGTCGGGATGTTTTCCCATGCGGAACCGGAGTTCCCCGCCGGCGAGAATCTCGTCGTGGGTGATCCAGGAGCGGCTCAGGGGCTTGCCGTTGAGCTTGACGCTTTGCACGTACATGTTTTCGTCGGAGTTATTCTCGGCCACGATGTGGAAGGTGGTGCGCGCTTCGGGATTGTGAATGGCGGCGCGATTGACCAGCGGGCTTCCGAGTATGTAGACGCCGGTGACGGCATTCACCGGATAGAAGCCGAGCGACGCAAAGACAAACCAGCTGGAGGTCTGCCCGCAATCATCGTTGCCCGGCACGCCCGCAGGGGTGTTGTTATAGAGGCCGGCGACCTTGCGCACCCACTTCTGGGTTTTCCACGGGGCCCCGGCAAAGGGATAGAGATAAGGAATGTGATTGCTGGGTTCGTCGCCCTGTGCGTCCTGGCCAACCATGCCGCTGATATCGGGCGGGGAGTTGAGGACGTTGGACGGGGCTGTGAAAAGCGCATCGAGTTTTGCGATGAAGGCCTCGTCGCCGCCGTAGAGATTGATGAGCCCCTGCACATCCTGCATGACGTTGAAGGTCGCCTGCCAGGCATCGGACTCGGTGTAGTCGGACCAGATTTCTTCGTCGGGACGGAAGGGCTCGAGCCACTGGCCATCTGCGGTCTTGCCACGCATGAAGCCGGTCCTGGGATCGAAGATGTTCTTGTAGTTCTGGCCAAGCTTGTAGAACATGGCAGCGTCGTCGTGCTTGCCGAGCAGCTCCGCCATCGCACCCACGCACCAGTAGTCGTAGGAGAAGTCGAGGGTGCGAGACACCGACTGGTCGCGGCCCTTTGCGGCGACATAGCCGAGCGTGCGGAATTGCTCCTGCAACTCCTTGTTTCCGTTCGCCGTTGCGCCGACCATGGCGGTATCGCGCATGGCGGCGTAGGCGGCTTCAACGTCGAAATTGCGGAAGCCCCGGGCGTATGCTCCCACAATCATGCCCACAACGTGGAAGCCGGTCATGGTCCAGGTTTCGTTGCCCCAGAGCGGCCAGACCGGCAATGAGTGCTGGTTGAGCTGCCGGTAGTCGGCCAACAGAGTTTCGATCACGTCACGGGTGCGATGCGGCTGCATCAGCATGATGAAGGGGAATTCGCCGCGGTAGATGTCCCAAATGGAGAGCGTGGTGTATTTGGTGAAGCCGGGATTGGGATAATTCTTGTGGTCCTGGCCACGATAGGCGCCGTCGACATCGTTGAAGGTCGCGGGCGCGACGAGGCCGTGATAGGCGCCAGTCCAGAAGGTCTGAGTGAGAGCTTCACTGGATAGATCCGCATCGAGCACGGTGAGTGCCCTGCTCCAGGCCTGCTGCGTCTGATCGAGCACGGCGTCGAAGTCCCAGTGAGGGATTTCAGTCGCGAGATTCTTGCGAGCACCGTCGACCGTGGTGCCGGAGATTCCGACACGAATGACAAGGGGGGCCTCATGCGCGGACTGCGTAAAGATGGCCTGAATGTCTTTGCCGGTGATGCGGTCGCCAGGGGATGCGGTTTTTTCGGCGCCATCCACCTTGACCTGAACGGCAGTCACGGGACGCGAGAATTCGATGACAAAGAAAACCTGCTTGTCTGCGGCCCAGCCATGGGTGTAGCGGTGCCCGCTGACGCGTGTGGGACTTTCCACGTGAAGAGCGGCGTCGTAGACCTCGCATCCGATACCGTGGATCAGGTCGAGCATGACTCCTTGTCGGGTGGAAGCAGGCAAGGCCGGAAAAGAGTAACGGTGCATGCCGCATCGCGTGGTGGCGGTCAGCTCGGCCCCGACGCCGGGCGTTTGCAAGTGAACCTTGTAGTATCCGGGGCGCGCCTCTTCCTGATCATGGGAAAAGTACGACCAGTAGCCACTTTCCCTGGGATTCATCACCCATCCGGAATCGGGTCCCAGGGCCTTCATTTGAAATTCCGCCTGTTCGAGCGGGATACCGGTGCTCCAGGTCCAGTTGCGGCCTTCGACCAGCGGCATCAGCAGGACGTCGCCCAGATCGCTGGCGCCCGTGCCCTGCAGGTGGGTGTGGCTGAAACCCATCACGACATCGTCGCCATAGTGATAGCCGGAGCAATGATCCCAGCCGGTAATATCCCATCTGCCGTTCCACTTGGGCTCAGGCTTGCCGGTGGTATCGGGGCTCAGCTGCACCATGCCAAACGGAGCAACCGCGCCCGGGAACATATGTCCATGCCAGCCCGTACCAATGATGGGACGCACATTCTCAAGCAACGTTGCGTGGGAAAGCGTAGCCGGATGCAGCGACCTGCGGCTGGCAGGATCGCCGGTAATTGCCCACCCGGGCGTGGATATGGCAGAAGCCGCCGCAGCAGCCGCACACGCTTTGAGAAACTCGCGCCTCTTCATCAACAATCTCCTATTGATTTCCAAAACCCCTGGGGTGTGCTCGAAAGCAAGTTTCGTCTGCCGCCGAGGATAGCCGACTCCCCCGAAACCGACTTCGCTACTGAAATCGCACAACCTTTGAGTTGCCTGATATGGTAACGGTATCATGCGCTCTGTTGCCAGCCGGTTTTGCGCTCTTTTTTTTGCGGGCCTGTTTTTCGCATCGACTACGTCCTTTGCCAGGCCGTCGGCCTCGAACTCACTGCCTGCAGCAAGACCTCATCCGCCCTCGCTCGCCGCCGTGCGTCAGGCCGTCGCCAAACTGCAATCCTGGTACGACCCGAAAACCGGCCTCTGGAAAACAACCGGCTGGTGGAATTCCGCCAATGCGCTGACAGCCCTGATTGACTATTCGCGGGTGACACGCAGTTCCCGCTATGAGAGCGTCGTTGCGCAAACCTATGCGGTAAATATTCACAGTGGATTTATCAACCAGTACTACGACGATGAAGGCTGGTGGGCGCTTGCGTGGGTAGATGCTTACGATTTGACCGGTCAACAGCGATACCTGGAGACTGCCGAGCATATTTTTACCAACATGACCGGGGGATGGGATGACACCTGCGGCGGCGGCATCTGGTGGAGCAAGAAGCGCGCATACAAGAACGCGATTGCCAACGAACTCTTTTTGAGCGTCGCAGCCCACCTCTCCAATCGTGCTTCGACCGGGAGAGAACGCTCAGAGTATGCCTCGTGGGCGAAACGTGAGTGGAACTGGTTCCGGCGCTCGGGCATGATCGAGCACGATCACCTGATCAGCGACGGGCTGACTTCGGCGTGCAAGGACAATCACAAGACGAAATGGAGCTACAACCAGGGCGTGATTCTGGGAGGGTTGGCCGAGCTTGCCCGGCAGGATCACAGCCGCAGGCCGCTTCGGGCAGCGGCTAAAATCGCCAACGCCGCGATCCGGCACCTGACCGGACCGGGCAACATTTTGCACGAACCCTGTGAGCCGGACTGCGGAGCGGATGGCAGCCAGTTCAAGGGAATTTTCGTGCGCAACCTGGCTGTGCTGAATCGCTCCACTCCAAGGAAGCGCTATCGCCGATTCATTCTGCGGAACGCAGACAGCATCCTCGGCTATGATCAGACTCCGGACCACGCTCTGGGGCTGGTGTGGTCCGGTCCGCCGGGCAAGCCCAATGCTTCGACACAAAGCTCTGCGCTGGATGCTCTGGTAGCAGCGCTGCAAATCAGCAAACAGGAATCTCACCAATGATTGACGATACAAACCGCCCGTTCTTTTCGTCCGTAACGCGCCGCGCGGTGCTTCGCACGGGAATGGCCGCAAGCATTGCCGCCGCTCTGCCGTCGAAGCTCGCCGCATCGACCTGGAAAATCGCAAAAGGCCGCCCTGCTCCGGCCGACAGAAAATTTACGAGCCCGGTCATAGAAGCGGTGATCGCACGCGTGAAGCGGCAGATTCCCGACCCCGTGCTGGCAGCGATGTTTGAGCGATGCTTTCCGAACACTCTGGATACAACCGTATTTCCGGGCACGCGCAACGGGCATCCTGACACGTTCGTGATCACTGGCGACATCGATGCAATGTGGCTGCGCGACTCTTCGGCGCAGGTCCATCCGTATCTGCCATTCGCGAAGCAGGATCCGAATCTTGCCAGGCTGCTGCAGGGCGTGGTGCGGCGCCAGGTTCGCAATATTTTGATTGACCCTTACGCGAATGCGTTTGTGCGTACTACGTCCGACCCACCGTTGCCCTGGTCTGTCCATGACCGCACCGAGATGAAGCCCGGCGTTGGCGAGCGCAAGTGGGAGGTCGATTCGCTCTGCTACACCATTCGCCTCGCCCACGGCTACTGGCGCGCGACAGGAGACACGAGTCCCTTCGATGCAGAGTGGCAGGAAGCTGCGCGCGCCATCCTGCGCACATTCCGCGAACAGCAACGGATGAAGGGCCGGGGACCCTATTCCTTCCAGCGCATGACGACGAATCCGCTGGATACAGTGCCGCTGAGCGGGTACGGAAATCCAGCACGGCCCGTCGGAATGATCTTTTCGATGTTCCGCCCATCCGATGACTGCTGCACTTATCCGCTGTTTGTTCCGGCGAATTTGTTTGCCTGGCGCGCTCTGGCCCAGTTGAGGGAATTAGCCTCGGCGGTTTCTGCGACCGATATCGCCGCTGGCTGCACCTCACTCGGCGAAGAGGTGCGATCCGCCCTCGATCAATATGGAAAGGTGAAGCATCCGGAATTTGGAGAGATCTGGGCCTATGAGGTGGATGGCTACGGCAACCACCACTATATGGATGACGCAAATGCGCCGGGCCTTCTCAGCCTTCCCTATCTGGGCTGCTGCAGCGTAAGCGATCCCGTTTACCAGAGGACGCGAAAGTTTGTGCTGAGCAAGTCGAATCCCTACTTTTTCGAGGGCAGCTCCGCCTCAGGTGTCGGCAGTCCACATACCGGGCTGGACTATATCTGGCCGATGGGGATCATCATGCGCGCGCTCACTTCGACCGATGATGGGGAGATCGTGCAGTGTCTGAAATGGCTGCGCAACACGACGGCCGGTACGGATTTCATGCATGAGTCGTTCCAAGCGAGCGATCCGGCGGAGTTCACTCGGCCATGGTTCGCTTGGGCAAATACGCTTTTCGGCGAATTGATTCTCCGGGTTGCCAACAGCAAGCCGCAGTTGCTCAAGGCCATCGGTTAAGGGGCTGATGGCTCAGCCATCAGCCTGGCGTGCCCTCGAAGTAAAGTTCGATTTCCTCGAGCGTCTTGCCCTTGGTTTCCGGCAGGAACAAGGTTGCGGTGACGAAATAGAGGGCCGCGCAACCCGCCCAGATGAAGAACATGGCGTAGTAGCCGTAATGTCCCACGATGGGCAGGAAAACATAGGCCATCAGGGTAGACACCCCCTGGTTGAGGAGCAGGGCAATGCCCATTCCGGTAGAGCGAATCCGCGTCGGCATTAATTCCGAAAGTGCGAGCCAGACAACGACTCCCGGACCCGCCGCATAGCAACAAATAAATGCACCCAGACACAACGCAATGAGCCAGCCGGTGCTTTCGGGAGGAACAGGTCCGTAACTGGCCAGTTCGACGGTCAGCAATTTGTGAGATTCGCCCGCAGTGGGCGAAATTTGCAATTCGGGATGCGGCGTGGAGGTAACAACCGTGGTCATGTGCTCGCCGCTACCGTAACGATAGAGCACCGTCAGAGCCATGGCGTGGCCGGTGGGCGCGATACCAAGCGCGGACTGATTCACTGGCATGGTAATGCGATTGCCGGATTGAGCGGCCACAACGCGGGCCTTTACGTTCACTTGCTGTGATTCGAAGTGGAGGAAGATCGCGGCTCCGGCGACCAGCGACAGCACAATTCCCGCGGTCCCGATTTTGACCAGAAATCGACGTCCCTTGCGATCGACCAGGGCAACGCCCACCAGAGTCGCGACGCAGTTCAACACAGTGACAACGATGTCGCCCTGGGTCGCAAGCGTGGGTGTGAGCCCTGCTTTCTGGAGAATCACCACGATGAAGCTCAGCACGGAGTTGATTCCGGTTGCGGTATTGAGCGAAAGAATGGCACACGCGAGCAGGAATGGGATCACGTATTTGCGCTGCAAAAGAGAGCCGAACTCGCGATGACTGGCGCCAGCCTTCCGCTCGGCGGCGAGCGCCTGCATTTCCGCCAGTTCCCGCTCAGCTTCCTCGAGCGATGAGGATTTCTGAAGCGCCCGAAGCGCCTGGTCTGTGCGGCCCCGACGGAACAACCAGCGGGGGCTTTCGCCAAGGAAGATCGAACCGCCAAAGAAGAGAATCCCCGGGTAGATGACCGCCAGAAACATGCTGCGCCAAGCGTGGTTTTCCGCTGCGAGAATGAGAGCCGGATGGCCCGCGGCCTGCGCAATGGCGATTTCGGCGTGATGGGTGTAATAGAAGCCAATCAAGGAGGCCATCACGATGCCGAATGTCAACATGAACTGAAAGATCGCAGTGCCACGACCGCGGAGGTCGGCCTTCAGAGTTTCGGCGAGGTAGAGCGGCACCACGACGGCGATGACGCCGCCGCTCATCCCCTGGAGAAGTCTGCCCGAGAAGAGTTGAACGAAATTCTGCGAGCTGACAATGAGGACAATGCTGACGACGAAGATAAGCCCGCTGACGACCATCATCCGTTTGCGACCGAACCAGTCGGCCAGAAGACCAGCAACCGGAGAGGACAGCATGCTGCCGCCGAGCACGGCTGCGACGATCAACGACTTCTGGTCAACCGTCAGGTTGACGACCTTGCCCAGATAGAGAAGAGCGGCAGCTATGATGCCAACATCAATGCCATAAAGAAGGCCGCCAAGGCCGGCAATCAATAAGAGAAATCGCCGATAGAAGGAATGATTCGAGGTCTCAGGCATACCATCCGCAACAACGAGCCGGTGAAATTCGTAAGAGATTCGATGGTATCGTGATCATTCCGTTTCGGCCAAACGGCCGCCACTTCCGAAGGAAGCGACGGCACGCAGGATTGGGCTAGAAGGCACCGATGTTGAGGTCTCCGGTTGGCGGTATCAGTGCACTTCGACAGGGACTGAGGCGACGTGGTACTCCCAAGCAAGAGTCAGCCGCCCTTTGCCATGGCCAAGGCTGGAGATGGTCCAGCGGAGATCCTCAATGAGGTGAGGAGGTTTGCTCATGTGCATGGGAACACGGCCCAGATCGTTGCCTGGCTTGTAGTTCAGCCCCCATTCGCCGGTTTCCTTGCTGATGACGAGCACCCAATGGTCCGGATCAGCGATATTGACGAATAGCGTGTACTCGCCCTTGGGGACGTTCAGATTGCCAATAGTGAGATTAGCCGCGGTTTTAAAAGTGGTGGCCGCATTCGCGCCTGCTCTCCAATTCGGATAGTCGACATCGTGGCTGATGAGGCCGTGCCGGGTAAAGATGTGGCCCTGGCGGCCGCGCACCCGGGGTGAGGAGTACACAATGGTGATGCTCTTGCCATTGATGGTGGCCATTGCCTTGGCAGGAGGGCTCAATGGCGGCTTGTGCGGCTTGCTGGATGTCATCTGTGCGGACAGACCGACGGTGGTAGCTGCGAGGAGGCCCAAACACATCAGAAAACGTTTCACGACGATTCTCCCTTCGACTTTACTTCTTGCAGAACGGAACATCTGGTGTGATTTTTGCCCCCCCAGCCAGAACCCTTAGGGAGGTCGAGGCACGAGTACAGACGGCATCCAGTTTGCTGCACCGCTTCATTTAATGCCACTCGTGCGGTCTGTGCAAATCGAGGCGGCGGGAATCTCAGCTGCTGCGGAAAACCATACTGGTTTCCGCCACATAGGCTTGCGAGAGGCTTTTTGTTCATAGCGGCCGGAGATACGAGAGCACCGATAAAGGCAATTGAGGGCGCCCCGTCAGAAGTTCATTGAAAAAACAGACTTGCGCCGGGACGCGCCGCCAATATTTGTGTAAGTTTGCTTGCGCATGCAGAATTTGCAGCGCCTCGCTTTGGCGCGTATTTCCATGAATTCTGAGAGAGGAGCGATATTTACATTGGAACCAGTAACTTTTTGTGACAGATTTTCTATTTCGGAGAATTGGCCGCGCCGTTAGACTGGAATTGCATCGATCCTAAGGCGTCGCATTTCAGCGGCGTAGATCTGGTTGAGCCTGTTACCGATTTTTGAATGAGACGTTATTGACTGCATGAGAATTCGCTTTTATCTTCTTCCAATTTTTTTCTGCGTCAGCACGCTGATCGTTGCCGCGCAGCTGTCTGGCCAGTCCGGCCAGTCAACCCAGTCAAACCCCTACGGCTCTACTCAGCAATGCACGTCCGATATGCAATCAGCAGGCCTGTGTTCGGCAGGAAATTCAAATTACCCTAGCACGATGACACCGCAGCCTGGGCAATTTCCGACGCAGCAGGGACACGGCTACATCAATCCACTAACCAGCATGGGCATTAACGGCCCGAATCAGTACCAGAACTTGAATCAAGGCCAAACCGGCTTGCAGAACGGCACGACGCTGCAATCTCTTTCACTTTATGGCCTGCAGGGGCAAAGCGTAATGATTCCCCTGCCGCCAGAACCGCTGACGGATTTTCAGAAATTCGTTGCCTCAACGACAAAGATAGTTCTGCCCATTTTTGGTGCATCCCTGTTCAGTGAAGTGCCTTCGACTTTTGCGCCGCTCGATCAGGGACCGGTTCCCTCCAGTTATGTGTTGGGGCCCGGGGATCAGGTTCTTGTTCAAGTATGGGGACAGGTCAACTTCTCGATTGCTCCCGTCATCGATCGCACGGGAGGGATCTACCTGCCACAGGTTGGCGAAGTGCACCTCGCGGGCACCCCGGTGTCTTCATTGCATGAAGTGCTCCAGAAGGCTGTAAGCAAGGTTTTCCGCAATTTTCAACTGACCGCCAGCGTGGGGCAGATTCGATCGATCCAGGTATATGTGGTTGGAGAAGCACGCCGTCCCGGCGTGTATACCATCAGTTCGCTCAGCACACTGATTGATGCCCTGTTTGCCTGCGGGGGGCCGTCTACGGATGGCTCGATGCGGAATATCGAGGTCCGGCGAAACGGAAAAGTAATTACGGATTTCGATTTGTACACTCTACTGCTCAGCGGTAATCGGTCGAAAGACGTGCATCTGCTTTCCGGCGACGTAATTTTTATTCCGCCGGTAGGACCCCAGGCTGCCATCACCGGAAGCGTACGGCAGCCAGCCATTTATGAATTGCGCAAAGGGGAGACGCTGGGACAGTTGATTCAGGATGCGGGGGGAGCGTCTGAGATTGCAGCAAAGACGTATATATCGATTGAGCGCATTGTGAATCATCAGGATCGCGAGGCCATGCAAGTGTCCTTTAATGCGGCTGGACTCTCGACGCCGGTGGATAGCGGGGACCTGATTCGGGTGCATGCGATCGCTCCCCTATATAAGGACACGGTAACGCTGCGTGGAAATACCGCAAACCCAGGAAGATTCGCCTGGCATCCAGGAATGCGGCTCTCGGATCTGATTCCGAACCGTGCATCCCTGGTGACCCGCAATTACTGGTGGCGGCGCGCGCAGTTGGGACTTCCAACACCCCAATTCGAGCCTCTGCAAAGGTATCCGACGTTGATGCAGCCGAACCGGCCCTTCAATCTCCAGAGCCTCCAGAACCAGCAGCCTGGATCGAATTCGTCTGCTGGATATCCGTCGGTTCAAGGCCAGGCGCAGAACGGACTTCCGCCGGGAAATCAATTCCAGAGCCAGAACCCACTTCAAACAGGAAGTCAGCAATTTCAGACGCAGAATCCACTTCAGACGCAGAATCCACTTCAGACGCAAAATCAGCTTCAAGATCAAAACGCGTATCTCTCTCAGAGCAATCAAACGTCTTCGAGCGTTGCGGCACAGGCGCAAATTCGCACGGAGAATACGCTGGGCGCGCCTCCGCCGCTCAAAGTCCGTCTCCCGGCACCGGATATCGACTGGTCCTATGCGGTGATTGAGAGACTGAACCCTAAAACGCTGCGGACCACCCTGATTCCGTTTGACCTTGGGAAACTGGTCCTTGATCACGACCAGTCACAGAATCTGCTCTTGCAGCCTGGAGACATCGTAACCATTTTCTCGCAAGCTGATATTCACGTACCGCTCTCGCAGCAGACGAAGTTCGTTTGGCTGGAAGGAGAGTTCAAACACGCGGGCGTTTACAGCGTGAAACCCGGTGAAACTCTGAGGGAGCTGGTGCAGCAGGCTGGCGGACTCTCACCGGGCGCATATCTCTATGGATCGAGCTTCACGCGAGTCTCCACGCGAGTGCTACAGCAAGCGCGGCTCAACCAGTACGTGCAAAACCTGAGCCTCGAGATTGAGCGCAGCACGCTCAATGCGGCCAATAGCGGTTTGTCATCTGCTCAGAATCTGGCTACAGCATCGGGCGCCCAAAGCAGTGAGCAACAACTGCTGGCTCGCTTGCAGCAGGTACGCGCGACGGGGCGGGTGGTTCTCAATGTGAGACCCAACAGCAAGGGGGCTGATTCCCTGCCAAACATCGTTTTGCAGGATGGCGACCGGTTTGTGGTTCCGGCGGTGCCTTCCACGGTCAACGTCGTCGGTGCTGTCTACGATGAGAATTCCTTCCTATATTCTCGGCAACGTCGCGTGGGCGACTATTTGAAGCTGGCTGGTGGCGAAGATCGGGATGCGGACCGTCGCCACGAATTCATTATCCGCGCCGATGGATCGGTAGTCAGCAAGGTGAATTCACACACGATCTTTGGCAATGATTTTCGCTCGCTCATTGTCTATCCCGGCGATACGATCGTCGTGCCTGAAAAGCTGTATAAGCCTTCCAAACTTCTTAATTTAATGCAATATTCACAGCTGTTCTCGCAGATGGCTATGGGCGCTGCCTTCATCAACTTCATTCCATAGGGGAATTCATGGCAGAACCATCGAGCACATCATTGGAAAAGTCGAATGGGCCGCAGCAGCAGGACCACGAAATCTCGCTTCTGGAGTTGCTGGCGACTATTGGACGGAAGAAGCGTATTGTGCTGATCACGCTGACCATCGCTGTCGTGATCGGGCTGCTTCTGGCCTTTCTGCTTCCGAAGGAATATACGGCCAAGACCACATTGCTGCCCCCAAAGCAGCAGAGTTCCATGAGTTCCATGTTGTCATCACAGCTTGGAAGCCTGGGTGCCGTTGCATCGCTTACCGGCCATGGGTTGGGCCTCAAGAACCCGAATGACATGTATGTGGCGATGTTTCGCAGCCGAACTGTCGAAGATGCCATGATTCGCAAATACGGGCTGATGAAGGAGTACCATGCGAAGCTCCTTTCCGTTGCGAGGAAGGATTTTGAGGGATACTCAAAGGTCAATGGTTCGACCAAGGATGGCCTGATTCATATTTCGGTAACCGACCGTAATCCCGAACGGGCCGCGGAGTTGGCCAATGGATACGTGGCGCAGTTCCGAAATCTCTCCAACCATTTGGCCATCACAAGCGCCGCGCAGCGACGGCTCTTCTTCCAGGAGCAGATGAAGTCAGCAAAAGACAAGCTGACGAACGCGGAGTTCGCCCTGGAGCAGACTGAAGAAAAAAGTGGCATGATCGAGATCAGTAGTCAGGCACGGGCATTGATCGAGACCGGAGCCCAGCTGCGGGCCCAAATTGCGTCGCAGGAAGCGCAGGTTCAGGGAATGCGCGCTTTTGCCGCGCCTGATAATCCCAATCTGGTGCAGGCAGAGCAGGAACTCCGCGCGCTTCGCGCACAGCTTGCGAGCCTGGCCGGAAAAGGTGGTAATCCTGGCGCCGAACTGATTTTGCCTAAAGGAAATCTTCCCTCTGCCGGGCTTGAATATCTGCGCAAGTTTCGTGATGTGCAGTACTACCAGGCTATTTTTGACATTCTGGCGAAGCAGTTCGAACTCGCAAAGCTCGATGAGGCCCGGGAAGGAGCTCTGATTCAGGTCGTGGATCCGGCGATTCCTCCTGACCACAAGTCTTCCCCGAAGAGGGCGCTGATTTTGATTGGGTGCTTTGCCGGGGGTCTATTTCTAGGTATTTTCTTGGCACTGGCCGCAGCCGGGATGGATCGCCTAAATCAGGATCCTGAAACAAACGGTCAGATGCGAGCCATACGCGAAGCATTTGGCATAAAACAGCTAAAGCGCTGAGAGATCATGCCGATAAGTGCTATGTATCTAACTCCAAACAGAAGAGTTACGATCGGCCGGGAAGAGTGCGCCTGCAAACTGGAGGCGCTTTGGCATTCGCGAGGGGCGATGCTTCGTAAAAGATGAGCAAGGTGCGATTGTATCCTGGAGTACATTGTGCGAATATTTACGCGTTGCATACTTCCCAACCATTGAATCGCCGAAGAAAAAAATGACAACTTTCGGAATTCAACTGTGTTATAGATGTAGGTAAGGTCCGTCGGTCCATCAAGACGGTGGATGGACGCGGCATGAGTCTGTAGAACCCACAACCTGTAGCTTTAAGAATCTGTTGCTCGCTTAAACGGCGGATAATCAAGAAGTTAGGCTAAGGCGAAGGTGCTCCCCCCAACCAAAGAAGCAGCCTCGTCGCAGTAACCATTTTTCTCTCCAGATCGAATTACGAAGCTCATTGGCAGCTTACTACCAGCTCGTTCGCGCGAGTCGCAAGGAAAGCATGGACACTGATCTTGTGAGGAACACACCATATCCTGTGCACGTTAGCGGAGGTTTTCTGTTCGAAGATGCGGTCGAAACGCCTCAAAATAGCGCAAAGCGTGCGCGGAGTTTCTCCGATGCGAATCGGCATTCTGTAAGTGCCTGGGCACTTTCGCGGACTCGCCGGGTGATTGATCTCGCGGTCGCTGCGCTGGCGCTAACGGTATTTCTACCTCTCATGGGCCTGGTGGCCCTTGCCGTGAGACTGAGTTCCCCTGGGCCAGTTTTCTTCAAGCAACAAAGGATGGGACGCAACGGATGCGTCTTTACTCTTTACAAGTTTCGTTCGATGCATGTAGCAAAGGACCACTCAAGCCCCATTACGGTGACCGGGGACAACCGGATTACCGGAGTTGGAAAATTGCTGAGGAAGTACAAGTTGGATGAGCTGCCGCAGTTCTGGAACGTATTGCGTGGTGATATGAGCCTCGTTGGTCCGAGGCCCAAACTTCCGCATCACGAGGCTCTGCACATGCCTTTCCGTCCCGGAATTACCGGCGCGGCGACCCTTGCATTTCGTTTTGAGGAAGAAATGCTCAGCCAGGTGCCCAGGGAGCATCTGGATGCCTACTACGATCGATTCGTGAAACCGAGCAAGGCTAAGATCGACTGGGAATACATGCAGTCCGCCACGCCGAAGACGGACATTGGCATTCTCTGCCAGACAGCCAAAATATGCTTCTTGCGAGGTGAAACGAGCTATCAAGTAGAGCTGCCCGAATTTTCCGACACCATGCACGAATTTCCATTGAGACAAACAGGCACCGAATCTCAGCCCTCGTACGGTACCAGCATTATCTGAGCCCGTGTTTTTCGCAAGCAAAGGCGCAAGGAATCTGTTCCTTGCGCCTTTGCTTTTTCCTGCCTGGTTGGGTGAAAGTGCCGGTGAAGATTTCTGCCAGCGTTAAATCGGTCAACCGCATGCGAATTTTCGATCGCTCAGCCTCGAATTGGAGAGAGAATACCGCTCTTCCTTATGGTCATAGGGGAACGCGGGGACCCGGGTAGACCTTCTGCAAGACAATTTCAGCGGATGGTCATGGGGCTAGTGAGGGTATTTTAGTAAATATCCCCCGGCAGAGCCGGGGGCTTTCTTTTGTGAGCCGCTCGAAGCGGCTTGTGGGGTCGCTAACGCGGCCCCGGTTGGGTTGCGCCACCTGA
>JAJZAL010000004.1:0-48661 GCA_021799405.1 Acidobacteriota bacterium
TTCCGCGACGCAGAGTATTACGGTGAACGCAGGGGCACTGAGCCTGCAGACCCAGACGTCAGACATTACGGGTTCGATTACGCAGCAGCAGTACCTGAAGCTGCCGCTGACCCTGGGCGGTGTGGGTGCGCTGCGGTCGCCGGAGGCATTTGTATTCCTGCTTCCCGGCAACACCGGGCCTGGAACCAGCAACAACAACAGCAACGGCGTGTTTTTCAGCAAGCTGGCCGGTGGCCAGAACTTCGGCGCCGAAGTGTTCCTGGATGGTATTGACCAGCAGCGCAGCGAAAATGGATCGTCGTTTGACGAGGAAGCGCCTTCTGTGGATGCTCTTCGCGAACTGACGGTGACGGATGCGGTGCCGCCGGCGGAATTCAACCGCACGACGGGCGGTGTGGAAAACTTTGTTACCAAGAGCGGCACGAACAAGTACCACGGCATGGTCTACGAGATCCTGCGCAACGCGGCACTCGACGCGAATCTCTGGTTCAACAACGGGTATAGGGCGCAGAACTGCGTGGGCGCGAACGATACGCCGGCGTGCCGCAAGATTTACGCAACGCCTGCAGACCACAAGAACGATTATGGTGTCACGCTCGGCGGGCCCGTCACGATTCCGCATGTGTACAACGGGCGTAACCGGTTGTTCTTCTTCTTCTCGTGGGAACAGCTGAAATATGCTCTGGGCACGACCGCAACAACAACCGTGCCTACGCCGCAGGAGCTTTCGGGCGACTTCTCCAACCCCGCACTGTTTAACACCAGCAAGGTGGTGGGTACGAATCCATGTACAGGCGGCCCGGTGTATCAAGGCCAGATCTTCGATCCCTCGACGACGCGAGTGGTGAACGGGATCGAGTGCCGCGATCCGTTCCCGGGCAACAAGATTCCAACGCAGGATTTCTCGCCTGCCTCGAAGAAGCTTCTCAGCTACTTCCCCGCGCCGACCAACAGTGGCGTGTTTAACAACTACACGTTTGCGGCGACGTCACCGATCACGAACACGACGATGACGCTGCGCATCGACGGCACTGTGGGCAAGAGCCACATCTGGAGTTCCTATACCTCGCGCGACAACAACCGAATCGCGGGTACACCGCAAATCCTACCGTACCCGATTGATCCGAACACGTGGGCGCAGGACTTTGAGACGCACTTCTGGCGGTTTGGATGGGATTACACCATTACTCCCAACCTGCTGAACGACTTTACGATTGGTTCAAACCGGTCGAACAGCAAGAACTATGCGGTTCCGATTGCCAACGGCATCAATTACCTGCAGCAGGCGGGTATCGGCAACGCGAATTCCAATAACTTCCCGATTATCACGAACGGACTGACGGATCAGGAAGGCATGCCGAACTATGGGGATAATATCGATAACGGTCTGCGCCTGGTCGATAACGTGATGTGGCAGAAGGGCAGCCACAGCATCACGATCGGTACGGATGATCGTTATCAGCAGTACTCTCCGATTGTCGGCAACTCGCCGAGCATTAATTTCTGCGGGAATCAGACCTCGGCCTATCTGGGTTCTGCGCAAAACGGAAACGGCCTGGCCAGCGAACTTCTGGGCGATGCCTGCGGCGGCGCACAGGTGGTGTATGCGCACCAGTCGCGCTGGATTTCCTGGTACTTCTCCGGTTACATCCAGGACAACTGGAATGTGACGCAGCACCTGACGCTGAACCTGGGCGTCAACTATAGCGTGGATGTTCCGCGTAAGGAAGCGAACAACTTCACCGCCAACTTCAGCCGGACGGCGATCGATCCGGAGTACGGTGTGCCCGGTGCGCTGGTGTTCGGTACGACGTGCAGCGGCTGCAATACGCGCTGGGCGGATACGTACCACAAAGACGTGGCGCCTCGTTTAGGGTTTGCGTGGACGCCGCCGGCCATGAACGATAAGACGGTGGTTCGCGGAGGCTTCGGGATTCTTTACGGGCCGCTGCAGTATGACGACTTCGGCAGCGCGATGGATTCCGGATACAAGGCGAACCCGGTATTTCCTTCGAAGAACGGATTCGATCCATCGTTCCAGATCGACAACGGATACCCGGCATTCAAGTCGCCGCCGAATCTCGATCCCGGCATGTACAACGGAACGTTTTTGCCTGGGTCCTATATCGAGAAGAGAGCAGGCCGGCCAGCCGAAGTCTATAACTGGGATTTGAACGTGCAGCAGCAGGTGGTGAAGAACCTGATCCTGAGCGTCGGCTACATTGGCAGCGGCGCGCAGAACCTGCAAGCCAACAACCAGAACATCAACAACATTCCGTACAAGGACCTTGCGCTAGGTAAGGAACTTGGGGATGGTCTGCAAAACAATCCTTACGGCGTTTCCGTACCTTTCCCCGGATATTTCAATCTGTGGGGCAACGGGGTACAAATTCAGCAAGCGCTGCGTCCGTTCCCGCAGTATGACTTCATCGACTCCGGGTGCTGCCTGGAAAACACGGGTCACTCCACCTATGAAGCGATGCTGGTATCTCTGCAGGGACACTTCAAGGATCTGACTTTGCAGGCATCGTACACGTGGTCGAAGAACATCAACGACTCCGACAGTGCGATTCCGAACACGAATCCTGGCCAACCGCAGGTGCAGAATCCTGACAACCTGCACCAGGAGAAGGCGATCAGCATTCAGGACATTCCGAATACGCTGGTGCTGAGTTATGTATATGCACTGCCGGCAGGCAAGGGGCAGAAATACTTCAATCATGGACCTCTGAGTTACATGTTGGGAGGGTGGCAGATTGGAGGCATTCAGCGTTACCAGAATGGTGAGCCAACGGCGTTTTGCTGTACGGTCGGCATACCGGGCTGGGAAAACGCAACGCGGTATGACTATATCCCGGGAGTCAACGTCAAGAGCCCTGTTTACCGGCGGGGATGGAAGAGCATCAATCCGTTCAACACGGCCGGAGGGTCCAATCCGCAAACCAACAGCTTCTTTAACGGTTCGGATACCAATGGTTCGGCAGCGTATCTGAATGGATCGGCAACGCCTGCCTTCCACGATCAGGTGGCGGCGGTGGATGCAACCACGCAGAACGTTCCCTACACGCTTGGAGATACTCCTCGTGTGACCGGGGAGAGGATGCCAGCATGGATGGATGAAGACTTCAGCCTGGTCAAAGACACGCCCATTGCGCACCATTTGACCTTTGAGTTGAAGTTCGACATCCTGAACGCTTTCAACCGGCACATATTTGGATCTCCGGATATTAATCCCGCGGACTTTTTCTTCGGGATACCAACGTACCAGGCGAATGCACCAAGGGCCATCCAGGCCTCTGGGAATATCACCTTCTAGGTACGGTTGCCGTTTCTTTGCGGGGGAGCCTGTCTCGTGGCAGGTTCCCCCTTTTCATTCCCGAGAGCCGGAGAAGCATGGTTGACTTTCCTGGCTATCGTTTCTAGGCTAAGGCCACGATTATGCGGTTAAGAAGATGCGGGATCGCTGGATTGCTGCTGCTGGCAGGCATCAGCGCGACAGGGTATTGTCAGGATGCCAACTCGGCGCTGGTGCAAGGATGGTTTCGTCGTGGAGCAGAGGCGATGCAGGCGGGGAATGTTCCGGGTGCCGAAGCAGCATTTCACAAGGTGACGGAGCTGGATCCAGGGCTTGCACCGGGATGGTTGGACATGGGGCTGGCGCAATTACGGGAGGGCAAGGTGCCCCAGGCGATTGCGGCAATTCAGAAGAGCCTGCAACTCGATCCGTCGTCGCCGGGCGCGCATTTGTTTCTGGGGATCGCAGAATATCAGGCGAGCCACAATGAAGATGCAGTGCGGGATCTGAAGCTGGCAATCCACGACAACCCCAAAGATGAGCAGGCGTATATGTGGCTGGGGATCGTGGAGCTGAATATGGGACATCCTGAGCTCGCGGTGGGTCCACTGGACAAGGCGAACGAGCTGAACCCCAAGGATGAGAATGTTCTGGATTACCAGGTGCAGGCGCACCTGGCCGTGGCAAAGCAAAGCTATAAGAAGCTGTATGAGCTGGATCCTTCCTCATGGAGGATTCATCAGCTGAGCGCGGTGATTGACAACGATGCGCGCGACCACCAGCACGCGGTGAAGGAATACAAGCTGGCACTCAAGCTGGCGCCAAACCGGCCTGATCTGTGGGAAGGGCTGGGATGGCAGTACCGGGCGCTGGATGACAACAGCGACGCGGTGGTGGCGTTTCAAAAACAACTACAACTGAGTCCGGGAAATCCGATTGCGATGTATAACCTGGCAAGCTCGGAAGTGGAGAACGGGCAACCCGCGGCGGCGATTCCGCTGCTGGAGCACGTGGTGAAGATTTACCAGGTGCCGACGCAGGCGAATTACTACCTGGGGCGGGCGTTTGCGTCGGAAGGCAAATATGGAGAGGCGGCGGTGCAGTTCCAACTGGCTACGCATGTTGCGGGGCCGATTGCGCAGCGCTCGTGGTATCAGTTGTCACAGGCGTACCGGCATCTGGGCAAGATTCCAGAGGCGCGGGCCGCGGTACTGAAGTTCCAGAAGCTGCAAGAGGAGAGCACGCAGGCCAGCGCGAAGAGCGCGCAGGATTTCCTCAAGCTGAACCAGACGAATGCGAGCGCTGCGAGCGGCAAGCAACCCAAGCAGTAGGGCCGATCTGGGCTTTCACGGCTCTTGCGCTTGAGGGGGCGGCGGTTTTTCTCAATAGATAAGTTGTGACGGGTGTGGTGGATTCGATGCGGCCGTTTGTTGTTGGAATGGCCATGCCGGGTGCTTTGTTCTCCACTCTATCTTGAGGAGAAATGCTTCACGGGTTGTCGGAGTGGGTTCCGTCCAGTGCCGCAACCCTGGCGAACTCGGCTTTTGCCTGACTGGTCTTGCCTTCCTTGCTGAGAACACGTCCGAGCTGAAAGTGGAGAGCTGCATCTTTTGGAGCCTTCTTGAGCGCAGTTCGGAGTTCGGCTTCCGCGTCGGCGAAGTTGCCGAGGCGGTAGTTCGCCCGGGCGAGTTGAGTCAGGATGCGCTGGCTGCGAGGGTCTATGGTTGCTGCCTGCTTGAGCAGCGGCAGGGCCCTGGTGAGATGATTCTGGTCCAGATAGATGATGCCAAGGTTGAGCAGCGGTTCTTCGCTGGGATGGGTTGAGTTCTGCTGCCAGGCGATGGCCTGTTTGTAGGCTGCAATGGCGTCATTCCATTTGAAGAGCGCCTCATAGGTGAGGCCGAGGTTGTTTTCCGCGTCGACGGAATGGGGTTTTAGCTTGAGGGCCTGTTCGAAGCAGATTTCGGCTTTCTTGAAGAGATTTTGTGTGTAGAGAATACGGCCCATGCTGTACCAGGCCATTTCATCATGAGGATTCATGCGGAGAGACTGGTACATCCATTTCGCGGCGTCCTTGTAATCGTTGAGCAGGACGTAGTCGAGTGCGACCCATTTGAGGTCTTCGGCGGTGGGGTGGCGGAGTTGCGCGGCGCGAGTGTATTCCTGAAGGGATTCCGCGGGTTTGTCTGCGCGAAACAAGGCGTAAGCGAGCATGACATGAAGCTCGGCCTGGTCTTTGTGTTCGGGAAGGAGTTTTCGGAGCAGGGCTACTGCCTGTGCGTACTGTTTGTGCAAGAGAAGCTGCGTGGGGGCGGCAAGATCGGCAGGAGGCGCGGGTTGCTGTGCGGGGGTTACCGCGCGCGCGGGAATGCTGCCCGCAAAGAGAGTTGCAAGGAGAAGCATTTCAGACACGCGGAGCAGTTTTATGCGGAGCATCATCGAAGACTATTCCATGGGATCCGCCTCGGCATGGCGCCGCTGTTTGATCACAGGATTGATATCAGTTTAAACCGCTATCTGGGAGGCGAGGCGAGCGTGTGAACCGAAGCAGCGCGCTGCGCAAGGGATTATGTCTATGCTGTTCGTCGTGAGAGTTGCGAGACGGATTCAAGGTTGCGTGGCGGAAGATTTCTCGATGGTATAGCCATGGCTCAGCTGTGCCTGCTTCGCGGTGAGGGCCTGGGCTTCGGCCATTTGATTGGCTGCCTGGGATTTTTTGCCGAGCTGGGCCAGCGTCATGGCGTAGTAGCGATGTGCAGTGACATAGCTGGGTGCATAAAGCACGGCCTGACCCAGGTACTTCGCCGCAGCCTGGTAGTTTTTGCCTCGGAAGGCAAGGATACCCATTCCGGTGAGAGCGCCACCGTGATAAGGGTTCACGGAGAGAACGTGCGTGAACTCGGCTTTGGCCTGGGTGTTCTGCTGGCGGTCGAGAGCGATGACGCCCAGCTCATAGTAGGAAGCGACCTGGTTGGGTTGGAGCGCGATGGAGCGGCGCAACTGCACGACAGCAGCGTCGTACTGAGACATCATGCGGAGCAGATGGCCCAAGCCATAATGTGCAGTTGCGTCGTTGGGCCGCTTCAGGAGATAGGCGCGCAGGTGCTTTTCCGCGGCCGGCATGTTTTGCTCATCGAGTTCGACATGCGCCAGCGCGTACAGCGTCTTGAGGTTGGAGGGGTCGAGGCGATGGGCCTTGGTCAGGGCCTTATCAGCATTGTGATAGATCTGCATTCCGTCGGCCTGGATACCAAAGTCGGTGAGGAGTTCGGGTGAGTCCGGCACAGATTTGAGCGCGCGGTAAAGGATGGCCAAGGCTCCGTTCTGGTCGCCGGCGGCGCGGAACGAGAGTGCATCCTTGATTGCGGCGTGGACTTCGCCGGATTGAGCCGCTCTGGACCCGGGCGAGATGGCGAGCGCGGATTCGAAGGACTTCATAGCGTCGCCATAGAGCCGTTGCCGGGTTTGAATCTCGCCGAGTTTCAGCCAGGCTTCTGCGTCGTGCGGTTCGCGCTGGACGAGGGAGGACAGCAGCAGATTCGCCTGTTCGAAATGGTCGCCGGCTGCGAGAGAGTCTGCCCGATGAAGAGCAGCGGCAGCAGAATTGGTTTGAGCTATCAGCGCGGGCGGGATGAAAAGGGTGCAGAGAAGAGCGATGGACGAGCAGGTTTTCCGCCTTGCAGACGGCAGGGAAAAGCGGAGACCGGGGAAACAAACGGGCATGGGTAATCCACGAGAGTGGAGTGATTCTATCTCTAAATTATGCACTGGCGAGGCGGCATTGTGAGCTTGCATATCATGCGAGGCCAAGTACCGCTGCGTGATCCGATGGAAGAACTCACTTTTCGATGAGGCACCCAAACTTGAGGGGCATGTCCTCTGCCTGGATTCGGCGCGCAAGAGGCTAGGAAGGGGCCATGGTGGACTGGCGTACGACCAGTTCCGTAGGGATGCGAAGAACGTTGAAGTTATGGTCATTCTGCATTTTGACGAGTGCGTGAAAGGCTGTTTCGGCGATCTCGTTCCTGGGAATGCGAATGCTTGTGAGTGGCGGCTGCGTGTAGGAACTGAAGGTAATGTCGTCGAAGCCAACCAGGGAGATATCTTCGGGGACACGGAGTCCTTTGTCACGGATTGCCCGGAGGGCGCCAATGGCAGTCAAGTCGTTGGACGTGATGACGGCCTTTGGCAAGACTGGCCCGGCGAGCATGAGGGTCATGGCATCGTAGCCTCCGCCGATAGTGTGGTCGCCCTTCTGGACGAAATGGTCGGGTATGAGAAGTCCGCGCTGCTGCATACTTTTCACAAAGGCCTTGTGGCGGATGCGGGCAGAGTGATACCTGGCGGGACCTGCGATGTAACCGATGAAAGTATGGCCGATGGAACGAAGATGCTCGACCGCAGATTCTATGCCTGAGGGGTAATCGATGACGATTCGGCTGACATTATTGCGGGAGCGTGCGGTATCGAGGAAGACAAGAGGAATGCGCTGCTGGTGAAAGTCCTCAAGCACCTGGGAGTGCACTTCAGAGGTCATGATGGCGACGCCATCGACCTTTCTCTGCAGCATGCGGCGAGCGCAATGTTCGGCTCGGACTGGATCGTAGTTTGTATTGGCAACGAGGACCTCTTTGCCGTGGCGCATAGCGACGTCTTCGAAACTCTTGACCAACTCAGGGAAGAACGGGTTGGTGATATCGGAAATGATGAGTCCGTAGAGGTTGCTTCGGCCGGAGCCGAGGGCGCGAGCGTTAGTGTCAGGGTAGTAGCGGAGCTTCTCAATAGCACGCCGGACGCGGAGTGCCGTCTCTTCGCTGACTTTGTCAGATCCGTTGATGGTTCGCGAGACGGTGGCGGTGGAAACCTTCGCGATCCGCGCTACCTCCTTAATATTCATGCCGGCAGTCCTCGGTTTTATAATCCTTCGGTGCGTTGATTTGCCTTATTTCATGCCGCTGTCGATGGTAGCACTACGGTTGAGTAGAAAACGACTCGAGGATACCCGCATTTTTGATCTCCAAGGAGCGCAGACGGCTACTTTGTTTTCCCCCCGCTGAAGCGGACAAACTGTGTTCCCGGAGTTTGTCTACCGGGCAGGAAGATCAACCTGGAGAGAAATCCTGGGCGCAGAGTTGCAGAATTTGGAGCGGCGGATGCAGAGATGGAGCGAAGGAGCACAATCGTAGCATTCGCAATTCCTGTTATAGTTTTGTAATCGAATACATTAGCACGTTTCCAGTAAGAAAATAAAGACTGCTGGATGCAGGCCGGAGAATATAAACGCGGGGTTGCTCTCCGCATTGTGGTTGTGCAGCGCACAAAGCCGGTATCGTTAACAGACGAAGAGCGACTGGAGCAGCCTGAGGGTCACTCTGCAAAGGTAACTGATAAGAGATAGCTGATAAGAGGAGCCTGGAGCGGGAATATGAGGATGAGACGTCTCACAGCGGGGATGGTAGCGGCATTTCTAGTTGGCGTTGGCATGGCGGGAGTGGCCATGGCGCAGCAGCCTCTCACGGCAAAGACTCCGGCGACGCCGCTGGTGGTGCATGATCCGTATTTCAGCGTGTGGTCGTTCAACAACAGGCTGACGGGCGGGCCGACCCATCACTGGACGGGGGTGAATCAGCGGTTGATGGGCGTGGTGCGTGTGGACGGCAAAAGCTGGAGTTTCATGGGCAATGGAACGGGATTGCCGACGTTGAAGCAGGTGTCGCGGGCGATCTGGCCGACGCATGTGATTTATCAGTTTGAAGGCGCGGGGATCGAGCTGACGGCAACCTTCTTTACGCCCGACCTGCCGCAGGATTTGACGGTGCTGTCTCGCCCATTGAGCTACCTGAGCTGGAGCGTGCGCTCCACGGATGGGCGGCCGCATCAGGTGGATATCTACTTTGCGGCCAGTGCGCAGCTCGCGGTGAATGACGTTTATGAGCACATAGTGTGGGGGACAAGCCGCGTTGGCGACATGGCTGTGATGCACATGGGCACAACCATGCAGCAGGAACTGGCCAAGTCCGGCGACAATTTACGGATCGACTGGGGCTGGGCGGATGTTGCGGTACCGAAGCAGGACGGCGCATCCGTAGCAACGGTTGGGGTGGACGCGTTTCGCCGGGCTGTTCTGACGGGAGGGTTCCCGGCGAGCGACGACCTGGCGATGCCGCGGATGGTGCGCATCGACATGCCGGTGATGATGGTGCGATTCGACCTGGGAGAGGTATCGGCTACGCCGGCAACCCGGCGCCTGATGCTGGCCTACGACGACCGCAGGGCGATTGAGTTTTTCCACGCACGCCTGGCGGACTACTGGGATCAGCATGGCATGACGTTTGCGAAGATGCTGGAACAGGCGGAGCAGCAGGAGCCGGAGCTGAATGCGCGCGCGACAGCCTTTGACAAGGCAGTAGTGAGCGAACTGGTGAAGGTTGGCGGAGAGGACTATGCAAAGCTGGCGATCCTGGCATATCAGCAGACGCTGGGCGCGACCAAACTGGTGCGGGATGTGAATGGCAACCCGCTGTTGTTTTCAAAGGAAAACTTCAGCAACGGGTGCATGGATACGGTGGACGTGACGTATCCTTCGGCGCCGCTGTTTCTGTTTTTCAATCCGAAGCTGCTGGAGGCGATGCTGCGGCCGGTGATGGAGTATGCCGAGATGCCGCGGTGGCCGTGGAAGTTTGCGCCGCACGATATCGGGACTTATCCGCTGGCCAACGGGCAGGTGTATGGCGGCGCGGAGAAGAGCCAAGTGGATCAAATGCCGGTCGAAGAGAGCGGCAACATGCTGATTCTGTTTGACGCGATTGCCAAGGCAGAAGGAAACGCAGAGTTTGCGAAACAGTACTGGCCGCTGCTGACGCAATGGGCCGAATATCTGCGCGCCTTTGGGATGGATCCGAAAAATCAGCTGAGCACGGATGACTTTGCGGGGCATCTGGCGCATAACGCGAATTTGTCGATCAAGGCGATCATTGCGATCGGGAGCTATGCCCAGTTGGCTCACATGCTGGGCAAGGAGTCTGTAGCAGAGAGCTATGGGAGCGCCGCGAGGCGGATGGCAGGCAAGTGGATGACGATGGCCGCGGACGGCGATCATACGCGGCTGGCGTTTGACATGCCCCATACCTGGAGCCAGAAGTACAACCTGGTGTGGGACCGGATCCTGGGGTTGAATCTGTTTCCTCCCTCGCTGGCGCGGGAAGAAGTCAGCTTCTACCTGAAGCACCAGAATGCCTTCGGACTTCCGCTGGATGACCGGCATACCTATACGAAGTTTGACTGGACGAGCTGGAGCGCGACGCTGGCGACGAACCAGAAGGATTTTGAGGCGCTGATCGATCCGCTCTACAAATACATCACCGAAACGCCGTCTCATGTGCCGCTGAGCGACTGGTACGACACGGTGACAGGCAAGCAGGTTGGATTCCAGGCCAGGTCGGTTGTGGGAGGGGTCTATATCAAGATGCTGACCGATCCGACGGTATGGCGGGAGTGGGCCACAGGACAGGAGCCGAAATAGGGCGGTCCGGAAACAGGGGAAGCTGTGTTTCCAGGGGTTCCGCTCATCGGCGTGTGCGGCCGGTGAGAGCCATCACATACCGGAATTGTCCGTTTCATGCGAAAGTGGATAGAAGCCCTGCCCGGCAGGACGAGGGCTTTCTGGGCGGCGAATGCGCCGTGACGGTGTAAGCGCATGCATGAAGCGGGGATAGCCAACACGATTCTAGAGGCCGGCCGTGCGGAAGCCGCGCGGCTGGCAGGAGCACGGCTGACTCGCATTGGCGTGCGCGTCGGGGTTTTGTCCGGCGTGGATTTGCAGGCGCTGGAATTTGCGCTGCTGGCCGTGCGCGTGGGCACCGATCTGGAGCATGTGGAGATTGACCTGCAGAGTTGTCCGCGGCGGAATCGCTGTGTGAGCTGTGGGTACGAGTTCGAGGCAGCAGATTCGGATGAGCCGTGCCCGGGGTGTGCCGGCGAGAAGATGGAACTGATTGGCGGCAACGAACTGGAACTTTCGTTTGTAGAAGTGGACGAAGGCTGAGCGGGACTGGCCGTCCAGGCAATGGCGGGTTCGCCACAAAAAAGAACCTTTTCACCGCAAAGCCCGCAAATAACGCAAAGAAAAGCCACAGAGACGCCGGCCGAAGAGGTGGACTGCTCGGAACCAAAGCAACTGGGCATTTCGAGATGTAGGATGGGTGGTCTGGGGGGCGGTATGTGGCTGCTTCGACTTCGTTCTCTTGCCTGACGGCGCCGCGACGCTGTTGCTGGGTGGCTGGACGAATACTGAGCTGCCGGAGGCGTGCCGCTCGAAAAGCTGACAGTGAAGGGCGTGCGTCCTTCGGACGCTATGGCCCGCGCCCATGGTTAATTCTTTGTGACTGGTTCTGTCTGGCTGGCAGCGGAGAGGCCGTATTTTTTGAGGAGGCGGGTGAGCTGACGGCGCTCAGAGGGGGAGAGCGCGGTGGCAGCCTGTTCCATGTCTTCGCGGTGCTGCGAGAAGGCGCAAGAGATGAGTTTTTTGCCTTCGGGGGTGAGCTGGACGAGGCGGACGCGCTGATCGGTGGGCAGGTGGGTGCGGCGGACGAGGCCTTTGGCTTCGAGGCGGTCGATGGTGGTGGTGATGGAGCCGCTGGTGAGCAGGATCTTTTTGCCGATGGTGTTGACGGGCTGCGGTCCTTTGTGGAGGAGCAGTTCGAGGGCGGCGAAGTCGGAGAGGCCGATACCAAGACCGGCGATGCTCTGGAAGGCGAGATGCTCGACGGCGCGGTAGGCCTTCCAGAGGATGAGCCAGAGGTGGAGTCCGCTGAGGTCTTCGGTCGCCTGGGCGCTGGAACCGGGGGAATCTGGGGTGGGGAGATTTTTCTGCATCCGTTTGGGCTCTTTCCGGAATCCTTTTTACAGGACCCGCATCTATCTTGATATCAAGATACTTTCTGGCGCGGTCCAGATGCAAGAAAAAGGACAGGAGGCTTTATGGCAACGTACAAGATTGATCCGGCGCACTCGGGCGCGGAGTTTGTGGTTCGGCACATGATGATCAGCAATGTTCGTGGGGGTTTCACGAAGGTGGAGGGGACGATTGAGTATGATCCTGCGAATCCGGCTGCGACGAAAATCGACGCGGTGATCGATGCGAGCACGATTGACACGCGCGACGGCCAGCGGGACGCGCACCTGAAGAGTGCGGATTTTCTGCACGTGGAGCAGCACCCGGTGATTACGTTTAAGAGCAAGAAGGTGGACGTGGCCGCGGACGGCGAACTGAAGGTGACGGGCGATTTGACGATACACGGCGCGACCAAGGAAGTGGTGCTGGACGTGGATGGGCCGACGGCGGAGACGAAGGATCCGTTTGGCAATGTGCGCGCAGGAGCTTCTGCCAAGACGAAGATCAAGCGGAGCGAGTTTGGCCTGACGTGGAACGCGGCGCTGGAGACGGGCGGCTTCCTGGTAGGCGATGATTTGAAGATCGAGCTGGATATTTCGGCGATTCGTGCCTGAGTGGCCGGTGAGAAGCGTTCAGGCCCGGCCGTACGGGCCTGAACCGCGGCGAGGGCCGCAAGCGAGGAGGAGCAATGTCATTGCGTGGGACAAGAGAAATTCTGGAAGCGAAACCGACGATTGAGGGCGCGGGCGTGCATCTGCGGCGGGCCTTCGGGTTTGGAAAGACGAAAGAATTCGATCCGTTTCTGCTTTTTGACGATTTTCGCGGGGACAAGCCGGAGGACTATATTGCGGGGTTTCCGTGGCATCCGCATCGCGGAATTGAAACGATCACCTACGTGCTTGCGGGGGAAGTGGCGCACGGCGACAGCCTTGGAAACAAGGGCCGTATGGGAGCCGGCGACCTGCAGTGGATGACGGCGGGCAGCGGGATTCTGCACCAGGAAATGCCGAAGGGCGACGCGCAGGGCAGGATGCATGGGTTTCAGCTGTGGGCGAATCTGCCCCGGTCGCTGAAGATGACCGAACCGCGGTACCAGGACATTCCTTCGGAAGCGATTCCGGAGGTGACCGAGGACGACGGCACGCATGTGCGGATTATCAGCGGGGAGTTCTGGGGCAAGCGCGGGCCGGTGGAAGGCGTGGCGGCGGATCCGCAGTACGTGGATGTGTCAGTTCCGCCGAACAAGAAACGCCGGCTGAAGATGGAGGTAACACGGAATGCGTTTGCATATGTGTTTGCAGGCGCAGGGACGTTTCGGGATGCCTCCGATCCACAGGCAGTGCTGACGGAGAAGGCGCATGATCCGAATGCGCCAGCGGTGTACGACGCGAAGAATCACAACCTGGTACTGTTTGACCGCGGGGACGAGATCGTGGTGCAGGCGGGCCCAGAGGGGATTCGGTTCCTGCTGGTCTCTGGCAAGCCGCTGGAGGAGCCGGTGGCGTGGTACGGGCCGATCGTGATGAATACCCCGGAAGAACTGAGGACAGCGATGAGCGAACTACAGACGGGGAAGTTCATCAAGCACAAGTAAGACAAAGACAATTCAAAAAAAAAGGACGCCACGCCGAGGAGCAGGGGATGCTTGCCGGCGTGGCGTTTTTATAGCATTTTCACTGATGCTATGAGCGGTTTTGGATCAATCCGTCGTGGCCGTTCCTGGATGGAACGTCCACGCCAACTTCCTTGTCCTCCCCTACACCTTCAGTGAAAATGCCCTATTGGGGAAAAGCGTGTGATCACACGGTTGTCTTGTTGACTTTGAAATAGGCGGTGTAGCGCTCGCGCATGACCTGGTAGAGGGGTTTGAGCTGCATTTTGGTGGGTTGGTTGACGGTTTCGAAGTGCAGGTCGTGCGGGGAGATGCGTCGAACGGCGTCGCTGCCCTCGCCGGAAGCTGTGGTGAGTTCAGGCATGGGGTAGTTGACGTGTGCAGGGAACGGGCCGTTGGGGCCGTAGATGAGCTTGTCGTCGAGGCCTTCGTCGCCCATGGAGGCGGCGAGCACCATGGGGCCGTACATGACGGCCTGAACCTCGGGCGCGTCGAGCAGCGGAGCGGAGTGCAGCGACATGGGAAGGCTGACCTCGACCTTGTCGCCGCTTTGCCAAGTGCGGTTGAGGGTGGCGTAGGTCATGGGGTTGGCGTTGACATGCTGGAGTTTGCCGTTGACGCGAATGGCGACTCCGCTGGTGGCCCAGTAAGGGATGCGGATTTTGAGGCCGAAGCGAGTGGGCTTGGCAGCCTGGACGGTGAGGGTGGTGCCTTCTTCGACGGGGAAGTTGGTGGCCTGCAGGAGGGTGATGTTTTTGCGAGGCCAGTGGACCTGCGATCCGGCGAAGAGATTGACGTAGATATTTTGGGCGTCGTGGAAGTAGATGGAGTCGTTGACCTTGGAGTATTCTTCGACGCCGGTGCCGGTGCAGCACCAGAAGGAGTCAAAGGGAGTGCCGAAGGTTTTGTAGTAGCCGGGCTTGAGGGAGACGTAGTACATGAGCATGCCGGTGGGGTCCTGCGTGCCGATGCGGACATTGAACATGAGGCGCTCGTAGTAGTCGAAGATGCGGGGATCGCCGCTCCAGCCATAGAGGTGACGGGAGAGCTTCATCATGTTGTAGCTGCAGCAGCACTCTTCTGCAGCGGGGCCGAGATGCTGGGCGAGGGTGCCGACCTTGTGCCAGTATTCGCCGTCGCTGGTGCCGCCGGTGGCGTAGGTGTGATCGGTGGTAACGGCATGCCAGAAGAAGTCGGCGATGGTTTTGTAGCGCTTGTCGTCTGCGACCTCGTAGCCGCGGGCGGCACCGATGACCTTGGGGATGTTGGTATTGGCGTGGTTGCCGGCTAGCTTGTCTTCGCGTTTGGCGAGGAAGTCGAAGATGAGCTTGTGCTCGAAGCGAAAGCCGAGGTCACGGTACTTCTTTTTGCCGGTGACGGCGTAGAGGTTGAAGGAGACCTCATTCATGCCGCCCTGCTCGACGAGGAGCATGCGCTGCCATTGATCTTCAGGGATGGGCTTGGTGTAGTTGATGGCCCAGTCGGCCATACGCTCGCAGGTGTGGAGGGCCTGCTTGTTGCCGGCGTGGACGTACATATCGAGATGGCCTGCCATGATTTTGTGGTAGGTGTAGAAGGGCGCCCAGACCCGTTGGAAATGGCGGAGGCGATCAAAGAAGGAAACGGGGAACGCACTTAAGTAGCCGTCAGGCTGCTGGCACTCGGCGAGCATGGCGACCAGTTCGTCGGCCTTGGCCTTGAGTTTTTCATCGCCGGTGGAGGCATACATGAGCGCGGAGGCGGAGAGATAGTGGCCACCGGCAAAGTGGCCGCGCAGTTCGACTTTCGGAGCTTCCCATCCGCCGAGAGGTTCGGCGGTGGATGGCAGGCCGGCGGTGATGCGGAACATGTGGGCGAGGCGGTCATTGGGCAGCAGGTGGAGATACTGGCGGTTGATCTCCATGGCATTCTTGAGGACGCCGTCCTGCATGCGGACCTGGGGCATGGGGAAGTCAAGATAGCGCCAGAGGACTTTTTCGTAGCCGGTGCCGTTGGCGCTGACAGGGATGTCCATGACGGCGTCCTGAAATGCCTGGAGCTCGTGCGGGAACAGGAATAGGCCGCCGAGCGCTGCAGCGGAGCCGAGGAAGCTTCTGCGGGAGAGATCGTGTTTGCAACTCATAGTATTGGACCTCCTGACGTTAGGTCTGGTTGTTGTTTCAAGGCTTTGCGGGCGTGGCCTTGAGAACGATTTCTGTGGCGGTTGCGTGCAGCGGAATGGCGTATGCACCGCGGATTTTTGCGAAGTGCCCCTGGGGATGGAAGCTGCCGACGCCGGGGAGCGTGGCTGGCTGGGAAATTCGTAACAGTGCCTGATGCGTGTATGGGTTGGCCGGGCCCAGGGTGATGTGTACGGTCTGGGTGTTGGGATCGAAACTGGCGGAACGGAAGCGGCCCGCGTTGAGGCGGAGCCAGAGGCCGTAAGGAGCGAGATAAATACGCGAGCGGAAGGCGTCGAGCGGGGTGACGTGGATGGTGTGCGCCTGCTGCGAGAGATTGCCGCCAAAGACGAGCCATCCGAAGGCCTTGCTGTGGGCGACGTAGGTGGCGGTGTCGAGGGCGAAGCCGAAGAAGCCAGGGCCATAGTCGCCGGAGTAGGGATCGAAGCTGAGCATGTCCGGGTCGGAGTGGAATCCGCAGGATGCGAAGCCCTGCTGGTCAATGTCGGTGAGCTCGCCCATGGCTCCGCCGTAGCCAATGCGGAGCAGGTAAAGATCTTTGGGGTCCTGGCGGTAGGCGGCGAGGACGGGGATGGCGTTGAGGCCGGAGCCGTAGTGGTGGAGCTGACGCTCGAGGCGCTCTACTTTGCCGGCGAAAAGGAAATCCCAGTAATGCGTGGCGCTGCCGTTGTAGCTCCAGGAGGGAATGGAGGGATCGAAGGCGAGAACCGCATCGAGGGTGAGGTTGGCTTTTTGCTGGAAGCCGAAATAGCGGGTCCAGGCATAGACCTCTTCCTGTCCGGTTGAGTCCCACGGCATTTCACTGCCGAAGGGGAAGGCTTCATGATTCCAGAGGTCGGCGCGCTTGCGCATGGCGGCTTTGAGGGTGTTGGCCTGCGTGGTCCAGCCTTCGCGCTGGAGGTCTTTGAGGATGCGGAGGAAGACGTCGCCTTCCATCTGGCCAAATTTTGCGAGGTACGGCGAGTACTTCACCATGGCCATGGAGGTCTGG
Source organism: Acidobacteriota bacterium (assembly GCA_021799405.1). Next base: position 16,972 of record JAJZAL010000004.1, read on the forward strand.
TAGGCATGATCGAGATACCACTGCCATGGGTGGTTGGTGACGAGGCCCTGATGATCGCGCGCGAGGTGGTACATCGACCAGTAGGCGGCGGCGACATGGGGATAGTCATAGGAGCGGTTGACGGCTTCGGATTGCTTCCGGCTCCACGCGGCCCAGGTTTTCCAGTTGTATTTGTCGCTGTAGAAGCCGGCGGGGAATTTGTCAGGCTGATAGTAGAAGAGACTCTTGCGAACGCCGTATTTTTCGGGGCCGGTGCTGTATTGCAGGTGTCCCCATAGGACGTGGTCGATGAACTGCTCGAACTGAGCGACCTGGTGTTTGTCGGGCTGGCCGTATTCCTTCATGGCGGCGGCGAGCCATGAGCCTGCACCGGCTTCGTCACTGAGGCCTGCGATCCAGACGCGGCCTTCCTGCGTGACCTGCCGATGGGCCTGGTTGTCATAAGAAATGACAGACGGGCTGCGGTGGAACGGATCGTGCGGGTTGACGTACCACTGCCTGGTGAAGAGGAAGCGGCCCATGTCCGCGACGGCCTGCTGCTCGGGTTTCATCACGAAGTAGCTGACAGTCTGGCGGGTGCCGTCCTGATAGGTGACGGTGACGCGAGCGCGGCCCCAGGTATTGCCCTGGAGCGAGTACTTCATCCAGCCGGAGCGTGTGTTTCGTTCGGGCGTGATGGCGATGGCTCCGGCGGGATTGACAGTGATGGAGGCGACGGGCTCTTGATAGTGGAGGAAGAGTTCGGCGTGGATGTCCTGCGGGAGCACGTAGCCGGGGATGCCGACGGCGACAGGGCGGAAGTGGCGGATGAGCGTCTGCTGGATGCCTTGGATGGTGGGCGAGAGCAGGAAGATGAGACCGAAGCTATGCGACTCGCCGGGATTGAGCGTGAGGGTGGTGGCGGTGTTCCAGGGGCGCGCGTGTTTCCACTGGTTTTGCTGGTATGCGCCGCTGTAGATCATCCAGTCATAGAAGCCCTCGAAGGTGATGCTGCGCGGCGTGGGGTCGTTGAAGATGAGCGGCCGGTGATCTGGGCCGAGGCGGTTGAGGATGGGTTTCCATGCCTGCAGCGGCGTGCGCCCCTCAGGAATGATGACGAGCGCAGGACCGCGACCACTGAGGCGCGTGACCTGCACATAGCCGGCGTCGTCCCCTATATAAGGATCGTCGAAACTGCATTTGGCGGCGACCTGGGCGAGCGTGCGTCCGGTGAGGATGTTGTTGAAGACCATCGGAATGCCGAGGGCACCGATGGTGACGGCATGGGAGGATTTGTTGGTGATTTGGAAATGAAGGGCAAGATTTTTGCCGTCAATGCGCCAGGTGCGGACGATGCGGAGCGGAATGTTGGCGGGAAGCGTGGGTGCGAGGTCGGCCGAGGCGAGTTCGTTGCCGTGGATGGGCAGAGCCTCGACGGGCTCACGATGAAAGGCGGTGGAATAGTCCTGCCATGGGCCGGTGGAGCCGACGCGGAGGCGCAAGTCGAGATCGCCGAGATGATAGTAGCCATTGGTGGAGCGGCGTACGAGCCAGTCAGAGGGCGTGAAGCTGAAGCCGTGTGAGCCTTTGGGCTCGAGCGCGGCGGCAGTTTGCGAGGAGCGGACGAGATCGAGATGGAAATGGAGGGTCTGCCTGTGTTCGATGCCCTGAGCGAGCATTGGGCCCGGTTGTGGCGGCGCGGGCTGAGCAGCGGACGATTGCGCGCGGGCGCAGGGCGCGGAGATGAGCAGAGCGCATGCGAGCAGGCAGGCGGGAGAAAGCATGGAGCGGTGGAACGGGGAACTCCATTGCCTGAGACATTCGATGAAGGTGCGATGGGCGCCGCGTGGATGAGAGCAGCGAGCGCGCTCATGGAGAGTGCATGCGTGGGTGGATATCACGCTTGAATTGTATCCATGTTTGTCGACATTGTTAACGCTGCGCACGCAAAAGCCTCCAGCAGGAATGTGAACTACCTATCGCCAAGCGGAACCTTATACACAGACGCCACGAAGAAGCGCGCCACGGTCTTGCTGACAGATGACGAACTCTTCATGTAGGTCTTACCGGGCGTCGAGGCCGCAGATTGCAGGAGCGCTGCGCTTCTGGCTGCCAATGTTTCGAGCGGCGCACCGTCTTACGACCAGCGGATTCACGACCACAGATGGCGCGAGTATACGTATACGGAAATATCTCACAGGTAGCGCATGGTTGGCATCTGAATTTTGCAATGATTTGCGGGGTAAATGTTTCCTGACGATGCCATTCTGGTGATTGCTGAGCCCGCTCAGGCTGGCGCCTGCTCATTTGCGCCGAGGGTGTGGCGTGAAGACCGGTTGTGACGGATGTACCGAGACAGCGCCTGAGTTCGCGGGGGGTCGGGTTATTTACGAAAAGGTAAACCAATGATTAGATACAAGGAACGATGTTTGGTCTGACACTTCTGGATCTCTGTGCTTATCTTGGTCAGGCGGCAGTGGGCGCGATTGCCGTGAACCTGCTGTTGGGTGTTTTGATTGCGCTGCGCTACAGCCCGGTTCGCTGCTGGCCCTATCGACGAGTAAATCTATTCGCGTGGCACCAATGGACGGCGTACCTGTCGGTGGTGCTGATTCTGTCGCACCCCGCGGTGCTTCTGTTTGTGCACAAGCCGCACTTCAGCTGGTTTGACGTTGTTTTGCCGGTGAGATCTCCGCTGCAGCCGGTGGTCAACACGGTGGGAGCTGTGGCGCTGTATCTGATTCTGCTGGTGATGGGGACGTCGCTGCTGCGGCATCGGATGTCGCGGAGAGTCTGGAGAAATCTGCATTACCTGGTATATCCGGCGGTGGTGTGCCTGCTGATTCATGGCATTCTGGCGGATCCCAATTTGAAGACGGGGCATCCTGACCTGCTGGACGGAGGCAAGATCTATCTGTACGGCGTGGTGCTGGTGATGATTGCGGCAGGAGGGGTGCGCTTGAAGCTGCGGGGGCGCGGATTCCGTCGGGAGCAGCGGCCGGTCAGCGCAGAAGTTATTGCACTGGAAGTGGAGACAGAAGTTTCCGCATAAGGCCGCGCGCGGTGCAGGGAGGCGATCGAGGAGCTGATTTCTGCAACGGGTGGAAATGGCAGTGAGTTCACTCCCAAACAAAAGTCAGCCCGCGGGCAAGGAGCCTGCGGGCTGCAGGGTTCGGAGCCGTTGTGGTTGCTCTGAACGCTGTTGAACCGAGGGTGAGCCGCTCAGCACCGGGCTGAGCGGCAGCGGATTATTCTGCTTTCGGCATGGTGGCCAGCGGCATGATGTTGTGCTGGACGAGGGAGCGATTGAAAGCTGGAACCTCGCTCTTCATGAGGTTGTTGTAGGCAGCGGTGGCGGCGGCGAGTTTTTGCTCGAGGTACTTGGTCATGGCGTATTCCGTGTCGGTCGGCTGGTAGTCCGCGCCCCCGGCGACATCGCCCGCGCCGGATCCGATTTCGGCATTCAGCCAGAGCAGACCATAGTAGATCTTATAGGCGGACATGTAGGTTTTGTCGTCGCCGACGGCGAGCGCTCTGGAGAGCATCTGGTACTCGACCTTTTGCATGCTCGCGTCCATGTTTTGCGCGGAGGTGAGCATGGAGGCGTCGCCATGGTTCTTGAGCATGGCTTCGATGTCGGCGAGCTGCTTCCGCATCCACTCGATCTGATTGACCATGGCGGAGACGTGGTTGACGTCATTGATAATGCGTTCCTGAAGTTTTACGGAATCCTGGAGGCCGGCCTGAGTGGCGTGACTGTTCGGGTCCATGAGGATGGTGACGGGGACGGAGTCGCTTTGGCCGTCGACGGTGAGTTTGGCGGTGTATTTGCCGGGCGCGGCCATGGGCGTGGGCATTCGCCATATGCCCCAGTGGGTGATGGGGCGCCAGCTCTTGCCGATGAAGCGGGATTCGAGGAAGATGTGGGGATCCTCTGGCGGGACGGTGCGAAGCTTGACCTGGTGTGGCGCAGTGTAGTGCATGTTCCAGGGAATGCGATTGAGGCCGGCGTGGGCGGTGGCGGTGAGGGTACGAATGACGTTGCCGTTGGAGTCAGAGATCGCGATCCGGATCGGCTTTTTAGGCGCAGACCTGAGCGAGAAGGTGAAGTAAACGTACTCGTTGTGGATGATGCGGTAGGTGGGGCGCGGCGTGAAGAAACGAACCGGCGCGCTGGACTGCTCGCGGGCCATCTGTTCGAGTGGAGAGATGTCGTCGAGGATGTAGATGCCGCGGCCATAGGTGGCGACGACGAGATCGTGAAAGCGCTTCTGCACGATGGTCCAGGAGACGGGCGATGGCGGCAGGCCAGCTTTCAGGTGGATCCAGTGGGCACCGCGATCGAGGGAGTAGTAGAGCGCGTTGCCGGTGCCGGCAAAGAGGAGGCCGGGCTGATTGGGGTCCTCTGAAACCGTGCGGACCCAGGCGAGCGGACCGCGCGGGAGGGTGGAGTCGATGCGGGTCCAGGTTTTGCCGTAGTCCGTGGTCTTGAGAATGTAGGGTGCGCGGTCGTTCATAAGGTGATAGTCGACCGAGACGTAGGCTGTGCCGGCGTGAAAGAACGATGGCTGGATGCTGGTGATTTCTCCCCATGCCGGGATGTGCATGTTTGCGGAGACGTCGTTCCAGTGCTGGCCGCCGTTGGAGGTGTACCAGAGTTTGCCGTCGTTTGTGCCAGCCCAGATGAGGCCCTGCTTGAGGGTGGACGGTGCGATGGCGTAGACAACTTCGCCATAGAACTGGCCGAGGTTGTCTGGAATGAGATCGCCGGAGGAGACGAGGTATTTGGGGTTGTGGGTGGAGAGGTCAGGGCTGATGACGCTCCAGCTTTGGCCCGCGTTGGTGGTCTTGAAGATGACCTGGCAGCCGTAGTAGACAGCGTTATGGTTGAAGGGGTCGATGGCGAGCGGCGCGGTCCAATGACAACGGTATTTAACCTGGTTGGGCGCGGCGTCGAGGGTGTGCAACCAGGGGCTGACGGAGCGGGCAGTCTGTGTGGCGGCGTCCCAGCGGGTGACCTCGTTGCCGTAGCAGGTAGCCCAGACGATATTGGGATTGGCGGGGTCGGGCAGAGCGAAGCCGGATTCGCAGCCGCCCATACCGCGGTTGTGGCCAGCGTTGGGATCTTCGTCATTGAGCGGGATGCTAGGGAAACGCATGGTGGTGGCATCCTGCATGTCTGTGTAGACCTCGTAAGGGATCTGGTCATCGACGGCGACGCGGTACATCTGGCCGATGGGCAGAGTGACGTAATGGAAGCCGTGTCCGCCGGTGGTGGTGATGTCGATGCCTTCGTCAAAAGTGATGGCGAAGTGTCTGGAGTTCCTGGGATCCCACCAGATGTCGTGATTGTCGCCGCCCCAAGGTGTGGCCTTGAAGGTGTGGCCGCCATCGCGCGAGATGGAGAGGCTGCTATTGGCGACGAGGATTTCGTCTTCGTCCGTGGGTGAGACAGCGATGGTGCCGTAATAGGGTGCGCGGCCGATGAGGGTACGGTCGTAGCTGGTGCGGTACCAGTTGTTGCCGCCGTCATCGGAGCGCCAGAAGGAGCCCTGTCCGCGGGTCTCAATGAGGGCATAGACGCGGTTGGAGTCAGTGGGGGCGACGGCTACGCTGACTTTGCCGAGCGGGGAGTGGGGCAGTCCGTGGCCGGTGATGCGATGCCAGGTGGCACCGCTGTCGTGTGAGACGTAGATGCCGCTGCCGGGGCCACCGCTGAACTCGCCCCAAGTGTGGATGACGACCTGCCATGTTCCGGCGAAGAGGGTGCGCGGATTCCGGGGATCGAAGGTGAGGCTGGAGCAGCCGGTGTTCTCGTCGACAAAGAGGACACGGGTCCAGGTTTTGCCGCCGTCAGTAGAGCGGAAAACGCCGCGCTGCTGCTGCGGGCCGGTAAGACGACCTTCCGCACAGACGTAAACGTCGTTGGCATTGCGCGGGTTAATGAGAATCTTTGCAATGCGGCCGGTTTTGGCCAGGCCCATGTGCTGCCAGGTCTTGCCAGCGTCAGTGGATTTATAGACACCGTTGCCGGGAACGCTCATGTCGCGAATGGGATAAGGGTCGCCGGTGCCGACCCAAACGATGTTGGGGTCGGAGTGCGCGACGGCGATGGAGCCAATGGCAGCGACGGATTCGTGATCAAAGATGGGGCGCCAGTGGTTGCCGCCATCGGTGGATTTGAAGACGCCACCGGAGGCTGCTCCGGCATAGTAGATGCTGGAGTTGCCGGGGATTCCAGCGAAGGCAGAGACACGATTGCCGATGCGAGGCCCTATGAAGCGAAAGTGGAAGCCTGTGGTCTCTTGTGCGCGTGTTTGCTGGGAGAGTGCCGGAATGGAGGCGAGGAAGAGCGTCAGAGTGCAGGCGGCAAGGGCAGTAAGGGACTTTTTCATGAGATTCCCGGAGCAGTTGGATTGTCGTTCCTATGCGTGGGCGAATTGTACACCAAATTACATCCAATCTTCAGCAATGAAATGAAGGAATGGCGGGATTCTGGGGTGCATGGGCGACGATGGCGCCGGGAAGAGGCCGCGTCGCCCGGAGGATGAGTCCGGGCAAGGGCGGGGGTGAGTGATTTTCAGGACGAGACGGCGTCGCGTGTGAAGGAGCCGTCGACGAGGCGCCAGATGCCAAGGGGATTGGCATCTTTGAGTTCTTCAGGAAGGGCGGCTTGTGGAAAGTCCTGATAGCAGACCGGGCGCGCGAAGCGGAATATGGCCTGGCTACCGACGGAAGTGAAGCGGCTATCTGAGGTTGCGGGGTAGGGCCCGCCGTGGACCATGGCATGGCAGACTTCGACGCCGGTGGGAAAGCCGTTGAAGATGATGCGTCCGGCTTTTTGCTGGAGCGAGTCGACAAGATCGGCGAAGGCGGCGAGATCGGCCTCAGTGCCGTGAAGAGATGCCGTGAGCTGGCCCTCAAGTGCGTGAGCGAGGGCAAGAAGCTGAGCGCGGTCGGCGTAGCGCACCAGAAGTGTGGTGGGGCCGAAGAGTTCGTGTGCGAGCTCGGGATGCTCGAGGAGGGCTTCGCCGGTGGTTTGCAGGAGAGCGGGAACGGCACGATAGCCGGACTCGTCTGTGATGGGAGCTTCGGCGAGGATCTGGATGCGGGAGTGCGTTTTGCGCTGGGTAAGGCCGGCGCGGAAGTTGCCGCAGATGCCTTCCGTGAGCATGATGGCGCTGGCGCCCTGACGGGTGCGGATCTGTAACTCCTGCGCGAATGCATCGCCGTCAGAGTTGGCCGGGAGGAAAACGAGGCCGGGTTTGGTGCAGAACTGTCCGACGCCGAGTGTGAAGGAATCGAAGAGGCCGGCGGCGATGGCTGCTCCGCGTGAGGCAAGAGCCTGGGGCAGCACGACAAGTGGATTTGTGCTGCTCATTTCAGTGAAGCAGGGGATGGGGTCGGGCCGTGCGGCGGCGAGATCCATGAGCGCGCGGCCGGCGCGGAGGGATCCGGTGAAGCCGACAGCTTTGACGGCGGGATGCTGTACGAGGGCGGCGGCGACTTGCGTGCCGGCATCAAAAAGCAACGCGAAGACGCCGGGCGGCAGGCCGCAGCTGACTGCCGAGCGAACGATGGCGTGGCCGACGAGTTCGCTGGCGCCGGGATGAGCGGGATGGGCCTTGACGATGACGGGGTTGCCAGCGGCGAGCGCGGAGGCGGTGTCTCCGCCAGCGACAGAGAAAGCGAGTGGGAAGTTGCTGGCGCCGAAGACGACGACCGGGCCGAGGGGGCGCAGCATGGACCGGATGTCAGAGCGCGGAAGCGGCTTGCGCTCCGGCAGCGCGGGGTCGATACGGGCCTGTACCCAGGAGCCTTCTTCGACCATTTGTGCAAAGAGGCGGAGTTGGTTGGCGGTGCGGGCGAGCTCGCCCTGAAGGCGCTTGATGGGCAGGCCGGATTCCAGATGCGCGCGCGCGACCAGTTCTTCGGAAACGCCTTCCAGGCTGGATGCGATGGTGCGCAGGAAGTGCCCTTTTTGCGCGCCGGGCAGCTTGCTGTATGTGACGAAAGCCTCGGCGGCGAGATTTGCGGCCTGTCTGACGTCGTCCAGCGCGGCGGAGTGAAAGAGCGGCGTGAGGCGCTCGCCGGTGGCCGGATTGACGGCCGAGAATGTCTCGCCTGAACCCGGTTGCGGGGCCGAGCCGATGATGGAGAGTCCTTGTAGCATGGGCATTTCCTCTTTAGGATGCGGCGTCAGGCCTTTCGGGAGGGCCGGTTTGCGAGAGCGTGCTGCACGATGGCGCGGGCCTCTTCGAGTTCGGTGCCTGAGAGTTCGAGACGGGGGCCACGTACACGAGCGCTGCCCATACCCACTTCTTCCTGCACAAATTTGATGAGCTGGATGAATTTTGGCACGGTGTCCATGCGCAAGAGCGGCAGGAACCAGCGGTAAAGGGCAAAGGCCGCGGTCTTGTCGCCGTGCGAGGCGAGGTTGAAGAGCTCGACGGATTCAGCGGGGAATGCATTGACGAGGCCCGCAACCCAACCCACGGCGCCGGCATAGATGCCTTCGACGATGGCGTCATCGACGCCGACGAAGATGGAGAGCGTGTCCGTCAGGGCGCGAATGGCGGTGATGCGGCGAACGTCGGTGCTGGATTCCTTGACGGCGTGAAGGTTCGCGTGTTCGGTGGCGAGTTCGGCGATGTGTCCGGGCAGAAAATCGGTGCCGTAGGAGACAGGATTGTTGTAAAGCATGCAGGAAAGCGGCGTGGCCTGGAATACCTCGCTGAGATAGGTTTTCATCTCGCGCCAGTCGCCTTTGTAGACATAAGGCGGCAGGACCATGAGCCCGCTGCAGCCCGCGTCGTGGGCTGCTTTGGCGAGGCTGACGGATTCGTGGGTGGAGAGTGACGAGATTGCGGCGACCACGGGAACACGGCTGCCGACGGTCTGCACCATGTTGCGGAGAATGGCGAGTTTTTCTTCTGTAGTCAGGGTCGCGGCTTCGCCAAGCGAGCCGAGCATGATAAGGCCGCTACATCCACTGTCGACCATCCAGTTGGCGTGTCTGCTCATGAACTCGTGGTCCACGCGCATATGGTTATCGAAGCAGGTGGTCATGGCGGGCATGACGCCTTTCCATTGCATGATTGGTTCTCCTTATCGAGGGCGAAATTCAATGTTGCGCCGTGGGCTTCTCCGCCTCGGCAAGCGTATCAAAGCGCACCGGCAATATCGGCGGGCGGATGGACTCACCGGGCCAGCCATAAAGAAATTCAGTTGCAGCGCCGCATACCCGGCCCTGGCAGGGGCCCATCCCGCAGCGAGTGTGGAGCTTGGCGCTGCGCCAGGAATCGTGTTGTTGCAGGAGTTCGTGAGCGACATCTTCGCAGCGGCAGACAGTTGTCTGGGGCGCAGGCAGGCGGCGCAATTCGGGGCGCGGAGCGAATGCGCGCTCCATCGCGGCAGCAAAACCCAGGGCCTTGTTGCGTTTGGCGAAAAGCTTCCGAGCTGGGGAGTTCTGGCCGGTGCTGGCATATCCGGCGATGGAGCCTTCGATGAGTGACTTGTCGAGTCCGCCTATGCCGGTGATTTCCCCGGCACAGAATACGTTGGGTACGGAGGCCTGCTGCAAGGAGTCGACCGCGACAAAACCGTTGTGGAGCGAGCAGCCGAGAAGCGCGGGCAACTCCGTGTTGGGAACGAGATGGAAGCCGCAGGCGAGGAAGTCACAGTCGAGGGTGAGACGGCGCGCTCCGTTGGTGAGCGTGACGGATTCGACCTGGGACTTGCCGTGAGCCGTGACGGGCCACCAGCCGATGCGATAAGGCACAGCGGCAAGCTGCGTGCGATATTGCACGGCCTGAGAGATTTTCGAAGGGTATGCAACAATCGATGTTGCAAAATGAGCAAGCTGGCGGGGCGGCGCCTGTTCGCAGACGGCGACGACCTGGGCCCCATGGCTCTTGAGGAAAGCGGCGACGGCAAGTAGAAGCGGACCACTGCCGGCGACGACGATACGCTTGCCAGCGACGGGCAGGCCGGACTTGACCATCGCCTGCAAGCCGCCCGCACCGATGACATTGCGCAGAGTCCAACCGGGGAATGGCAGGAAACGCTCGCGGGCACCGGTGGCGAGGATGAGTTTATTGTAGCGCAGGATGTGGAGGCCGTCGGGAGCTTCAGCGTGGAGGGTGTTGAAAGCTGGAGCGTCGAAGACGCGGAGGCCGTGGAGGCGCGTGGCCTGGGTTTGTTGAAGCCGGTTGTGCCATGGTCCAGACGGATGGGACTGCCGAGCGGGGAAGCTGTTGCGCCAGATCTGGCCGCCGAGGGCGGGATTTTCATCGACGATGGCGACGCGGGCATGAGGGGCGGCAGCACAGGCGGCCGCGATGCCGGCAGGTCCGCCGCCGATGACGAGGACATCGTAAGTGTACTCGTTACGGTTACGCATGTGTGCTCACCTCCATTCCGGGCACACAGAGGGTCTGGCATGCGAGCCGGTTGGAAATGCGGTCGATGGTGACTCGGCACTCGTAACAGATGCCCATGGCACAGAGCGGTCCGCGCGGCTGGCCGGTCACGGAGGTGCGGCATGGTTCGTTCAGAAGAGTGAGCGCGACGGCGACAGTGACGCCGGAGGGAACTTGCACCGGAGCGCCGTTGACCGTGATCGTGATGGCGTCAGGCATGCGCAGTCTCCGTTGTGGGATGAAATGCGCGGGCGGGCAAGTAGGGTTCGACGGGGATTTCGGACCCCGAGCCGGTGAGGATGTGACGGATCAATTTGCCGGTGGCAAGCGCGGTGGTGATGCCGAGGCCCTCGTGTCCAGTAGCGAGAAAGAGCGTGGGATCGGCGGGATGTGGTCCGATGAGGGGCAGCTTGTCCGGCGTGGCGGCGCGGAAGCCGGTCCAGGTGCGCAGGACGGAGAGTTTGTCGATGCCGGGCATATAGCGCCGAGTCTGCTGCATCATGCGCTGGAGGATTTGGTGGTCGACAGATTTGTCGTGTGCGTTGTATTGCCGCGATGAGCCAATGAGGACCTGTCCGGTTTTGCGCGGTTGCACGTTGAAGGCGACTGAATCTGCCGTGCCGGAGCCTGCGCTGCGGACGTAGCCAAGTTCGACGAGTTGATGACGGACGAAGCCGGGTGCGCGGTCCGTGATGACGAGATGACCTTTGCGCGGGTGGACCGGCAGCCCCGGGGCGAGGGATGGGGCTGCGGCCCCGAGCGCGTTGATGATGCGCGGTGAGGAGAGTATGTCTCCGTTGGCAAGACAAGCTTTGCCTTCACCGGCCTGCAAGGCAGCCTGGCGGATGAGGGAAGCACCGGAAGAAAGAGCTTGTTGCAACAAATAATCCGCGGCAACGGGGGGATAGAGGACTGCGTCAGAGGAGACGAGGAGTCCGCCTGCCAGGCCGGGGCGGAGATGCGGTTCTTCATGCAGCAGGGCATGCGAATCCAGGACGCGAACTGGCAGGCCGCGCGTCACGTAAATGGATTGCTTGCGCGCGACCTCCTGCATTTCGACCTCGTCAGCCGCGACCCAGATGGTTCCGGGCGTTTCATATTCGGCTGCAGGTGGAAGCTGCGGTGCGAGGACATGCCAGAGCTGCTGGGAGTAATGGGTGAACGCGAGCTGCGCGGGCGAATCATCCATTACGACGATGTGACCCATGCCGGCGGCGGTTGCTCCTCCGCCGATGACGCCGGGCTCGACCACTGTGACGGACATGCCGGCGTGGGCCAGTTCCATGGCGCAGGCTGCTCCGACGATACCGGCACCGAGAACAATTGCGTCGCAATTGGAGCTCATGTGCGGATTCCGGCGACGAATGGATCGGTGGAGTCGAGGATGAGTGTGGTTTCGGCCGTGATGTATGCGTTGCCGGTGATGCTGGGATAGACGCCGTCGTCACGGACCTCGATGCAGCCTTGAAAGATGCTGCCGAGAATGCCTTCCTGGCGCCAGAGCTCGCCGGGACTGAGTTTGCCGTCGGCGTAGAGGCATGCCATTTTGGCAGAGGTGCCGGTGCCGCAGGGTGACCGGTCATAGGCTTTGCCGGGGCAGAGTACAAAGTTGCGGCTGTCGGCCTGAGGGCTGACTGGTGGAGCGAAGATTTCGATGTGATCGATGATCTTGCCGTCGTCTCCGCAGATGCCCTGCGATTCAAGGGCCTGACGGATGGCCCAGGTGAATTCGGTGAGGCTCTCGACATGCTGGAGGTCGAGTTGCTGGTTGTGGTGGTCGACAAGATAGAACCAATTGCCGCCCCAGGCGATGTCACCAGTGACGATGCCGTATCCGGGAACCTCGATGGGAACGTGCTGTGCGGCGCGGTAGCTGCGGACATTTGTGACAGTGACCGCGCCGCTGGGGTGGAGGGTCGTTTTGACGGCGCCGACAGGGGTGTCGATCCAGTGCTCGCCTGGCTGAATTTTGCCGAGCCAGGCAAGGGTGGCGACGACGCCGATGGTTCCGTGGCCGCACATACCGAGATAGCCGACGTTGTTGAAGAAGATGACGCCGATGTCGCAGCGGGGATCCTGGGGCTCGCAGAGCATGCCGCCCACGATGACATCGGAGCCGCGCGGCTCATTGACGACGGCGGAGCGGAAGTCGTCGAACTGAGTACGGAGGCGGTCAAGCCTTTCGGCGAGAGATCCATCGCCCAATTCCGGAGCGCCAGCGATGACGAGCCGCGTGGGTTCGCCAGCGGTGTGCGAATCGATGGCCTGAATACGATGCAGAACGGACATTAGCAAGCTTGGCCCCGAATTATGTCTACCACATTGGATACATTCTTGTCTTTAGATTATCAGTTCATCGTGGAACTGTTAAGACGGGGGCATGAGGTGGATGTTTCCGGTGCGGAGTCCGGACAGGAGCGAATATACTTCACAGCGGCAACCATAGTACATACACTTAGGTTGATAACAATATGGCGAATGTGACTTCGAAAACGGGTCGTAAGCCGCATGCAAAGAAGGCGGCTGCTCAGCATGGGGCGGGGTTACAGACTGCCTTTCAGCAGGTTCGGGAGCTGATTGTGCATGGGAAGCTTTCACCGGGCATGTGGATTGTGGAGGCTGATCTGGCGCAGCGGCTGGGGATGAGCCGGACTCCGGTGCGCGGAGCGCTGCAGTGGCTGCAGCGCGAAGGGTACGTGATTGAGCAGAAGAACGTGAGCAAATCACGGATGATTGTGGCGCCTTTGACGAAGGAAGATTCGTCGGAGCTGTACGCGATTGTTGGTCATCTGGAGGGACTTGCCGGGAGGCGGACGGCGCAGTTGCCCAAGGAGAAGCGCATGGAGATTGTGCGCCAGCTCAGGAAGCTGAATACCGGGCTGAAGTCGATCAGCCGTGACCAGACAGGCAGGGCTGGAGATATTTTCGATCTGGACACGACGTTTCACTCGACGGTGGTGAAGGCCAGCGCGGGGCCACGCCTGATGGCGCTATATAACGCCGTGAAGCCGCAGACGGAGCGGTATTGGCGGCTTTATGCCAGCTCGATCATCAACGATCTGCACAACAGCGTGACAGAACACGAGGAGATTATTGACGCGATCCAGGAAGGGGACCCGGATCGCGTGGAGGCGGCATTGCAGTTGAACTGGAGCAATGGCTCTCAGCGCCTGGGGAAGGTGATCGACCTGTTTGGAGAACGCGGCACCTGGTAGACGCTTTGTTTGAGGCAATGTACACGAGATGCGGCTGAGTCAGCCGCATTTATTTTTGGGCATTTGCCGGAGAAATGAAGGCAATTTCATGATTCCGACTTGACATCGCCCCAGGTTGGATCGTACACAATCATACGCTACAAATTGTATGCAATCCACTGCCCGCTATACCGGTTGCGCGCGCAAAGTCCAGTATGCCCGAGTGAGGAGAAGCGAATGCGGAAGCTATATCGATACCTGATGGTTTTTGTACTGCCAGCGGCAATTTTTCCGGTTGCAGGTTTCGGCCAGACACTGCGCGCCGAATATGAAAAGGCAGCGACGCTTGGGAAGCTGTACAGCAGCCTGACGGTGAATGTTCCGGGCAAGGCGGTCTGGATCGGAGACACGGACAGCTTCTGGTACCGCAAGAGCGTGAACGGCGGTTACGCATTTGTGCTGGTGAATGCAAGGGCCGAGACACGCGGTCCGGCATTTGACCAGGCAAAACTGGCGATGGCTTACAACAAGGCGAGCGGCGAGACGGTGACGGCTCTGAAGCTACCGTTTGAGGAGTTCCGCTATGGCAAAGATCAAAAAAGCATTCTGTTTGCCGCAGACCAGTCGCGCTGGGAATGTGACTTAGAAAAGTACGTATGCAAACGGACGGGGCCGGACGTGCAGTGGTGGCAGGAGCCGCAGTGGCTTTCGCCGAAGAACGATCCGTCAGATGTGGTGACCTCACCGAACGGGAAGTGGGAAGCGTTTATCCAGAACTTCAACGTCTATGTGAGGCAAAAGGGGAGTAAACACGCGGTTGCGCTGAGCACGGATGGGTCGCAGGGGAATTTTTACTATTTCCCATCGCTGAGGTGGTCGCCGAATTCGGAGGACCTGGCGGCGTTTCGGATTCGACCGGGCTTTCACAGGCGGGTTTATTATGTGCAGGCGGCACCGCCGGACCAACTGCAGCCGAAGCTCTCGTCCATCGAATACGTGAAGCCAGGTGATGTGCTGGACTTGCAGCAGCCGGTGCTGTTTCATGTGGCGGAGCGGAAGGAAATTCCGATTGACAATGCGCTGTTTCCTAATCCGTTCAATCTGTCGAGGATGAAGTGGTGGAAGGACAGCCGCGGCTTCACGTTTGAGTACAACCAGCGCGGGCACCAAGTGTATCGCGTGATTGAAGTGAACGCGACAACGGGCAAGGCGCGGGTCCTGATCAATGAAACGAGCAAGACGTTTATCGATTACGAGGGGTTGACGGGGAACCAGTATGACACTGGATGGACTTACCGTTATGACGTAAATGACGGCAAGGAAATTATCTGGATGTCAGAGGCGGATGGCTGGCCGCACCTGTACCTGTACAACGGGATGACAGGCGCACTGGAAAACAGGATCACCAGCGGGCCGTGGGTCGTACGCGATGTGAATTACGTCGATGTTGCGAAGCGGCAGATTTATTTCGAGGCCAGCGGAGTGAATCCGAACGTGGACCCGTACTTTGTGCACGAGTACCGAATCAACTTTGACGGGACGGGGATGACGCCTCTGACTCCGGAGCCGGGGAATCACCAGGTTGAGTTTTCGAAGGACGGGAAGTATTACGTCGATTCGTGGTCGACGGTGAGCGAGGCGCCGACGATGGTGCTGAAGCGGACAGCGGGCAACCAGGTGCTGATGCACCTGGAGCATGGGGATATCAGTAAGTTAGTCGCGGCAGGGTGGAAGCCGCCGATGGTGTTTCACACGGCGGGCAGGGATGGGAAGACGCAGATATGGGGGCTGATCTACAAGCCGCTGAACTTTGATCCGCAGAAGAAGTATCCGGTGGTGGAGGATATTTATGCGGGGCCGCAGGGTTCATTTGTTCCGAAGTCGTTTACGACGCGCTTTGAGCCGCTGACCGCGCTGGGATTTGTGGTGGTGCAGATAGATGGGATGGGAACGAATAATCGCGGGAAGGCCTTCCAGGATGTGATCTGGAAGAACCTGAAGGACAGCGGATTTCCGGATCGGATACTGTGGCACAAGGCGGCGGCGAAGAAGTTTCCGTGGTATGACATTTCGCACGGGGTGGGGATCTTTGGTGTTTCGGCAGGCGGGCAGAGCACGCTGAGCGCGCTGCTGTTTCATCCGGACTTCTACACGGTGGGGGTGGCGAACAGCGGATGCTACGACAACCGGATGGACAAGGTCTGGTGGAACGAACTGTGGATGGGCTGGCCGGTGGGTCCGCAGTATGCGGCTTCGTCGGACGTGGCGAATGCATACCGGCTGAAGGGCAAGCTGCTGCTGTTTTTCGGCGGGATGGATCACAACGTGGATCCGTCGTCGACGCTGCAGGTGGTGAATGCGCTGATCACGGCAAACAAGAACTTCAGCCTGCTGGAGGTTCCAAATGGGGATCACGGCGTGGGGATCGCGCACGCCTACGTGCAGCGGAAGCTGGAGGACTTCTTTGTGAAGAATATGCTGCATGAGCAGCCGCCGGACTGGAACCGGGATCCTGGAAAGTGGTTTAAGCCGGGGCAGGAGCCAGCGCCGCGGTATTAGAAACTCATATCGCTACAAATTAAGGTGAGAATCGCAGTTGGTCTGAATTTTAGGACAGCTGCGATTCTCTTTTGGGGTTATTCGGAGCGCCAGTGGAGGCGGATGAGGGACATGGCCTGGCGGGGCAGGGTGAGGGAGAGCGTGAGCTGGCCGGAGTGGGTGTCGAGCCACCGCGGCGAGGTGAAGAGCTGAAGCTGGCCGGCGGCCTTGAGCTGGTGGATTTGCGCAGCGGTGGGGTGCTGGGGTGAGCCCATGGATTTCCAGGCGGTGTAAGCGTCGCTGTGGTGGTCGTCGATGCGGAACTGCGTGGCGAGGACGCGGGCGACGTTGCGGGGCAGGCCGTCGATCTGGATGGTGACAGGCGCCGGTGGTGAGGCGGTGGAGTTGTCGTCGTAGTTCCAGACAAGAATGCTCGCGGTGTGGGAGCCGCGAGTGGCGATCACGCCGACGTCTGGCTGGGTGCGGACGCTGTTTTGCAGGAGGTCGTTGAGGCTGAGCTCACCGGTGCTGGTGGCGGCGATGCGGGTTTTCTGGAGCATGCCAAAGATGCGGAAGGCGTTGAGGACGGGCTTGTCCACGCCGTGGGTCATGAGCGAGCGATAGCCGTAAAACCAGGGGTGGCCAGGAAATGTAAATGCCCAGGTTACATATCCCTGCAGGTTCACGTGATACTTTGCGGCGAGGGCGAGCGTGCGGGTGAGGAGCTCGGCTTCGTAACTGGCGTACTGCGGAGAGTCGCGGTATTGGTTCTCAGGATGGAGGCTGGCGGCGCAGGCAGCGCAGCCTTCGGGGTCAGACTCGCTGATGACAATGGGAAGATGACGGAGGGTGGGGAAGCTGGACACGATGGCGAAGCCGTGTGCGATGTCCTGGAGCTGGTGGCCGAGATCCATCTGGGCGTGGCCGTCGACCATGCGGGTGCGGCCCTTGGCGTGGAAGGAGATGAAGTCGAGCGGGGAGCCGGTTTTGCCAGTGGCGTAGTTTTTGCCGCTGACGCAGTGGGTGAGAAAGGCGCGGAGATATGCGGCGGCGTGCGGCCAGTCGGGACCGGTGGTGGCCGGTCCGCCGACGTTTGCGCTGGGCAGGGCACGTTTGACGGCGGCAGCCGAGTAATCATAGAGCTCTTCGTACTGCGCCTCAGTGCCGTGCCAGTAGCCGATGTCGGGTTCGTTCCAGACTTCCCAGTCCCAGCGCTGGACGTTGTCGCGACCGTAGCGCGAGATGGAGTGACGGACCCAGTGCTCTACAAGATTGGACCACCTGGTGTAATTGTTGGGCGGATACGACCATCCGGTGAAGAGCGGTCCTTTGGGCCAGTGATGGCGGTAGGGATGGGGATGCGTGGAGAGCGCCTTGGGCATGAAGCCGATTTCTACATAGGGAGTGATGCCGGTGGCTTTGTAGGTGTCGAAGATGTGGTCGAGGATTTTCCAGTTGTAGACAGGGTGGCCGGCGGCATTTTGGGTGTAGGCGTTGGTGGAACCCCATTTGAGCGCGGGCGCGCCGTTACCGGTGGTGAGGAGGTTGTGGGTGCGGTCGTGAAAGCCGTAGGGGCTGAGATGGCCGAGCTGATTGAGGAGCGCGCGACCTTCCGGCGAGTAAGTGTAGTTAGGCTCGTCATGGCCGATGTAAGTCCAGACGGGTTTGAGCGTGCCGGTGGGCTGATTGAGGTGGACATGAATCTGGACGGGCTGCTGAGCGGAGAGGGTGATGGGCAGAATGCAAAGGGGGATTGCGGCGAGGAGGGTCAGCAGTTTTGTCATGGCGGTTCCTTGAGGGCGAACTTCGTGGGGGTGAAAACGTATTCTGGATTTCACCTCGCGGCCCATGATACGCCATGGGGCTGGGGTTCTGGGAGAAGCTCAGGACGGTGTCGGGGCTCTACGCATTACCGGGATTTTTTGGCTTAGCCTCAGAATGACATTGTTATCCGGCATCCGGCCTACACTTTCTCCTCGAAAAGCACGAGGAGAAAGTGTGGGACCCCTGAGGCGGCTTGTTAGGCGCGGGTGCGCCACTTGGAAGAGAGAGCGGCGAGCTTGTCCTGTGGGGATGGGGGTGGGGTCTTTTGCCTGCGCGGAGTTGAATTCGAGGTTGGGTGCGATGCGGGGGGCATGAGTGCCTTGATGGAGAGGCCGATACGGCGGGATTTGGCGTCGACGGTGAGGACTTTGACCTTGACGATCTGGCCGGCTTTGACGGCTTCGGAGGGGTCTTTAATGAAGCGGTTGGAGAGCTCGCTGATGTGGACGAGGCCGTCCTGGTGAACGCCAATGTCAACGAATGCGCCGAACTTGGTGACGTTGGTGACGACGCCCTCGAGAGTCATGCCGGGCTGAACGTCTTCGAGGGTGTGAACACCTTCATCGAAGGAAGGTGCGACGAATTTGTCGCGCGGGTCGCGGCCGGGCTTGCGGAGCTCGGCGAGGATGTCATCGAGGGTGTAGGCGCCGGCGCTGAGCTGGCTGCGGTCGACTTTTTCTAGGAGTTGCGGCTGGCGGATGATTTCTTCGATGGAAGTGCTGAGCGAGCCTGCGATCTGCTCGACGACGGGATAGGACTCGGGGTGGACGGCGGTCATGTCGAGGGGATTGTCGCCGTTGCGAATGCGGAGGAAGCCGGCGGCCTGCTCGAAGGTCTTGGGACCAATACCGGGGACGTCGAGCACCTGCATGCGGGAGCGGAAGCTGCCGTTCTGGTTGCGGTGGGTGACGATGTTGAGTGCGGTGCGCTCAGAGATTCCGGCGACGTGGCGGAGGAGGGTCCAGGAGGCGGTGTTGAGGTCGACGCCGACGCGGTTGACGCAGCTTTCGACGACCTGTTCGAGGGATTCGGCGAGCTGGCGCTGGTCTACGTCGTGCTGGTATTGGCCGACGCCGATGGATTTGGGATCGACCTTGACAAGTTCAGAGAGTGGGTCCTGGAGGCGGCGGGCGATGGAGATGGCTCCGCGCACGGTGAGGTCGAGGTCGGGGAATTCCTGGCGTGCGACTTCAGATGCGGAGTAGACGCTGGCTCCAGCCTCGCTGACGGTGACGGAGAAGATGTCTGCGATGCCTTTGTCACGAAGGAAGTTGCGGACGAAAGCGTCGGTTTCGCGAGAGGCGGTGCCGTTGCCGATGGCGATGGCGCGGACGGTGTGCTTTTTGAGCAGGGATTCGAGTTTTGCAGAGGCTTCGTCTGTGCCGTGTTTGGAGGTGTGGAGGTAGAGGACGTCGTGCGCGAGGAGCTTGCCGGTCTGGTCGACAACGGCGACCTTGCAGCCGGTGCGAAGGCCGGGGTCGATACCGAGGACGGAGATGGGGCCGGCGGGTGGTGCGAGGAGTATGTGGTAGAGGTTGTCGCGGAAGACCTGGATGGCCTCAGTGTCGGAGCGGCGCTTGAGTTCGAGGCGGATTTCGCCCTGGATGGACGCGTTGAGGAGACGCTTCCATGCGTCGTCGATGGCGAGCTCGAGCTGGGGTGTCCAGTCGCCGGGCTGGCGGAGGATGTGGCGACGCATGAGCGCGAGTGCGCGCTCGGGTTCGACTTCGATGAGGAAGTAGAGAACCTTTTCGTCTTCGCCGCGGCGAATGGCGAGCATGCGATGGGAAGGGATGGCTTTGGCAGGCTCGCGGTACTCGTAGTACATGCGGAACTTTTCCTGCTCATCGACGGCGTCAGTGACTTTGCGGCTGACGACGACGCCTTCGTCAAAGACAAACTGGCGGAGGATTTTGCGGAGGTCAGCGTCTTCACTGATCCATTCGGCGACGATGTGGCGCGCGCCTTCAAGGGCTTCGTCGATGGTAGGAACGCCGTTCTCTTCACTAACGAATTTAGGCGCGAGGGTGTTGAGGGATTCTTCTGCGGGCTGCTGCGCCCAGAGGTATGCGGCGAGCGGTTCGAGGCCTCTTTCGCGGGCGATGGTGGCCTTGGTGCGGCGCCTGGGTTTGTAGGGGAGATAGAGATCTTCGAGCTCGGTTTTTTCGAGGACGGTTTCGATGCGGGTCTTGAGCTCGTCAGTGAGCTTGCCCTGCTCGGCGATGGACGCGAGGACGGTAGCGCGCCGGTCTTCGAGTTCGCGGAAGTAGGCGAGTTGCTCGGAGATGGCGAGGATCTGGACTTCGTCGAGATTGCCGGTGGCTTCTTTGCGGTAGCGAGCGATGAAGGGGACTGTGCCGCCGTCGTCGAGGAGTTCGATGACAGCGACGATGCCGCGGAGAGGAAGCTTCAGGGTTTGGGCGATGTGGGCAAGGGTAGCAGGGGGAAGAGATTTCTTGTCCGTCATGGGTGATCCATGTTGATGGTAAACGCTGCGGCGGGGGTGGTTGTGATGGTAGGTCTGTGCAAAACGGAGTGTGGGGTGACGCATCGCACATTTGCGGGCGGGGAGCGAGCGGAGAATCAAATCAGGACATCTGTACATCCTCTTGCTCGGCAACGATGTCCAGGAAAGTAGGAGGAAAGTCATGGAAAAGATTTCCGGAACGATTCCTGTTCCTCTACAAATCGCCTTTCACCATGCGGAGGTGATTCCTGATATTGAAGAGCTGATTCGATCGGAGGCTGCCAAGCTGGAACGATATTATCCGCGGATCATGGGGTGCCGCGTGAAGGTAGAACACGAGAGCGGCCGCCACAGCGGAAATTTGTGGAATGTGCGGATTGATTTGACGGTGCCGGGCGGGGAGATTGTGGTGCAGAGCGAGCCGAGCCTGGGCGGGATGGCGCGGCAGATGGAGCAGGCGCAGATTCGCAAGGGCATGGAAGTGCGGAGGGAGCGGCAGATTCTACACCGGGCTGTCCGCGATGCCTTCAAGGCTGCACGGCGGCAACTCCAGGATTATGCACGGAAGCAGCGCGGCGACACAAAGCGGCTGATAGCGCCGGGGACGGCGAACGTCACGCAGGTGTTTGAGGATCAGGGCTATGGATTTCTGATGACGCCGGAGGGAAGGGAGATTTACTTCCACAGGGAGAGCGTCCTGAATGACGCGTTCGACGACTTGAAGCCTGGGACCACAGTCACATTTGCGGAGGAGGCGGGCGAAAAGGGTCCGCAGGCCAGCAGCGTGCGGATGGTGAGCCGGCAAGGTTCGCGCATGAAGAGGCATACGCTGACTACAAGGGCTCTTCAAGAGAGAAAGAAAGCGGGATAATGGCGAAGGCGGCTCGGAATGAGGCACGGGCGCTGTCGATTGATCTTGCGTCGGGCCGGGAGACGGAATTGTTCAAGTGGCTTCTGGCATGCCTGCTGTTTGGGAAACCGATCCAGACGGAGATCGCCGAGCAGGCCTATCGGGAATTGACCGAAGCAGGATTGACGAGCCCCGACGCGATTCTGAGCGCCGGATGGGACAAGCTGGTTCTGTTGCTGGATCGCGCACATTATGTGCGGTATGACTTTTCCACTGCGACAAAACTGCTGGAAGTGTGCAGTGAGTTGAAGCGCACCTATGGAAGCATCTCAAGCCTGATGAGCCAGGCGGGGACGGCGACGGAGTTGTCACGGAAACTTCAGGAGATCAAGTACATCGGCCCTGTAACGGCGCGGATTTTTCTGAGGGAGGTTCGCCCCATCCGCTATCCGCGCAAGCCCGAGGCGTGAAGGTCCGCAGGCGAGTGCAGGCCTGGAAACGTCGAGGGGCAGGCTGGTCAGTGAGGCTCGGGGACAATCAGCAGCGGGCACCTCGACTTGCAGCAAACTTCGTAGGCGGTGCCACCGAGGAAGCGGCTTGCGAGTCCGGCGATCTCTCCCATGCCATGTGCTCCCATCACGATGAGGTCGACTTTTTGGTCCCGGGCGGTGTCCAGAATGTGCTTTGCGGGTTCTCCGAAGGCGACGGTGATACGAGCCTTCTCGATCGCGTGGGCCATGCCGCGGATGTGGTCCTGCATCCAGTCGCGCAAGCGTTGTTCAGCAATGACGCGATCCGCGGTGAATCCCTTTTCGGAGTCTGATTCGACGTAGAGGGCTGTCAGTTGTGCTTCCTGGTCGTGCGCGATTCCGGCTGCGAGATGCAACGCCATCACCGACACGGCGGACATATCAGTGGCATAGAGGATGCCGCTGTACGGTTTGGGTGTGACACTTTCACGGGAGGTGATTGCGGGGCCGAGCACGAGAACAGGCCGGTGGGTTCGGCGGAAGATCTCCTGGGTGATAGAGCCCGCCACCCACTTTTGCAGGTTGTGTTTGGCGCGTGTAGTGAGGACGAGGATGTCTGGCTTGTAGGTGTCGAGTTGGCCGAGGCCATCGCTCATATTGGCCTTGGTGACGATGATTTTCGAGGAAAGATCACACCAGGCCGGATTCTCAAGCAGTGCGGCGAGCGTTTGTTTGGGCTCGTCTGGCGAATTGCCGTCGGTTGCATGGAAGAGAAGTAACTCGGAGTTGTACCAGCGGCACAAGGCGGTCGTGTACTCCAGAGTTTTTTCGATGTCGTCTCCGAGGTCAGTGAGAATTGCAATGCGTTCAAAGGGAAGGATGCGCTGGTCGGGAGTGAGCATATTCACCTCTCAATGGCGCGCGTGAGGGGATGTGCGCGCAAGGGCGAGATTGTGCGGGCGGAGTCGCAGAAATCGCCGGAGCTACAAGTGACCCGAGCGACGCTGCCGACTCACACAAAGTACTTACGAGAAATTGTGCCCAGCGAGGGAAGCGCACAATGTGATTCCGGTCACAAGCTGTGAACGCGCGCGGGAGGGTGCGCATCTGAACGAGTAGTGGCTGAGGTTGCGGCTGATCTTTTTGCTCGTTTGGGCATCCTCCGCAGGAGGTGGTTATGAACAGGTGGCGTTCAGCAATGACGCTGGCAGGGATGGGCGCGTTTGCGATGTATCTGCTTGATCCGGACCGGGGGAAACAGAGGCGCGCACGAGTGAAAGACGGCTTTGTGCATGCGGGTTATGAAGCGAAGAAATTTTCGGGACGCTTCCAGCGCGATGCAGCGAACCGCATTGCAGGGACTGTGGCAGAAACGGAAAAGATGCTTCGGTTTGAGAAGGAAGGGGTTTCTGACGAGGTGCTGGAGCAGCGGGTGCGGAGTGTGATTGGCCGCTACGTATCGCATGCGCGTGCGATGGAGGTGAAGTGCAAAGACGGGACCGTGGAGCTTTCGGGATGGGCGATGACTTATGAACTGGACGGACTGATTCGGGCTGTGAAGGCAGTGCCCGGGGTGAAGGAAGTCTCTGCGTTTCTGCATTCAGCCAATGAGTCTGGAAGCATACCGGCGTTGCAAGGTGGGCGTGGCAGAGGCGGCGCGGGTGGGTGGCGGAATCGGTGGTCGCCGACGCAGCGCGTGATGGCGGGCAGTTCAGGATTGGCCCTGGTGATGTACGGCCTGGCAAAGCGTGGAACCATGAGCACGGTGCCGACGATAGCCGGCGTACTGCTGCTGGCGCGGTCGGTGTGGAACAGGCGTGTGGCAGAGATGGCGGGAGTGGGCGAAGACGCGGGGATTCACATAGAAAAAACCATGAGAATTTTGGCGTCGCCGGAGGAGTTGTATACCTTCCTCTCAGATCCGGAGAATTACTCCAATGTCTTTTCGCATGTACGTTCCGTGCGCCGTGAAGGGGAAGAGAGGTATCGGTGGGAGATCGCGGGGCCTGCTGGGGTGCCTTTGACGTGGACTGCGACGATCGTTCGGCGTCGACCCGGCAAGCTGATCGAGTGGCGAAGCGAAGAGGGCTCAGTGATTGAAAATCACGGGGTGATTCATATCGATCCGACGGGTGATGGCTATACGAGGGTTCATCTGCGGATGAGCTATGTGCCGCCAGCGGGCCTGGCGGGGCATGCGGTCGCGACGTTGCTGGGGCTGGACCCGAGAAGCATGATGGAGACGGAGTTTGTGCGCCTGAAATCAATTTTTGAAGAAGGCAAGACGCATGCACATGGGCGCGAAGTTGCAGTGTCGGAGTTATACACCTCGCATCCCGCCGCATCGTAACTGAACTTCGCACCAACGCGGGAGGGTATAGGACCTATGGAGATAGACGCGAGGATCGATCTGAATACCGCGAGTAGCCACGAGATGACGGTGTTACCGGGAATTGCGATCGACATGGCGCGCAAAATCGTGGCGTTTCGCGAACGTCATGGCGGTGAGATTCACGATTGGGATGAGTTGCTGAGTATTCATGGGTTTCCCGCAGATCGCATGGAAGAGATTCGGGAGCGGTCGTGCCTGTTGCCTGTTACGCACGGATAAATAGTCAGGCGCGGAGTCAAAGGACAAACGGCTAGGACACGCAAGGAGGGTGAGATGCTGCTGGAACTCAACGTTATTCCACTGGGACGCGGACGCTCGATGAGCGGCGATATTGCTGAGCTGGTGAAGATCATTGACGCGAGCGGGGTTGATTATCAACTGACAGCCGAAGGGACGATTCTGGAAGGGGAGTGGGACCGGGTGATGGACGTAGCGAAGAAGTGCCACCAGCAAATGCGGATGAA
The DNA here is from genome assembly GCA_021799405.1 of Acidobacteriota bacterium. The sequence continues at coordinate 41,571 of JAJZAL010000004.1, forward strand.
GACGGATCGCGTGATCACGATCATGCATGCGGACGATTACGATGGGCGGGTCGGACGGCTGGAAGGGGCAGTGGATTCAGTCGAGAGCAAGCTGGGTAAGCCTGTCCACCACTGACGGCGTGAGCGCCCGCATGCATGATAGCGGAGCGGTGGTTGCGGAGCGTGAGGTGTCACCGTACACTGCTTCGACGGAGCAAGGAGGCGGGATGGCGTTTTGTGTTTCAACGACAGCGTTCGCCCAGGGAGAGACGATTCCGACGAAGTACACGTGCAGTGGAGCAGATGTATCTCCGCCGCTGAGTTGGAGTGCGCCACCCGCTGGCACGAAGAGCCTGGTGCTGATTGCCGATGATCCGGATGCGCCGGGCGGCACGTGGTTTCACTGGATGGTTTACAACATACCTGGTCACGCCGGAGGCATCTGGGAAGATGTAGCGCCGACGGGCGAACTGCCCGGCGGCATGCTGCAGGGGCGGAACAGCTTTGGAAAAATCGGCTTTGGCGGGCCGTGTCCACCGCGCGGGCAGACGCATCGGTATTTCTTCCATCTCTATGCACTGGACACAATGCTGAAGCTCAAGGCGGGCGCGTCCCATGTGGAGCTGGAGGGCGCGATGCGCGGCCATGTGAAGGGTGAAACGGAGTGGATGGGGAGATTCGGGCGCTGAGATGAAGGTGTGATGCAATGCACATTCGATGGCGCACGAAATTGCCCAGAATATGCTCGTCAGCTTGAGGACGACCTGGCTTGGTTCTCCCCGCGTGGAGGTGCAAGATGAAATCGAGCAGTGCAAAGAAGGGCACGACACAGGAAAAGCGGTTACGCGACGAGGTAGGCCGCTCGGGAGTTTATCCGGTATCGGGTCCATTGCCGGAGAGCGACGCGCCGATTCGCGGGCAGTTGGAATGGGGACAAGGCGAACGCGGCGCCGCAGGTTACGAGAATCATGGTTCGTCGGAGCTGTCGTTTCAGGGCGGCTCCCTGCTCGGTGGGCTGGATGAAGAATGGGCAGAACTCTTTGGAAAAGGCGCGCGCCAGTCGGTGGATGGACACGAAGTACCGCTGGCCAGCTGGACTTTGTTCTGCAAGTGGTTCACGCGGCATTATGCGGGGATTACCACGACGATTTCGTTCACGGATGGGCACCCTGGATTTCCGGTTGCAGCGCGGAGATTGCCGCTGGTGAGGCTTGAAGCGCACGTGCTGGAGAACAAGGTCGCAGCCATTTCAGTGCAGCTTGACCGGAAGCCGACGGACTATCTGCTCAACATTACGGGGCCGAGACGGTTGACCTACATGACGAACGCAAAAGGGTCGCCGAAGTTGGTGCGCATCGAGCGGGCAGAGGGTGCGGTGGCATTGTCGTTTGAGGGTGCGGCGTAGGGCCTGTTGTTCACGGTAGAGTGCGCGGCGATGGGAGCCGGCTACAAGCCTTCGCGGAGCAGGCTGCCGACCGGAAGTACGGTGATACGCGGGTCCTCGAGGATGCTTCCGGGAAGCGGGACCGTGTCGGCGCAGAAGATGCGGGATACGCCGAGCGACCAGAGGCGGGCCCAATCTGAGCCGGTGAAAAGGCCGTGTGTGACCATGACGACGATTTCTTTGGCGCCGTTGCGGAGGATCATTTCGCAGGCGGAGGTGAGTGTAGCGCCGGTATCGAGGATGTCATCGAGGATGAGAACGCGCGGCGTCGCTTGACCGCAAAATTCAAGATGCTTTACGCCGGACGGGTCGCGGCGCTTGCTCAGGTAGGGAACCTCGACGCCGGCGCGTCCCAGTGCATTGTTGAGAGCGCGACAGCGCTGGAGTGCGCCGTGATCAGGGGCAACGACGGTGGCATCCGCGAGTCCGAATTTGCGCGCGGCCTCCGCGAAGACACCAGCGGGTGAAACAGACATCAGGGGCATGGGATAGAGCGCCTGGTCGTGCTCACTGTGTACATCGATAGTTATGACAGTGTCGACGCCCGAGGCGTGCAGAATTGAACCCGTCCATGCTGTGGCGAGACTCTCGCCGGCTTTCTGTTTGTCCTGACGGCTATAGGCGAGGTAGGGAATGAGCGCAGTGATCCTCTTGCAGCCGTCTTTCTTGAGCGTGTGCGCCAGCAATGCCAGAGAAAGCAGGTTTTCATCCGGCGGCGTGATGGAGCCGAGCAGGATGCAGTGGGAGAGATCGAATGGCGTGGCGATGGTGACAAAGATTTCGCCGTTTGCGAACCGGCGAATCTGAAACTCTCGCTGTTGCAGATACGGATGCAGCGGCTCTGCGAGTGTTTCGAAGCCCGGAAAGGTGAAGAGCGTCATGGTTGCCATCCAGCAGCTCGGAGTGTGCGGTGGTATGGATCTGCGAGGGCGCCGATTGCGGAAACGAGAGGCAGCGCCTGTTACGCTCGCGAGGCAAGGAGCCACCTACGTGATCTGTAGCGCGGCAGAAGGCGAAGTTCGGTGATGGGGCGCACAGTGATGGATCGCGGGGAGAAATGTTCCGTTGCTTACCAGCCGCCCGCCCGCTATTTGGTGACTCACGGTAGTGGGAGTGCGATCGCAAGGATGACACATCTTCATGAAGGGAGCGGGGACAGTCGGATTGCGGCAATTTGTTCTGAGAGTGCTGGAGGAACCGGCGGTGCTTATTCTGAGTGGCGTTTCAGCTGACATCGCGGGCTGATTGCTGGATCTGTCGCTTCCGCTATCGTGCTTTTTGCACACGGCCTGGATGAAATCCGAGCGGGTAGAACAGGCGAGGGGTTGTGAGCGGCAACGAGAGATAAGACTTATGTTGCTTTGGCCAATGCTATGGTTCGGGAGAACGGGATGCCCAGGAGCTTGTTGAAAGACAGAATTTCAACCAGGAACCTACCCAATCCATTGCGTGTGCCTGTTTGCCGTTGCACAATTGGCTGCGCCTCGCTCGATGCTTCGGCGCGTTTTTCAACAAAATTCTGGGCGCGTCAGGCTGGGCAGAGTTGGGGAATTGCCGGATGCTGATTCCAACGCGTCCAATTCGCCAGATGCGTCGGTCCGATGCGGTTACCGGCTATTTCCTGGGTAAGAACCAGAGGCTTTTCGAGAGGCAGCATGGCATGGTCGATGAAGGAAAAAGAGCAAAGTGCAATCGTGTGCGGGATGCTGTTCGTGCATGCCCGCCAGGTCTGCGGCCGGAGTACTCGCTTTGGTATTTGAGTTGTGGACGTCACACAACAGTTTGTGTGCCCTGGCACGATCGTTGGTCTTCGCGTAGCTGTTCAGGGCGCTGAGTACCCATGGTATCTGGGTACGGTCAGGATACAGGGAGTTGGTGGTGAAATATCCGTAAGAATTGCCGTTGGTGTCGAGAATGACTGGCGGGTGCTGGCCGAGGTCGTTCCATGGGCTCGAGGGAGAGAGGTCAGACCCGAACTCTCCGGAATTGTTCCAGATGCTCTGGGGCTGCAGGTCCCATCCATAGCGGCCATCTTCGTTACAGATGGATTGTTCGCTCGTCTCTGAACAATTCAGGCAACCGAGGAATGTCTTGTGATGCTTTCCTCCGTAAAGGAAGATCGTTTTCGATGACTGTGCGCTGCACGCCGGTCCGAATGACGACAGAATGATTGCCGTTCCAATGGTGCAAAGCAGCGCAGACAGGGAATACGACCTCATGGATTGCATGGTCACAAGAAGAGCGTGGGCGTGCAAGCAATTTTGAGAGTGGCTGACTCCACTTAGTTACCTTGGTACTGCAGACAGGAGCTGGAACTGGTGGAGCTGTCGCAACAGCGGCGGCGTCCCGATGGGATTCGAACCCCGTGTTACAGCCGTTAAAATGACCGTCTGTTTCGTAACTTCTTGAAACGAAACGGCACGGAAGGCGCCACAAGGTCCTTTCAGATAAAGTGGGAACCGGTAACCGGACTATTACGGGAGGATGATCGAAGATGCTCTATAGCCGTCGCGCACGGAGCCAGAGCTACCATCCATCCTATGAATCTCTTCCGCAGAATCTCCCCGGTTCGACGTGTGCATCGCACAGCGAGCTAATCCGGAACTGCGGCGCGAGGGACGTCCGTACCGCGAAATTGCTTTCTTCTTTCGCGAGCGTCTGGGATTGTACGTTGCGATCAGCACGATTCAAGCATCTGCGAAAGCGCGTGCCAGATCCTGAAAGCGTACATAGTTCGAACTGCTGCTGATCGAGGTTATATAGGCGGCATCATCGAGGCTCACTTCCATCGCCGCTCCTAAGGCAAAGCCGATTCTTCGGGAGATCGGTGGCAACCATGAATGATTTGGCCTACCGGGCAACCGATCATCCAGGAACTCGGCCAACGACGCATCCGTCCTGGACCATCTACTGAATCAGGCATGCTGACTCAGCCGCCGCCTGATACGATTTCCTCGTAGGTGTCAATCCAGAAGCGCCGCTTGCGAGCTAACGAAGGAAGGATTTTGGATTGGTATGCGTCTTGCTGAAGCATTGCAGATTGCCGGACGAAAAGGCGGCACGCTCGATAGGTCTGTTCACCTGCTTACCGGATTTTCCCCCTTGCACTTAGAGACCTTTTTAAAGGCTTATCTGCAATTACGCTTTTCGAATGATTCGATCCGCATTCATACGGGCCTATATGGCGACCTGGAAGGAAATCTGGAGAGAGCGCTTGAACAGCCATCCGAAGGCTCCATTATTTTTCTGGAATGGGAGGATATCGATACCCGGCTTGGTTTTCGTGGGAGCGGTGGCTGGACGGTAGCGAAGATCGAAGATATAGCTTTACAGGTCAAAGCGAAGCTTGCGCGATTGTTGACGAAAATTGAAGCATTGACCCGGACGGCGCCGGTTGTTCTCGTTTCTCCTACCTTGCCCCTTCCCCTGCTTGTTCATTCTTCGCCTGTGCTGGCCAGCAAGTGCGAAGTTCTCCTCAATGTTCACTTAGGAGAGTTTTTAGCCAAAGTCTTTTTACTTCCCGGGATTCGGTTGCTTAGTTCCCTGAACCTTGCTCAGGAGTCTCCCTTCCAAAGTCGCCACGATGTAAATCTAGAATTGGCGGTGGGTTTTCCATACACGATTGGACACGCCGATACGCTCGCTCGCCTTTCCGTCAACTCCCTGTTCCCGGGTGTGCCGAAAAAGGGTCTGATCACCGATCTTGATCAGACCTTATGGAAAGGCATCCTCGGCGACGTGGATGTGCATGGCGTATCGTGGTCCCTCAATGACAAAGCTCAAGTCCACGGGCTTTATCAGCAACTGCTGGATTCGCTCGCGGAAGCCGGGGTGCTTTTAGCAATTGCTTCGAAAAATGATCCCCAACCGGTGAGCGCGGCGTTGCTGAGAACCGACCTCCTTTTGCGAGCGGAGACATTTTATCCTGTCGAAACCGGCTGGGGACGCAAATCCGACGCCGTGGGCCGGATCTTGAAGGCATGGAATGTCGGTGCTGACAGCGTAGTCTTTGTAGACGACAGTCCGATGGAATTGTCTGAGGTTTCTGAGAGATTCCCGCTCATCGAATGCTTGCAGTTTCAGCCTTCCGATCCTGTTGAGATATTGGCCCTGCTCAAGCGTCTGCGGGAATTGTTCGGAAAGGAAGAGGTCCAGGAGGAAGATCGCCTGCGCGCAGCAAGTTTACGCAGCGTGTCCAAGTTGCAGGACGAGGTCGTGGAAGCCGGTTCCACTGAATTTATCGCACGGCTCAATGCAAGGGTCACTTTCGAGCCTGTCGATGGCAACCAGAAACGTGCGTTCGAATTGGTGAATAAGACCAATCAATTCAATCTCAATGGCATGCGGTACACCGAGGCGGAGTGGCAGACGCGGCTAAACCGTCCCGGCACGTTTCTGACCACTGTTTCTTATGAGGATCGCTTCGGTCAGTTAGGGCGAATCGCAGTTCTCGGAGGTTACTTCGAAGGCGGCCGATGCATCGTGGATATTTACGTGATGAGTTGCAGGGCCTTCTCGCGACTCATTGAATTTCAGATTCTGCGGCAATTGTTTGAAAGGTCCGGAGCCAAATCGATTTTATTGAGATTCAAACCTACTGAAAAGAATGGCCCCATGCAAACATTTCTGAGTCAACTCAATTTGTCTGGGTTCACTATTAGAGGTGAGGTCGAACTATCGGCAGCGGATTTCTCCGCAGTTTGCCCAATGCTAAATCACGAGGTCATCGAGCAGTGGACGATGCAACAATCAGAGAGAAGTTAGTGCGTTGCTTTTCGGCGGTATTTCCGGACTTGAACCCAGATGAAATCGAGTCCGCGAACATTGAAAACACGAGCGGGTGGGATTCCATCGCCCATGTCACCGTGCTCACACTGATCGGCGAGGAGTTTGGAATCAATATCGATTTCGACCGGTTCTCGGGTGCTGCTTCGTTCGAGGCGTTCGTTGCCCAGCTCAGAGAATCTGCGTCGATTCACTGACGTTATTCTGAGCAGGTAATGCACGCAATCGTGCATTCGCCAAATTCGTAAATTATGCGAGGGATTCGGCGCACACCGGCTTCTTTGTGAGATGTCCTGACCGTAGCCGAAAATATTTCGCGAGAGTTACTTTTTATCAAGCGGTCGTAATCCGGAAATAAACTCTCGATGTGAGGTATTCATCGTAAACGGTACCGTGACTTTTCCAAGCACTCTTGATTTTTGGCTTCCGAAGAGCGCGTGGCTCGGCACACTCGACGAAACAATGGATGACGCAGCGATCACAGAGCCTTCACCAATTGTCACTGTTTCCCCAACGGATACTGAGATTAGTGCGTTTGCTCCGATGAAAACATCCTTTTCAATCACGATGCGTCCAGGACCGCGGGTATGTGCAATCAGAATCGAGCGGAGACAGATCTGGGCGCCGTCGTGGATTTCGATGCATTCAGGATATTCGTTTTCCAGATAGACGTCGTCTCCGATGAAGACATGGCCGTAAATACGGACGCCGCGTAATTTGTGAAGAAACGGTCGAAAGGAAGTCGAACCTGGGGCAAACCGCGCGATGAGTGCGAGAATCCGGTTTGCCGATCTTCTAAAGAGAGATTTCTTCATGCTTCCCCCGTCGTCTTCAGTAAGCGTCCGCTTCAGGCCGTGTAGACGTGGTTGGCGTCGTGCTTGAC
>JAJZAL010000004.1:48671-65672 GCA_021799405.1 Acidobacteriota bacterium
GACGCACCCCAGAACCACCCCGCCTAATCTCAAGTGTCCACTTGAGATTTACGTGGACACTTGAGTTCCAAGCCGAACAACTACGGTTCAACCCGGACGCTTACCGTCTTCAGGGCTTTTGCAACCCGCTCTGCACTCTTCAGCAGGCCGTCATGCCGTGACAAGGTGTTGTCTCGAAATTCTGAGAGCCCCCGCCGGACGAGCACGCGAGCATTGTGGGCGGTTCCAAAGCCGCGAATCGGAGGGGCTGGCACGGGCCGGTCGACAATTTCAATGTCACAAATTTGACCAGGCACGGCCAAGACTTCGAAGGTCAGATGATCCTTGTCAAAACCGAAACTAACGCTCCGCCCGTCGACCAGCACGCGCTCCACTGTGTCGGGATCCGGTTCAAACTTGGACAGCCGACAACGGCGTTCCTCAGTTTCTTTCGGTGCGAAATGGAACCGGCGGGTGAAGAACTGAATATCAAGCGAACGATCGTGGTTCGTGCGTCGCAGGTTGCATCGCATCAGCAACTCAGACAGGTCGGGCCACGTCAAGGAGGGTTCCATATGCCGGAGGTCCACAACAAATCCTTCCATGGCTTTGCAGGAATCGCGGAAGTACGCGTGATGTTCCACTATCAACGCGGGTTTGCCGAGGAACAAGTCCAAGGCGAATCCGAATGCGCCTTGCGGGTAGCGGCGCTGGAAGATAGGAAAGCCCTCGAAGCGAGTTACGGCTGGGAAAAGAAAGTCGGCAATTTTGAGATCACCTGGAGCGGAGTCCGTTGGGAAACAGGTTGTGTTCACGGCAGCGAGGTAGTTAGCCGAGCGCAGCGCGGGGATTGCCGCCTTGGAAAACTCCCCCTGCGGAAAAACAATCACGTCCTCAAACGAGAGGCCGACGCGGTTCTGGTGCTTCGCCATACGCTGCATGCCGAGAGCGGCCTTCTGTGCCAATACTGCCGCGGATCCTAAGCGGAATTCGTGGTTGGTGTGATCGCAGCCGTGGACGCAAATGCTCAGGTTCGATTCGCCGCCGAGCAGCCTGGAGGCAGTGCGGCGCGACGAGCGCCAATGATTCCAAGGAATGAAGGCGATCGAGGCCCCGTAGCCCAATCGCCGCATTGAAGTCTTAAGAGTTTGGAAATCAAGAGCGCCATAGGTGTTCGTCAACAGGGGATCGTCGATGATGAGGCGGGCCGCTGGCTCGCTACTCTTCCAGCAGCTTTCAGCGAAGCAACGACGCAGAAAGATGATGGGCGGAACCAGTGGAATGCAGTCGTCTCCAAGACCTGTGTCCCCGTCTAGCGGCTTGTCTAAGTTCGGCATGCGGCCGGCGAGGAAAAAGATATCGCGTGCTTCCGTCTTTAACCGAACGAACGCTGGACGTTCGTTGGCTATCATGATCGAATCTACCAACCCACATTCCGGTCGAAGCTCGAATACAGGCGCTTCATGCTCCTGGTCGGTCAACAGACTATGTCCGGCAAGTTGGCGGCAAAACTCACTCGCCTCCCGAGGGAAAGAGTATCGAACGGCCTGGTTGCGCTGCAGCACGAGCCCGCGAATCACTCCGTCCGTAAGGGCGCTCAGTGTGCCATTGATATCTGGGTCGTTAGGGACTCCATAGATCAGAACCTCCTGAAAGCGGTCATCCAACAACTGTTCCAGTGTGGTTCCAGGACGCAAAGCGCGATGAACCTGGCGCAGTGTGTCCATGTGCATCGCTAAACTGCAGGGGCCAGGTTGAAGCTGGCTCAAGAGTTCCTGTGCAGAACGTGCCGTGCGCTCATAGGGAAGAACTTCAACTGAGACGCCTAGAGCAATCGACAGCTCTGATAGCCGTTTATCTTCGGTCGCTCCATCGGGACTGGAAATGATTGCGAGCCGTTTCATGAAGGAAGACCTGTGCCTTCAGCGCCTGATTAAGTTTAGGTTTTTTCGGCTCAGCGCTGCAATGCTCCGTCTTTATTAGGAGGCGAAACACACGGTGCGAAGCTCGGGCGGAGCTCCACGGTGGTTCCTGCGCAGGGTTGCTGTGCGGGCACAATCACAGAATGCGAGCGTGGGTTAGAGGAGCACAGCGCGGAGGTGCTGGCTTTCACAGATTGCGTCACACTGCAGTATCTTGGCTGGTGATGCGGGGAGTGGACCGGAGAGCGGTGGGCCAGCATTTCGGCTATAAGACGTCGCGCACGACACAGCGCTACGCGCGCCTGTCGCCGGATTACGTAACTGGCGGGCGCTAGTTGACAGGCCCGGGTTTGGCGTCTGCTTCGTCTTGAGTGGGTTCGACCCTGCGGTTGACCACGCCGCCGCGGCGTTCGACGGCAGTGGTGCGGCGGTCATGCGTGTCCTGTCCACGGTCCCGCTTATTTGCGCGGCGGTCGTTTGTGCGCACTCGGCGCTCCAGCAGGGGCGGCCCCTGGGGCAGAATATACGTTTGCTGGTTCTCGATGTGTCCATTTTCATCATCGAGGCCATTCGTCGTGGGTCCGGCGGTGGCGGTCAGCAGCTTGTTGAGCACTGGAATCTGGCCGCGTTGCGCTTCCACGAAGTCGACGCCGTCCGCAGTGAGAGTGAAATCAGAGTTGTCGGCCTTGCTGATGTAGCCCTTGCGCTCCAGATACCAGGTGGTGAAGTCGAGGTAGTCACGCGGGAAGCCCATACGCTTTTCCACCTCAGCGAGCGGGACTCCAGGGGCCCAGGGATTGGTGCGGCGGCGGAAGTAAAGCAAGGCCATCAGGCCCAGGCGACGATTGAGCTCGCCCTCCATCTGGTCCATGAAGTCGATGGTCGAGGAGAGCGGAACGTACTGCGGCGCTTCCTCTTCGCGGGCCAGGTCATACTTGGCGCGGCGGCTTGGATTGGAGAGAACATCATAGGCTTCTTTGAGGACGTTGAACTTCTCGGCGTCGCCGGAATTGGGGTTGTCCGGGTGAAATCGCGTGGCAAGAAAGTGATAGACGCGATGGATGGTTTCCTGATCGGCATTGGGGCTGATCTGAAGAAATTCGTAGTAGTCGACTGGCTTTGGCATGGACTTCGGATCATCCTTTACGGATCAGAAATCAGTTTCCTCCGAGGTCTCAGAGTACTACTACTAGGACGAAAAAAAAACGGGGAGAAGCGCGACACTAAATTATTGATTGGGAATGGCGTCCCCGACGGGATTCGAACCCGTGTTACCGCCGTGAAAGTGGTCACCGATCTCGTAACTGATTGAAACCAGACGCTACGGATAGCACTGTAGGGCGCTTTCAGGCACGCAGGGAACGGGTTATTGGACTGTTATTGGACCATGGTGAAATGCTCCGGAGACGGAGCCAATGGAGTCAAATCTTCAACAAATTCTCGATTCGCTGCCTGAGCCCTCGTACCGCTCGAAACTCGAACCTCACCGTGAACTCATTCGGGAGTTGCGACGCAAGGGGAGAACCTATCGTGACATTTCCAGGATTTTCCGGGAACGTCTCAACCTGAGCGTTACTCCGAGCACTATCCACTCCTTTGTAAAAGTGCGCGCGAAGCATCGCAAGCGAACACAATTTGAACTACCGCCTGCGGTGGCGGACGCGCCCTCCCCTGTCTCTGAGCAGATTGCCGCATTCAAGGCAAAACCCACAGCACAGGCTACGAAGCGCAGCCCGTTCGTCTTCCGGGAGAACGAACCTCTGACTCTACGCAGTGGAGGTGAGCAATGACAGCAAATGCAAAGCGTGTGGTGTTCACGATGGGCGGCAAAGGCGGAGTCGGCAAGACCGGAGTCATAGTCGCCCTGGCCGAATGGTTTCAGGCAAACGAAATTCCTGTCACGCTGCTTGACCTCGATACAGAGAATAAGGCTCGCGGCTCGCTCAAACATTTCTTCAACGGCGCGGTCACGAAGGTAAATATCCATACACCCGCTGGGCTGGATGCTTTTGTCGATCACCTGGAAAACGACACACCCATCATTCTTGCCGATATGGGAGCGGGATCAGGACAGGTCGCGGCTGACTGGTTTGAGTCGATGTATGAAGATGTCGCCGCAACCGGCGTTCGGTTTACTGGCGTTGGCGTGGTTACACCAGATCCGGCCAGCGTAGAAAGTGTTCTGACGTGGGCCAGTCGATTGCAGGACCGTGTGGAGTATGTCGTCGTCGAAAACGCAACCAACGCATCGGCCGATTTCACTTATTGGAAGTCTACCGAACAAGCCAATCGTTTCCGGGAGGTGTTCTCGCCGGAGATTTTGCAGATGGAATTTCGGCTTGCCGAGCTTGAAAACCCAATCCGGCAACATGGCATTCAGCTTGGACAGGTGGTTGACCGCAAGGCCGCTGTCGAGGAGTTGAAAAGAGCATCCATCGTGATGCGAGCGCAGAGCTATCGGAGAAAGCTGTTCACTGAGTTCGATCGAACCAAGCGGGTGTTCTTGCCATGAGTCCTCATCCAGCTAAATTCGCCAGTCAGGCAGCGGAAGAGAGGGAACCGACACTGTTCGATTCCCTTTCCCGGCTGGTCCCGGAAGAATTGCAGACTGCCTATTACCGGGTTCTCGCGCATACGCGCACACTGAGTCCGGATGATGAAATGCTGCGCATCCTCGAAGCAATGGGCGTCCTCGCTTTACTCACGCGTCAGACGCCGAGAGACATTGCAGATGAGCGCGAGCACATTCAGGAAACGCTGGATGCTCATCAGAGCTTTACTGACGTGGCGCAACAGAAGATGCTTGGCTATGTTCACGAATTGGAATCGAGGCTTTCTACATTGCCCGGTGAAATTGAGGCAGGCCTTGATCCCCAGCAGATTGCACAAATGCTTGGCGAAAGTCTGCGCCAGAATTTTCTCCAATCCGGCGTGCCGGATGCCGTAAGAGGACTGCAAGCCACCGCCGCAGCCATGACGAGCGCACAAAAGGAACTTACAACTGCGCTGAACAATTTGTCGGATTCGCGCGATGGTGTTGCCGCTCAAGTGGAACACGCAAACAATCGGCTGACGTATTCTTTGGAGAGCCGGGCAAAGAACATCGATGCGCTTCTGCACGAATGGAAACGTGATCTTGTTCGTGTCTGGATTCCCCTGATTGCCGGTGCTGCCCTGTTGATCGGGCTGTTTTCCGGCATGAGGATACAGAGTTGCCGGGATTCGGCTCCAACAACTGGAACAACGCCGTCAGCAATGCAGACTGTTCCAGAGTCCTCTCCACGGCCTGATCACGGTCCCGTAGTTCACTCGGGGCAGCATCAAAGACATGGAAAAGCCGCAGCCAGCGTTAAACCTGAGCGATAGGCGCTGGTTATATCCATCACATATATGCCATAATATGAGCGATAGAAAAGCCCGCTATCGCTCATGACCTGGAACTGGCAAAATCCGGATTGGCCGAATTTCACATTGGATCGCACAAAGATCACCGCCGCTGAAGAGCAATTCTTGCTTGGCGCGGGCGTCACCATCGGCACTGTCAGACATCTCGGCGAAGACGAACGCAATCAACTTCTGGTGGAAGTAATGAGTGGAGAGGCCGTGACCACATCAGCCATTGAGGGCGAGGTTCTCAATCGGGCCAGTGTGCAATCGTCCATCCTGCGCCAGCTTGGACTGGCATCTCCCGATAAACGGCGTGTCATGCCTGCAGAACAAGGCATCGCTGAAATGATGGTCGATCTCTATCGTTCTTTGTCACAGCCTCTTTCCCACGAAATGTTGTTCGGCTGGCATCGGATGGTGACTTCCGGCAGAAAAGACCTTGCCGACATTGGACAATACCGCACGAGCCGGGAACCGATGCAGATTGTCTCTGGCTCAATCGGCTCTCCGACAGTGCATTTTGAGGCTCCACCCTCAAAACGAGTGCCGGCGGAAATGAAACGGTTCATCTCATGGTTCAATCGCACAGCGCCTCATAGCAAAGAACCATTGCCTGCCATCACACGCGCGGGCACAGCCCATTTGTATTTCGAGTCTATCCATCCCTTTGAGGACGGGAATGGGCGCATCGGACGCGCTATCGCTGAAAAGACGATGGCGCAGAGCTTCGGCCAACCGGTGCTCGTTTCTTTGGCTACAACCATCCTGGCGCACCAAAGGAGCTACTACCATGCCCTCGAAAGAGCGAATCGGAAAAACGAAATCACGGAATGGCTGGTCTGGTTCGCCGATATTGCATTGGAAGCGCAAGGTCGAAGCATCACACTGGTTGAGTTCATCCTTGCGAAAGCGAAGCTGCTGGACCGGCTGCGTGGGCAGATCAATGAACGCCAGCAGAAGGCATTGCTTCGCATGTTCCGAGAAGGCCCGGAAGGATTCAAGGGTGGCCTGAGTGCGGGCAATTACAGCACGATTACCGGAGCATCCCCAGCCACCACAACCCGTGATTTGGCTGATTTGGTGCAACAGGGCGCGCTCGTCCGCATCGGTGAGCGCAGGCACGCTCGCTATACGCTCAATCTGCGTAATCCGCAAAACGGTTAGTATAAGCAGAAAAATTCACAGAGCGACACTTGACATCCCCCATTTCGTTGGAGCAAGCTGTCTCCCGGTTGAAATATCTGTCATGAATCGTTTTGACAGGTGCTGCATTACTCCTTCAAGTTCCCCGGAATTGAAGGATCTGTGACGGCTCGAAGTGCCACTCCTCCTTCTTTCTTATCGAAATCCTCTACACGATCTGCATCTGTTGGGTAGATAGCACAGTTTCGTCTTCGAGCAGATTGCGGTGCTCAGATAAGGAAATCAAACATTTCGTATATCGGACTTATCACTGTTACGTTTTCATTTTGCTGCTACTTAAATGGTTCTCTCCCCCAGACCATTGCGTGAAAACTGTGTTGAACAGGGGCTGTCTAACGTTGGCATCGACAAGGCTCAGCGTTGAAGGCAGTCCATCACGTTTTCCTTGTACTCCAAGAAAGGTGGTCACGCAATGGAGTCGTTGTTCATCTCGCATCCTGTTCGTTGGTTATCTCTCAGTTTGGCGTTGGGAGCGCTTTTGCTCTCATCGCCTGCGCATTCACAAACGGTATTGCGTTCGCTACCCACTCGTCATGTACCCCAAGTGGTGCTAAAAGGAACAGCGACACCTGTCGGCATCCTGAAAACAACCAAGATCATGCATTTGAGTTTGTTACTACCCTTGCGTAACCAACAAGAATTAAACCAATTACTCAAAAAACTGTACGATCCTTCCAGCCCGGACTACCGACATTTTCTGACTACAGCCCAGGTTAACCAAGAGTTCGGACCATCCACACAGGACTATCAAGCAGTAGTAGCGTGGGCGCGATCCAAAGGTTTTACTATAGGAAAAGAGCTACCAAATCACTTAGTTGTTCCGATTACCGGAACAGTAGGGCAAGTAAATGCAGCATTTCATATTGAACTGCAAAGTTTCCGAAAAGGCCCCAAGGGACGCCTGTTCTATTCGCCGAAGCATGAACCATCTACAGATCTCACCGTTCCACTCTGGCACATTTCGGGATTGACAAACTATTCTGTGCCCCGCCCAATGCTAGCTGCCGCGACAAGCGGTCAGGCTGATGCCTATGGATCTGGGCCAAATGGCTCTTATCTACCGAGCGATATGCGCGCCGCGTATTACGGAGGTACATCACTGACCGGCAGTGGCCAGTGTGTGGGGCTTGCAGAATTTGGTGGATATTACCCGAGCGACGTAGCGGGCGACTTGGATGGAAGCGGCTATGCCGGATCTGCCAGCATTACAAATAACGGCAATAACGGCTATACTCTCACATATTCTCCACCGAATGGAGGAGGCCCTTATACAATTGCCATCAACAATGTTTTGGTAGATGGTGGAACCATGACTCCACCGCCAAACGATCCGACTGCATCGAGAGAAGCGGCGTTAGATATCGCTCAGGCAATTGGCATGGCTCCAGGTCTCAGCCAGGTGCGCGTCTATGTTGCGCCAGATGAGTGGACCACGTCTTCTCCCAACTACTCGTATCCTTCTAATTCAGCGGCTTCCGAGATATTCTCCAATATGGAGAACGATAGTGGAACCTGCAAGCAAGTGAGCATTTCTTGGGGGTGGAGGCCGACAGATATCAAGGCAAATGATCCTGCGCTTTCGGAATTAAGCGCGGAAGGAGTTAGTGTTTTCGCGGCGGCGGGTGACAGCGGCGCATGGTCCTCATCAGTGGATGCTTATCCTGCAGAAGATCAATATGTGACCGGAGTTGGAGGAACAGATTTGGTCACGAGCAGCGCTGGTGGTTCCTGGACCTCAGAGACAGCTTGGTCGAGCACATCCGGAGGGGTTTCTCCTGACGGAGTTACTTTGCCAAGTTATCAGTCTGGTTTGACGTGTAGCGGCTGTTCATCTGCATACAGGAATGGGCCTGATGTAGCAATGGAAGCGAACGCTGATAATTACTCCTGTTACGATCTTTCTTGTTCCGATGATGGACCGGGGACAAGTTTTGCATCACCGCGATGGGCCGGGTTTACAGCTCTGGCCAATCAAGAAGCAGCTAATAATGGATCGAGTGCCGGCCTCGGTTCCATCAACCCCTTAATTTACTCATTGACGAGCGGTTCTTATGATTCCGTGTTTCACGATATTCAGAGCGGAAGCAATGGGACATATTCTGCTGGATATGGTTTTGATTTACTGACTGGGTGGGGGAGCTCGAATGGTCAAACCGCTGTCAATACGTTAGCGCTAGGAAGAGCCGCTGGAGGTTATGTATCCATCAGCGAATCTAACTCATATCCGGATTGTATGAGCTATACAGATACGACGGTTATAGTCGGAGGATATGAGGTATCAGAGCCGTATACGTCTGGGATGACAGCAGATCAGATGGCGAGTGAATTGGCATCTGGACTCAGTTCGTCTACTTCTCCTGTTACAGCGATGTCAAATGGGTCGACCGTTTATATCGCGGATAAAGATCCGGGCACATCGGGGAATGGAATGTCTCTTTCGGCAAGTGGAACAGAATGCCTGATAAAAACGACTTATTACCCAGTGTTGAGTGCTACTACTTCGGGTTCGCTATCTGGAGGTGGAGGACGATAGACATACACGTTCAACTAGGATTTCTTGACTTACTTATGCAAGGGAGACTTGAAATTAGGTCTCCTTTGCTATATCACTGCAGACGACTTGCATGTTGTCTTATCTGTGAGGCCTGCTGGTAAGGCATATCCTGTGGAGTATCCGGCTTAATATGCAAAGAGAAATCACGATAAAAGCATCTATAACCTTTCGCTGGCTAGCTGTTGCCGTTTTCCTGTTGCCTCTCTGCATAGGGTGCGGAGAAAGGAGTGCTGGAAGAACGGGCTCCAGTAGCTCCGGCAGCTCTCAATCCCCTGGCCCCCAGGGCAAATGGACTTGGGTCGGTGGTTCGAGCGCTCTGAGTCAGCCGAGCATTTACGGAACAGAAGGCGTGGCGTCCTCCAGTAATGTTCCCCAAGGACGATACGGTGCGGCATCATGGACGGATGCGTCCGGCAACTTCTGGCTCTTTGGTGGTTATTCAACCTATTCTCAAGGGAAACTGAATGATCTCTGGAAATATGATCCCTCCACCAAGGAATGGACCTGGATGGGCGGTTCCAAACAGGCCAATCAGGCCGGGGTCTACGGGACCATGGGCGTACCCTCTTCTGGAAATTACCCCGGAGCACGCATGGAGGCTATGACCTGGGTCGGAAAGAATGGAAACTTCTGGCTTTTCGGGGGTGTCGGAGTTGACGGCAATGGCTCCAAGGGCACTCTCGACGATTTATGGAAATATGATCCTGCGACGAACGAATGGACATGGATGGACGGCTCCAAACAGGCGGCTTTTTCCGAGACGGATTCTTTCAGTGGGGCAGGCGTGTATGGAGTCAAGGGAATACCGGCTGCGCAGAATTTTCCCGGTGCGCGACAGGAGGGCATGACGTGGGTCGATTCGTCGGGCAACCTTTGGCTTTTCGGAGGCAATGGTGCGGGTGTGAATGGGCAGATCGGCGATCTCGATGATCTCTGGAAATACAATCCTGCGACGAACGAATGGACCTGGGTGGATGGCCCCGACACGAACACTGGTGAGAACGGCGTATACGGAACAAAAGGAATGGCTTCGCCCAGCAATATACCCGGTAGCCGCACTGACGCCGCGACCTGGACGGGGATCTCAGGCAATTTCTGGCTCTTTGGTGGCGATGGCGCCGATGCACAGGACTGCCAGGACAGCACCCCGCCTTGTGAGCTAAACGATCTCTGGAAATACAATCCCTCGACCAATGAATGGACATGGGTCGGAGGGCCGGATAAGAACAACCAACCTGGCGTCTACGGAACCGAAGGCGTAGCTGCGACAAGCAGTATTCCCCCATCCGATGACGGTGCTCTGGCGTGGACCGATGCACAAGGCAACTTCTGGCTGTTTGGCGGCAGCAGTTCAAGTACGGATGAGCTGAACGATTTATGGGAGTATGATCCCTCTTCAAACGAATGGACATGGATGAGCGGCGGAGACACGGGCTGCCCCGCTGCTAGCTATGGTCAGATGGGCTATTCTTCGTCTGCCACTCCGCCACCGCCTCGCTGGGGAGCTTCCGGTTGGATAGACAACACGGGGAATCTTTGGATCTTCGGGGGCTCTGACGATACTTGCAGAGGCGTCGGCACGATGAACGACTTATGGGAATATCAGCCCTGAGCTTTTGAGCTGAATGGACACGTTATGAGAATTCTGTAAATCTTTTTTTTGCTCTATCTCTTCTTCGCGACCTCTCAACCGGAATGTGATTGTGTTTTTGTATCATTTTGCAGGGAAAGGCAGGTTGCAGTCTCGACACTATCCCAATAAGTCCTCGTATGGAATTCTTGTGCATTCCATACACCGAATCAGACGAACAATGGGGTTAGAATGCTCGTTAAACAAGATTGAACGGATCTCGAATGATCTTTGATTCGCGCCGAACAGGGCCCGACGATGTCCGAATTTCGTTCGAGTGGAAATATCCGCTAAGCCGCTCCTAAGCCGTCAGGTTTAGGGATGGTGTCTGGTGGCAAAACAAATGCTCGAAACAGCCGGGAACCTATGTTTGGTCACCGAGCAAGCTTGCAAGAATTGCCGGTGATACATGAAAGCTGGTCTGCCGCAGGCGTTTAAATGCACTGCGCAGGTCCAGAAGCCCCAATTCGGCAGCCTCTCGAAGCACCCCAACGGTGCCGATAACCGGTAAGCTACGTCGCTCCGCTTCACGTCTGCCCAACAGTTCATCGACAATCAACTGGTCGGCGGATAGCTCTTCGGCCAGAGCAATTGCATCGCGTTCTCCCGCATCAAGCTTTGCAAGTGAGGAATCGACGGTTACGGTGGGGGAAAGAATCTCCAGCCAGTCAGGCGGCTCATTCATCCATTCCTGGACCCTGGTCGGCGCACGCGGACGCATCAACTCTTCACGGACCGCAGGCGGAATAACAACGCGGCCATACAGCTTTGGCAGCACTTCGATCTCTTCAATGAGGATCAGGTAATTTATAGGCGTGGTGTCGGCAACAACGATCATCCTGCTCGACGTTCACCGGAAGCTGGCGTCTGTTGCCGCTTGGCGCGCGCCTGGAGCGCCGATTCACGGTCCTTGGCCGCATCCTCAAGCGAGTAATGCAGAAATGCGCCATGTTCCTTGAGGAACGCGTGAACTTCCATCCGGGTTTCAAGACCCAGCAGTTGCCGAATTTCCGCTTCGGATATTTGTTCCGAGCGGTAGCCTTCCAGGGCGAGTGCTTCCAGCGCTGCGCGCGCAGGATCCTTACCCTCAGAGATGATCTGAGGGGCGAGATCGTCCGGGATGCTGAAGGTGACTTGCATGGCTTAAGAATACCACTGGCTTGAAAACGCTGAAGTTCTGAACGCTTCTTGCAATGGGATTTCGAACAGCGTTAGGTTCGGCTCATGCTGACGATCCGAGCGATGGCGGGCGGCGCTGGCTATGCGCAGCGGCATCTTGAGAACAGCGATTATTACGACGAGCACCGTCGCGTGCGGGGCGAGTGGCATGGGCGCGGCGCCGAGTTGCTGGAGCTGCGCGGCGAGGTGACGCGCCAACAATTCGAGGCCGTACGGGAAGGACTTCATCCCGGGACTGGCGAATTCCTGCGCCCGCGCCATGGAGCAGATCGTGCACACAATGACGGGAGCGAGCAGAGCAAGGCGCGGTCTCTCTACGACATGACATTCTCCGCGCCGAAGTCCGTTTCCATCCAAGCGTTGGTGGGCGGAGATGATCGTCTGGTCGCGGCTCATGACAAAGCTGTGCGGGCAGCTCTCATGGAAGGTGAGAATCATGCCGCAACACGGGTTCGTTTGAATGGGGCGAATGAGAATCGCACCACCGGCAACTGGATCGTTGCCGCGTACCGTCATGACACGAGTCGTGAACTCGATCCGCAATTGCACACTCACGCCGTTGCCGCCAATTTGACCTATGACGGAGCAGAGGGCCGTTGGAAGGCATTACAAGCATCCGGGCTGTACGAGCGCCGCGCATATCTCTCGGAGGTCTACCGCAATGCCCTGGCTCGCGAGGTCCGTAGCCTTGGCTACGAAATAGAGACGCGCCGCGATCTCAGGGGCAGGGATCTCGGATTTGAAATTCGTGGCGTGTCGGACGAGTTGCTGGAAAGGTACAGTCAACGGAGCGCGCAACGTGACAAAGCCATTGACGAATTCACAAGGCAAAGCGGCCGCAAGCCGACGGACAATGAAGTAGCCGTACTGGTTCGTGAATCCCGCGCGGACAAACTCGCGGAAATCTCGACGGAACAGATGCGCCGACAGCAGCGGGCTCGCCTGTCCCTGGAGGAACTGCAGAGCGTTGAACGTCTACGGAACAGTCTTCTGGAGCAAGGGTGGAAAGTGTCGCATGGGCTTACGCACGCCGAAACCGCCTTGCAATACGCAAAAGATCATCTTTTCGAGCGCCGCTCCGTCGTTCTCGATCACGAATTGCTGACCGAAGCTCTGCGATACGGCCGCGGACAGATTGATTTGGGCCGACTACAGGGTGCGCTCGAAGTCGAGAAATCCCAGGGAAGCCTCATCCATGCCGGCAACCGGTTGACGACTCGCGACAGCCTTGAGCGTGAACAGCGCATCATCGCCATGGTGGATCACGGCATCGACCGATATGGCCGCTTCGGGGGGACACAAGAGTTTCAACAGGGCGAGAATCTGCGTGATGAACAGAAACGCGCCGTCCAGCAGATTCTCGACTCGCGCGATTTCGCCATCAACCTGCGTGGCGCAGCGGGAACCGGCAAGACGGCCACGCTACAAGAGGTTGACCGGAGCCTTCGACAGACCGGACGCGAGGTAATGGCGGTTGCGCCGACTCGCAGCGCGGTGGGGGAATTGCACAAGGTCGGCTTTCGCGATGCCATGACGGTTGCCAGATTGCTCGAAGACGAGATGGCACATGCGGCGTTGCGTGGCCGGGTATTGATCGTGGACGAGGCCGGTATGATCTCCGGGCGGCAAATGGAGGGGATTCTCCGGCTCGCGGAGCAGCAGCAGGCTCGGATTCTCTTCTCAGGCGACACCCGCCAAATTCAGAGTGTCGAGGCCTCCGACGCGCTGCGTATTCTGGAGCGCGAGTCTCAAATGAAAAGCGTCTCCCTCACCGGGGTACAGCGCCAGACGCACGCGCAATACAGAGATGCCGTTCAAACGCTGCGCCAATCCCCGGCGGAGGGTTTTGAAAAGCTTGAACGCCTGGGAGCTGTGCATGAAGTTCCTTTTGTGGAACGGGCTCGCGCTGTGGCTGATCTCTACCGCGAGATGACCGCCGATCCATCACGACGCATCCTGGTGGTTGCTCCTACCCATGAGGAGATTGGCCGAGTGACGCGCGCTATTCGAGACGACCTTGCAATGCGCGGTCAACTCGGCGAAAGCATAACGATGGATCGATATGTCCCATTGCAATGGACGGAAGCGCAAAAGCGTGACTTGTCTAACTATCGCGAGGGCCAGATTCTTTTGATGCACCGGGCGGGCAGAGGCATGGAGAAGCATGAAGCCCTCACCGTGAGTCGGGTGGAGTCCGGCCTAATTGTGGGTCGGAATGTTTGCGGCGAAGAGAAGACTTTCACTCCGGCACAGACACGTTCGTTTTCTGTTCATGAGCAGCGGGCTGTTGAAGTTGCTCCGGGCGACCGCCTGCTACTGACCGGCAATCGCAAGGATACAAACTTCCGCGCCACGAACGGCGAACTGGTGAAGGTGCGGAGTATCGAAGGCGGGCGCATTCAGCTTGAGGATGGCCGCGCGCTGCCGGGGAACTATCGCCAATTCGATCACGGCTATGCGGTTACGGCTCATCGCAGCCAGGGCAAGACAGTCGATGGCGTCATCCTCTCCGCTGACATAATGAAACAGGAATTGTTCTACGTTGGTGCGTCACGCGGCAGAAGTGAAATTGCCATTGTTACAGGTGACCGCGAACAACTCCGAGAGTCGCTGGGCATCTCATCCGCGCGTCCATCGGCCACAGAACTGGCACGGGAACAATCACATTCACACGAGCCTGAACACAGCATCGAACATGCCCCGATGCAAAGAAGCCAACAGTCCGCGCCACGCCGTGATCTTGGCATCAGCCATGACATTGGCTTGAGTCTGTAGGCGTTGAGGAATGTTTGGGGTAGGAAAAACTGACATTCCCCGATAGTGGGATGATGTGCCGAGGCGCATAGGGTGGTGTCAAGGGACTTGACCGCTTCGCGGCGGCGCAGCCGCCCTTGACACCGCCCGCGCCTCGGCTATGCTCTGCTTATTCGGGGAATGTCAATAGGATTTGTCCAGCCCTTGCCGCATATTCGTTTTGATAATGTAAACATTCGTCATGTTCCATTTGTTCCTCAAAAGGCCTTGTAGGACACTCCAGTCCTTTCAATGCACTTCAGGCGACTTATTCAACTCCAGCAATGTTGAGGTGAAGCGAAAAACGCAACCTGTAGTAGTGGACAAGATTCGATACACAATGCATGGTTGTTATAGGAGCGTATGAACCATGTCAGTTAACCCCTCTTCCATGGACAGTTTTGAGCCGCTTCTGGATAGCGAGCAAGCGGCGGCGCTGGTCAAAGTTCATCCGAAAACTTTGCAGCGATACGCAAGAACAGGGCTCGTGCGCGGTTACCGCATCGGCAAACTCTGGCGCTTCCGTGCTTCCGATCTCGACCAATGTCCACCTCTCACGGTAAGCTCGGACCAGCTATCCGTGGCGTCTCATCACTGCGATATGGAGAGGAAATGAGACGTTCGCGATTTCAACAAGGCAGCCTGCAGTTAGTGGCTCGCGCCAAAGGTCAGAAGGCATGGGAGTACCGCTGGTACGAGCTCCAGCCTGACGGCAGCCGCAGGCGGCGCAACCTGGTCATCGGTAAGCTGGAACAATTTCCGAACGAAACAGCGGCGCAAAAGGCCGTTGCCGCGCTTCGGGTAGACATCAACGCAGAGAGCCCACGCGCCAATCTTTCCCCGATAAGCGTACAGATGTTGGTCGAACACTATCGGCAAAGGGAATTGGGCGAAGACTCCGGCAAAACCCTGAAGACCCGCTACACATACGAGGGCTATTTCAGGAAATGGATTCTGCCCCGTTGGGGTGGATATCGATTGAAAGATGTCAAATCGGTTGCCGTGGAAGAGTGGTTGCGGTCACTCGAACTTTCCAACGGCAGTAAGGCAAAAATACGAAACATCATGCACGCCGTCTTCAATCACGCGATCCGCTGGGAGTGGCACGACCGAAATCCGATCACCCAGGTGCGGCAAAGCGCCAAGCGATCAAAGGTTCCGATTGTGCTTACTCTGGAAGACGTTGCTGCATTGCTTTCCCGATTACGGGAGCCTGCATACACGGCGGTCTATCTGGACGTGTTCACCGGTCTGCGTGTGGGCGAGTTGTTGGCGCTGAGATGGGCTGACGTCGATTTTGCAAAATTGCAGATCTCCGTCACTCGTTCCATCGTCATGCAGCAGATCGGCGACTGCAAAACCGAGGCGAGCCGTAAACCGGTCCCCCTTGATCCAAGACTTGGTGAAACTCTATGGCGATGGAGAATGAAGAGTCCTTACCCCCAGGAGAGTGATTGGGTCTTCGCAAGCCCGTATGCGAAAGGTCGTCTTCCATACTGGCCGGGGGCGCTATTTCGGGCACACATTCTTCCCGCAGCCAGGGTTCTCGGTATCGAAGGAATCGGATGGCATACCTTTCGGCGTACCTATGCAACCCTTCTCAAAGCAAACGGAGAAGATGTCAAGACAGTACAGGAACTACTGCGGCATGCCAGCAGTCTGGTGACGATGAACCTTTACGCACAGGCCGTAACCGACCTGAAGCGGAAGGCCCAGAGCCGGATTGTGGACATGCTGCCTGACAACAACTGCCTGCCGTTATCGCAGGCCAGCGAGAGCAATTTCGCTTATCGGACTATAACGGACCTACAAAATTCTGGGCGGGGTTTGTAAGGCGTTGATTTAATTGGCGTCCCCGACGGGATTCGAACCCGTGTTACCGCCGTGAAAGGGCGGTGTCCTAGGCCACTGGACGACGGGGACGCGAGGCAGTTTCCAGGACGAAAACCGCGTACAGGCAGTACTCCAACTCTATCAACCACGTGGTGGAGTGTCAAAGCAGAAGTGCGGCGATGGATGCAACTGCAAGGGCGCTGATTGGTTGGCTAAGCGGCAATTGGCAGCCTGAGTCGCCATTTCACTTCAGTGTTCCACATCACCGCCTTCACCTCCATCGAAGTATATTTAGGGTGGCATACGGATTCATCCTCGTGGGGGTGTAAAGTCCGAGTCTTGCTCACTCACGCTCTCAATCCTTCCGGCTTCGCGCCGCACAGGCAGGCACTCGCCCCTGCCACCCGTCGGAATCTTGCCTCATCCTCATATTCATATTCCCTGAGCTGCCCGCTGAAGGTTGGGCGCTCCATAGGAGTCCTTGCATGAAGACTGTTTTTGTCGTCGGAGCCGGGCCCGCC